>JADMIH010000063.1 GCA_015478675.1 Chloroflexota bacterium | reverse complement strand
CCCCAGCAATAAAGCCCCCTCTCCCATGAAGGGAGAGGGGCATGGGGTGAGGGTAGGTATGCCAGCACAGATACCCCAAGAAGATTGCTCCACCCCAACTCTGAACAGTTACGAAGCGCGCAACTCTTGACAGCTACCTACTTAGGTTATATTATATAAATTAGATACTTTATATTCACAGCTTCGCTGTCGATATATGGGCCATACTTCAGTACCGGCAGGCGGTATCCCCGGCTGACCCTTGCTGAACTCTATGGCCTGCCCGGGCAAAGCTTTAGCCTTGTCTGGCGCAACGATGTACTATCACGTCATCGCGACGTACCTTAAAAACTAAATACGGAGGTGTACCATGCCAGATTGGATAGCGTGGCTCCTTACGGGCGTCTTCGCGATTATCGCGGTCGCCGCAGGAGCTGCGTACTTTTCATCGAGGGGGGCGCTAGCTAAAGAAAGAGAGCTGGCGGAAGAACGGGTCAAGACTGCCGAGGACAAAGCCCAGGTGGCTATCCGGGAGGTTGAGGCCCAGCGTAAAGAGATACTCCTTCAGGCCAAAGATCAATCGCACCAGATAAGGGGCGAAGTCGAGGCCGAATACCGCGAGCGGCGGGCCGAAGTGCAGCGCCAGGAGCGGAGGATGCAGCAAAAAGAGGAGAATCTCGACCGCAAAGTTGAAGCCGTTGAAAAGCGCGAAAAAGCCCTTGGCGCCCAGGAGCGAGAAATCGAAGCGATGCAAGCTCAAATGAACAGCGCACGCGAAGAGCAGCGCAAAGAGCTTGAGCGTATCGCCGGTATGACCGCTGAAGAAGCCAAGTTTGTCTTGCTCAGCGAGATCGAGGAAGAAGTCAGGATAGATGCCAACCGCAGGTATCGCGAGGTAGAAGCCGAGGTCAAGGAAGAGGCTGATACTCGCATACGTAAGGTGCTGGCGCTGGCTGCGGCCAGAGCTGCTTCGGAGTTCGTGCCGGAAATCACAGTTTCGATTGTTCCTCTGCCTAATGATGAAATGAAAGGCCGTATCATTGGACGCGAAGGGCGTAACATTCGCGCCATTGAGCAGGCCACAGGAGTTGACCTTATCATAGACGAAACTCCTGAAGCGATAACCCTGTCGGCTTTTGACGCGGTTCGCCGTGAGGTGGCCCGTAGAGCTTTGCTCAAGTTGATTGCCGATGGCCGCATCCACCCGGCGCGCATAGAAGAAGTAGTTGCCAAAGCCAAAGCCGAGGTAGAAAACCAGATGCGCGAGGAAGGCGAGAAAGCTGCTTATGAAGCCAATGTTCAGGGTCTCCACCCTGAGTTGATAAAGCTGCTGGGCAGGCTGATGTTCCGCACCAGCTATGGTCAGAACCAACTGCACCACGTGGTCGAGGCGTCGCGTATAGCTGCCGCCTTAGCTGCCGAAATCGGCGCTGACGTGAATGTTGCCAAGACCGCTACACTGCTGCACGACATCGGCAAGGCTGTAGACCACGAGGTCGAAGGCCCGCACGCCATCATCGGCGCTGAAATCGCGAAGCGGCTTGGCCGCTCGCAGAAAATCGTACACGCGATAGCAGCGCACCACAACGAAGAAGAACCGGAAACCGTGGAGGCCTGGATAGTCCAGACCGCCGATGCGCTATCAGGTGGGCGCCCAGGCGCACGCCGCGACAGCGTAGAACATTACATCAAGCGTCTTGAGGCGCTGGAAGCAGTAGCCAACCAGTTCGAAGGAGTTGAGAGATGCTTTGCTATCCAGGCAGGGCGCGAGGTGAGAATGCTCGTCAAGCCTGAATCAATAGACGATCTGGGAGCGATGAGGCTTGCGAGAGATGTTGCCAAGAGGATCGAGGAGAGCCTGGAGTACCCAGGGCAAATCAAAGTGACAGTAGTGAGGGAGACCCGAGCTATAGAATACGCCAAGTAAAGTTATGCCTTTCGGCAGGTGAGTTTTGATGCGAGTTGGAACCGCTCAGCCGAAAGGCATAATCAGTAAAAAGGCCGTGACTGTTATAGTTTCGGCCTAATCGCTTTTGCAGTAAGTAGGGCCATCAGCCCTACCTGCTGAGCACAAGCTATAAACTCAGGGGGAAAGGTGACTGTGGTTGGACAGATGGTTCGGGGCCGAACCTTGCAGTCTGCTTTGCCAACCAGCGACTGGTAGAAAGGCGAATACCAACCCGTACACGCTCTAACCTGCGGCATACGGTTCCGTAGAGAAGTGGCTCCGTCGTGCAAGCAGAACACTCTCCTTATGGAGGCTATCTAAATGAACATTGAAGACAACGCACCAGCTTATGGAAACGAGACAGGCGAGACAACTGTAGACGAAGAGTCGGAGATATTGAAGGTCTCCGCGCACTCGCGGCCCAGCGCCGTGGCAGGAGCTATCGCCGCAGTCATACGCAACCACGGGCGTGCAGATGTACAGGCGATAGGCGCAGGCGCTACTAACCAGGCTATAAAAGCCGTGGCTATCGCGCGTGATTATCTCCAGCCTAACGGCATCGAGATAGTGGTCGTGCCTGCCTTTATAGATGTCGTAATCGCCGAGGAAGAGCGCACAGCGATCCGCCTCGTCGTAGAAACACGCGCATAACTTCAACAAAACGCCTTGCCATTACGGGCGCAAAGCCTGCCACAGCCGAACCCAGTCCTCCCAAACCCCAGCGAATAGACCAGCAAATCGCCAGCAGGCGGGCTGGTCTATTTGCTTTAACTTGCCAGCTTTTGTTCGCTCGTCAGTGCTCAGCCGGCGGTCGTTCACCATTCATCATCTCACCGAGCCGCTCGACCAGCAGCCTGGCGCTGGCTTCTTTGGACATTTGAGGCAGCGTTTCTATGCTGCCATCTTTCTTTATGAGAGTTAGCGCGCTGCCAGGCGCTCCTATGCTGGCTGTCGCTTCGTTGGCTACTATCATATCGAGCTTCTTCCGCTCCAGCTTCCGGCGTGCGTTTTCAAGGAGATGCTCGGTCTCGGCGGCGAAGCCAATGCGTACCAGCCCGGGTAATTCCTTCTCAGCAAGGTTAGACAGTATGTCCGGGTTGCGCGCTAGTTGCAGGGTGAGATTCGCGCCTGTTTTCTTTATTTTCTGCTCGGATACCTCAGAGGGCGCATAGTCTGCCACCGCAGCAGCCATAACCAGCGCATCCGCCCCGGCCACTGCTTGATGCACCGCCGCTTCCATCTCTCGCGCCGTGGTCACTTTGACCATCTCGACACCCTGTGGAACAGCTATTGCCACCGGGCCACTTATCAGGGTGACTGCCGCTCCCGCCTGCCGCGCGGCCTCAGCTATGGCGTAGCCCATCTTGCCCGATGAGCGATTGCCTATGTAGCGCACAGGGTCAAGCGGCTCCTGAGTGCCCCCAGCCGTCACCACCACACGCTTCCCAGCCAGAACTCCACTGCTCGCGAGGGTACGTTCTATAGCGGCGGCTATCTCCAGCGCTTCCGGCAGCCGCCCGATGCCAACTGCCCCGGAAGCAAGCCGCCCCTCGCCCGGCTGCATAACCTGCGCCCCCCGGCTGGATAACGTCGCCAGATGCTCCTGCGTGGCCGGGTGCAGGAACATGCCCGTCTCCATCGCAGGCACGATCAGCACAGGTGCACGCGTCGAGAGATAGACCGCGCAAAGTAAATCGTCTGAGATACCCAGCGCGAGACGGGCTATTGTGTGCGCGGTAGCGGGCGCGACAACCAGCAGGTCGGCGTTGTGTGCCAACCCTACGTGCCCGGTATCTTCGCCCAGCCAGTCGGCGTAGATATCTGTGCGCACAGGACGCTTGGTGATTGCCTGGAAAGCGAGGGGCGTTACGAAGCGCTGCGCTCCCGCCGTCATAATCACATCCACAAGCGCACCCGCCTGCACCAGCTTGGAGGCGAGGTCTACCACCTTGTAGATGGCTATCCCACCCGTTACGCCCAGGATAATCCGCTTATTTTGCAACATTTACTGCTCGATTACTTGGAGCGTGTGCCCATGAGCGTGCCTACTTCAAGCTCGCCTATCTGTGCCCGCTTCATTTTCACGCCCCTTTGTTCAACTCATAAATCATCTTTAACCCATCAAGCGTCAGATCAGGGTCTACCGTATCTATGCAGTCGGTGTTGTCAGCTATAAGGCGCGCCATGCCTCCCGTTGCTATTACTTTAGCGTGGGTGCCAGGCTCTCCCATGTCGTGCTTGATGCGCCTTACCAGCCCTTCTACCAGCCCCACATAACCCCAGACCACGCCAGATTGCATGCAAGCCACTGTATTCTTGCCGATGGAGGAGCGCGGAGCTATCAGCTCGATACGCCTCAACTGCGCCGTGTAGCTGAAAAGGGCATCAGATGCTATCCTCATTCCAGGGGCAATAGCCCCTCCTAGATACTCGCCATCAGGCGACACCACGTCGAAGTTGGTGGCGGTGCCGAAGTCTACCACGATGGCAGGGCCGCCATATCGCATGTGCGCCGCCAGTGTGTTCACTATGCGGTCGGCTCCCACCTCACGCGGGTTGTCAACGTTCACCTTTACGCCCGTCTTCATCCCCGGCTCAACAATCATCAAGGGAGTATGAAGGTGGTCCTCAACCATCTGCCGCATGGCGGTTGTAACAGGCGGCACCACGCTCGAACAAATCGCCGCGTCTACATCACCAAGCTTGTAACCTCGCTCGCCCATCAGCGTTATCAACGCGGCGGCCCACTCATCGGACATTTTGTCGTGTATCGTAGCCATGCGCCAGTGCGCGATAAGCCCCTCGGCGCCGTACAATCCAAGGGAGGTATTTGTGTTGCCGACTTCTATAGCAAGTAGCATAGCTTCTCTACCGGAGGTGAGGATTATGGATCGGGGTTAGCAGCTAACTGCCGGCTCGTAAGCCGCAACCAGCATGCCAAAATAGGTTGGCGCTTGATAGGAGAGAAGCTCGCCTCTCATTGGTATGTGGTGCAGCGCACCTGCCAGCATCACAGCCTGCCAGAGGCCATCCACCTTTGCCCTATCCGCGAAATCAAGGTCAGCGTCTAGCAGGCTATCCAGAGCGCCCGCCTTGATAGTTTGCTGTATCATTGCATCGTACTCAGCCGAGGCAGGGTCGAACCCATATGGGCCGTCGGTGGCATGGGCATGGCCCCAATCGGCGCTCGCCACCAGCGCCACTCGCCGCCCAGTCTCGGCAGCGGCCTCAGCGAGGGCGGTACCAAAATCATATAGTTGTTTCAATGTCAGATCACGTGAAGGAGTGATGCTTACTATGGCTGGCGGCATGAGCCAGCGTGCACCCAGGAACCAGAGAGGCACAACAGCGCCCCAGTCCAGCGGAGTGAAACAGCCATCTCCGCCGCTTGCGCCATAGATGGCCGTTACCACCGGCACGCTGTAGGCAGTTGAAGCTCGCTCCGCGATACGGCGGCTCAGTTCTGTGTCAACGGCCATCTCCACCTCTACCTTGCCGTGACTATCTTCGCCTTCCAGTATACCTGTGGCCCGCTCGGTGGTCATTACGCAGACAGCGCCAGTGACGCGCACCCCATGTGGAGTGATCACCACCACAGTTTCGGGCTGCGTCTTCGCCATGCGGCGGCCCACTTCTTCCATCGCTTGCCGTGTGGCGGCTGTGCTCGTCGCTTCATCACCCGCAAGCTCTGCAATCACTTCACCACCATGTGGCGCGATAGAGGCAAAGACCAATCCAGCCACTCGCTTTACTCCTTCCACCACCGAGGTACTCTCTGTTACCCTTCGCCGAGGACAAAATTGTCTATCAAGCGGGTATCGCCTATCCTTACCGCCAACGACGCTAACGCCTGGTGTGCATCTCCGCTGTCATCAAGCTCCAGTAGCGTTTGAGGGTTGGCCACGCTCACGTAGTCGGGGCGCGCCAATGGTTCAGCGGCCAGGGTCCGGCTCATCGCCTCGCGCAAGGCCGAGCCGCGCCTCTCGCCCCGGTCCCATAATTCGCCAACAGCCTCCAGTGACTTGTGCAGCACGAGGGCGGCCTTTCGCTCATGCGTACCCAGATATATATTGCGTGACGACATAGCCAGCCCATCAGCTGCGCGCACTGTTTCGCCCACTACAATCTCCACTGGAAAGTTTAGCTCTCGCACCATCTTGCGTATGACGACTGCCTGCTGCGCGTCCTTCTGCCCGAAGTAGGCGTGGTGCGGCTGCACAATGTTGAAGAGCTTCGCCACCACGGTAGCCACCCCTCTGAAGTGTCCCAGCCTCGCGGCACCTTCGAGCACAGCAGTCACTCCAAGCACATCTACATAGGTGGTGTAGCCCTGAGGATACATCTCCTCAGCATCAGGCGCGAATACCCAGTCAACACCCGCTTGCTCAAGGAGCTTGAGGTCGCTCTCCATGTCATGCGGGTAACGGCTGAAGTCCTCGCTGGGGCCAAATTGTGTCGGGTTGACGAATATGCTCACCGCTACCAGATCATCGGCGGCCCGCGCCCTCTCCACATGCGAGATGTGCCCCGCGTGCAGATAGCCCATAGTGGGTACCAACCCCACCATTTTCCCATTCGCCGCAGAGGATCGCAGGGCACGCATTTCGGCTATTGTTGAGATTAGCTGCATGTAACCTCATAGCCAGGGTAGCGCAAAGCAGTAAGGGGAGCTAAATGCTCCAGCGTCCTTACTGAGCTACCGGCCATCCACCGCCACGTAATCCCGTATTTCGGGTCCTACATAGTCGGCGTTGGGGCGGATAATGCGGTTATCTTGCAACTGCTCAAGAATATGAGCTGACCACCCCGCGATGCGGCTGCACCCGAAGAGGGCAGGCATCATGTCAGGCTGGAAGCCGAGGGTGTAGAGGAGTGGAGCGGAATAGAACTCGACGTTGGGATAGATCTTGCGCTCGCTGAAATAAGGGTGGGTATGCGAGATATTATCTATCTTTTGCGCTATGTCATACCACCTGGTGTTGCCGCTTCGCTCGGCCACGATACGAGCATGCTCGTTAAGCTGCGCGGCGCGGGGGTCATAGGTCTTGTAAATGCGGTGGCCCATACCCATCAGGCGTCGCTTGGTCGCCAGCGCATTATCGATAAAGCTCTCAACATTGTCTACGTTACCAACCTCAAGCATCATCTCCATAGCTTTCTGGTTAGCCCCACCGTGTGAAACACCCTTCAGCGAAGAAAGAGCCGCCACGATAGCCGAATAATAATCAGATAGGGTCGAGATCACGATCTTGGCAGTGAAGGTTGAGGCGTTGAAGCTATGTTCGGCAGCCAGCACCATATAGGTGTTGAGGGCGCTGGAGTCTTCTTCCGGCGGCTTCTCGCCACGCACCATGTAGAGCAAGTTGGCTGCGTGCCCTAGCTCCTTACTGGGGGCGACAGGCTCTTTGCCGTTACGCAAGTGATTATAAGCAGCGACAATAGTAGGGAAGCGCGCGGCCAGCGTCAGCGCCTTGTCAACAACCGCGTCGTGCTCGGTGTTATTCACCTCTTTGTCCATCAATGCCAGCGTCGAAGCCACTGTACGTAGCACGTCTATTGGCTCACCAGTTGTGGGGAGGACGCGCAGCACATCCATTGCTTCCTTTGGCAGGTCACGCCTCTCACGTAGCGTACTGGTGATTTGAGCAAGCTGCTCTTTGTTCGGCAGCTCGCCATTTATCAGTAGATAGAGCACTTCCTCAAACTGAGAGTTAGCTGCAAGGTCTTGTATCTTATATCCTCTGTAGCTGAGGCGGCCCTCGGTGCCCTCTACCATGCTGATAGAGCTACTACCGGCAACTACCCCCTCAAGCCCTTTCGTACGTGTAGCATCAGACATCTTTGTTACTTCCTTTCTCCATTGAAAAGTAAATATATATGGAGTACGCAGACGTACCCGCGCATTTCGCCTTCTTAACTTATATTATACTCATACTCCCTGTTTTTGACACACCCCCGCCTTCGGCGGAATTATGAATTAGCAATTATGAATTGTCCCATACTGTACCACCTCATAGCCTACCGCTAATTGCTAATTCATAATTGCTAATTCATAACTCCCGTAGCAGCGCCTCGTCCATTGGGAAGGCATTCTCTTCGGTTGGGAAGCGGCCTGCTTTTACATCCGCCATATACTCCTGGAATGCGGCGTTGAGTAAGGTGCCCATATCAACATACTTGCGGGCGTGCCTGGGAGTGAAATCGGCGTACCAGCCGAGCAAATCGTGTAACACCTGCACTTGCCCGTCGCAGCCAGCGCCCGCCCCTATGCCGATGGTGGGTATGCTCAACCGTTCTGTAATAAGAGAGGCAAGAGGCGTAGGCACCGTTTCCAGCACAAGTGCGAAGCAGCCTGCTTCTTGCAACGCCAGGGCATCGCGCAAAATGCGGGCCGCCGCTTCTCTCGTCTTCCCCTGTATTTTGTGCCCGCCGAAGACGTTAATTGACTGCGGTGTCAGCCCCAGGTGGCCCATAACAGGTATACCGGCAGCTACCATCCGCTCGACGGTGGGCGCGACAGAGGCTCCTTCCAGCTTGACCGCACGCGCGCCCCCTTCTTGCAGGAAGCGCCCGGCGTTGCGTAGCGCCTCATCAGGGTTAGTGTTGTAACTCAAGAAGGGCATATCGCCAATCACCAGCGCGTGCTGTGCGCCGCGGCTCACCGCCTTGACGTGGTGGAGCATCTCATCCATAGTCACGCGCACGGTCGAGTCATAGCCCAACACCACCTGCGCCAGCGAATCGCCCACCAGCAAAACAGGTATGCCCGCTTCATCGGCCAGCCGCGCGGTCGAATAATCGTAGGCCGTAAGCATTGCGATCTTCTCACCACGCTCCTTCATCGCCTTCAGTTTAGTGACTGTGACGCGCCCTCCGCGCTCCTGGCCTTTTTCGGCTACACCGCTCACCGGTACTTCGATGACTGACATCTTTCGCCTCCTCTTTGAAAAAGAATAGACTGTGGACCACTCCTACTCTGCTAAGATCTTCTTTAATTCCAATAGACGTGCTTCGTCAATGTGCCCTTTAGCCAAAGCAAGCGGCAGGGTAAGCAGCGCAAGCTGCCTGTAGACGCCTGCTATCTCAGGCGCGCAGGCCTCCAGAGCATATATATGCCGCGCAACCGTGCCAACATCACCACGCGCAAGCGGACCGGTGAGCGCATCGGGCAGGCCCAGAGCTTGCAAATTGTCTACAGTGCCTTTCAACAGAGGCATCAAGTAGTCGAGCGCCTTGTTACTATCGGGCGCTATGCCTCCGCGCACCAGCATCTCGGAAGCAAGGGCGGCAAGGGTCACCATGTAATTCGAGGCAACAACCGCGGCAGCATGGTAAACCGCTTTCTCTTCTCCGCTTAGATGGAGCGACACGCCGCCAAGCAAACCAACAAATGTATCGAGCCGGCTTACTAATTCCGCGTCGCCCTCAAGGGCGAAGGTCGAACCGGGGATATGCTGAATAGCGGCTTCAAGGCTGGCGAACGCTTGCAAAGGGTGGAAGGACGCCGCCAGAGCGCCACAGGCACGCGCAGATTGCAGCACATCGCTGGAAAGGGCACCGCTGCAATGCACTACGCTCTGCCCCTCTCGCCACCCACCTAGCTCCGCTATCTCCTCACATAGAGGGCCAATCGCATCGTCAGGCACCGTCAGGAAAACTATCTCGGCTGCCCGCAAAGTTTCTGCTCGGCTCATGGGCACGCCGCCAGGCAGTCCCGCAGCTTTCGCCATCCGCTTGCTTGCTGCCACATCGCGACCCGACAGCGCGATCACATTTGCTCCACGTGCGTGCAACAGCGCCGCCAGAGCAGTGCCTACCTTGCCTGCCCCGATGAACCCTACCGGCCCGTGCACTATTTTCTTTTCCTTACCTGCCCGACCTCGATCAAGGGTCGCAGCCATAAAAATAGCCCTCGCGCTAACGTTACGAAAGCACCGAGGGCGGAATGTGCGCAAAGAGCAGACAACACAAGACAATAAACGCTGCCCGCCATCTCGGTCCTTTGCAGGATCCAAGTGGTCCTTCTCAATTATAGCACGCAGGTCAATGCTCGAAGCTACCTGCTCTGCCTTTGCATCGCCAGCGCCAGCATCTTTGATAGCTGCGCTCTCATTACGGGCACATCGGGGCGGAACGAGCCGTCGTTATAGCCGCTGATAACGCCCAGGTTGGATGCCTCCTCTATATAGCCGTAGCCCCAGTAGCCTGGTGGCACGTCCCAGAAGGTCGGCTGTGGTGGGTAGCTGGGCGACTGCCCCAGCGACAGCACGAGCATCTTGGACGCCTGCGCCCTCGTTACCGAGTTGCCGGGACGGAAGGTGCCGTCCTCATAGCCGCTGATAATATTCCTGAGATGCGCGGTTTCTATGTACTGGTAGAAGGTGCTGCCGGGCGGCACATCGGTGAAGGATTGGAAGTAAGGGTTATAAAGCTGCCAGCCGAAGCCGAGCACTATCATTTTGGCGAATTGCCCGCGAGTGTTGAGGTCGGCCGGGCGGAAGGTGCCGTCGTCATAGCCGCTCACAATACCACGACAATAGAGGTAGGATATATAAGGGTATGCCCAATAGTTATCAGGTATATCAACGAAGCGCATGCCGCAGGGGCCGGGCGTCCAGGTTGGTTGTGGCCCTGGGTCGGGTGAGAATGGACCTGGCACAACATGGCTCGCCGGAGATGGGTCTGTATATGTAAGCTGCTGATTGGTATAGAAGTCGGGGCTGGCGGCGGTGCTGTTGTAGCGCATCGAGGTGTCGTATGAGAGAGGGTTGCTATTCACCCTTACCTCCCAGTCGAGGTGCGTGCCCGGGTCGGGGTTGCACGAGCCGTAAACCGCGCCGTCGTTGCCCTGGTAGCCTATTATCTGCCCGGCCTCAACACGCTGCCCTGGCGATACCAGTATATACTGCGCCCCCGTCGAGCGGCTCCCCATGTGACTGTAGAAGGTATAAGTGTACATGCCGTTGTTACCGAGATTATAGCCGTGATCAATGGCGACCTGCGAGCCATAGCCGTCGTTAATATACTGCGCCAGCGCAATTGTGCCTGAAGCGGCGGCATAAACAGGATAACTGCCCGCTACACACCCCGCCGATACGTCAATGCCATGATGGAATGCATAGCTGGCATACTGGAAGTTGTTACTCTGGTCGTAGTAGGCCCCGCCCTCTTCGTAGTCTATAGGCTGCAGGAAGTACGTGCTCAGGTAGCCGCCTGTCGGCATGCCAAAGCCGCCCGACATGGGCGCTGCGGCCAACGTTCCCAATACCATGCCAGCCGTACCCAGCCCCGCCACAGCCAGACAAAGAGCGAAAAAGCAGACCTTTGCCAGGTTGCGCTTTCTGCTGCTCACTCTCATTACCCTCATGGCTGGCTCGTTATCGCTATGGTGCTCGCTATCTGGTCGAGCGTGGCTGTTATTGCCTGCTGGGTGGCCGCGTCTGTGCCCCGGCCAATCGAGGAGGAGAAGCCAAATAGGGGAGCACCTGCATCGCTATATACGAGCAAGGTATATATGGCGGAGGCCAGACCACTGCGCGGACTGGCCTCCACTTGCTTGATGGCATGCAGTCCACTTATCGTCAGCGCATCACCGGCTATTTGCCCCATGCTCTGGGCCTTTGCCCCCACCAGCAAGTCAGTAGACACACACCCCGCCGGTAAGTCGCCTCCTGCGCTGCCTGTGTTGGCCCCGGTCACACAATACGAGAGGCTCTCCTTCCAGCCGGGCGGGTATGAATAGCTGTACGTAACGCCTCCTGAGCTTTGTTGAACTTTGGTCCAGCTCGAGATGTCGGGAAGGCCGCCGGACCCTACAGTGCCCCCCGTAACGGAGGTGGGCGACGCCTTACCGCTAACTGCGTTGCCGGTTGCTGTGGCAACGCCTTGCTTCCCCACCATGTTGGACCCCGCCGTCAGGGTAGCCTGCACAACGGCAGGCGGGTTGGGCAAAGCAGTGACGCTACCAGACTGTGTAACTGCTGCCGATGACTGGCAGCCAGCCACCGTAGCCCCGACAGTGAGCAGCACCCATAATCCTAAAGAACGCCCGATCCTTATTTTCTGCAGATGCATACAAATCCTCCATGCCTCAGTTATGGGCGGTAAAGTGTTACGCCAGGCACACATATGACGCAGTTGACGTAAAATGGTTGCGTAAAGTCTAGCACGCCCAGGATGCGCCCGCAAGTTAATGCACCAGGGTAGTGAGGCCTGGGAGCAGGGATTAGTTGCTGTCCTGTTGCCCCAAACTCCTCATTTCATGGCAGCGATTATGGCCTTATTCTTGCCTCTATTGATGGCATATGATATAGTGGGCCAGATAGGGTGTTGTTGAAGATTGTGAGGTGGTTGTGATGGGGGATGATTTCCACTCCGGTGATCCTGATCGGGATACAGGCGAATTGGCGCAGATTGATGGGTCCGCATCCAATGGTGAGATGGGGCCGCCGGACGCACAGGAGGAGAACAGAAGTCGAAAGGGCGGCTCAAAAGGAGGCGCAAAAGCTTCTACTGCGAGCAAAGGCTCACGTATCTCTAATCTCTCGCAGATCACCACTGACAGGCCTATTTTCACCCTGAGCGTGGCCGCCGACCTGCTCGGCCTGCACCCGCGCACTCTGCGCATCTACGAGGAAAAAAAGCTGGTGCTCCCTGCGCGCACCCAGGGCAACCGCCGCCGCTATTCGCAAAACGACATCCAGCGGTTTCAGTTCATACGCCGTCTTACCAAGGCAGGTGTAAACCTTGAAGGCGTGCGTATAATTCTTGATATGGCAGATGAGCTAACATCTCTGGGCGTCAATCCGATGGAAGTAATAGAGCGGAACCTGCAAGCTCTCAATGAACCTTAGGGAGTACGGCACCGTAGTAAAGGCAACTGTACATGAGTTCGGCAAAGATGACGTCGGCTCTATGGCTGCTTCACTTACCTACTTTGTCTTTTTCAGCATCTTCCCCTTATTGATCCTGGCTGTTACCCTCGGAGGCATTTTTCTGAATCCCCAGGATGCCACGCGCTTCATCTTTGAGACCGTAGCAAGGGTGTTGCCCGGTTCAGTGCAACCCTTAGAAGATGCTCTTAATACTGCCTTCAAGAATCAGCAAAATGCAGGCTGGGTTGCACTTGCAGGCCTCCTCGCGCTTGTTTTCTCCGCCTCCGGTGCCTTTAGCGCCCTCGACAACTCAATCAACCGTGCCTGGCAAAGTGAGAAAGTCCCGAACTTCTTGAGCAACAGGCTCACCGGCCTTGCGATGATGCTTGCGATGGTCCTCGTCCTCCTTGCCTCTCTTATCGTCACCGCCGCACTCACCAGCAGCCGCGCTTTCACGACTGCCATCATTGGCCGGGTGCCGGGTGATCAGATCTTCTGGCAAGTAGTCAACTTCTTAGCTTCCATCGCCATTGTCTTCGTGGTATTCTTGTTGATGTACCGCTTCTTACCTCGCGCCGATGTGAAGCTGCGCGATATCTGGGTCGCCTCTCTTGTCGCAGCTATTCTGTGGGCTATTGTAAAAGAGATATTCGCCTACTATGTAGGTTCTCCCTTCGCGAACTTTGCTCGGTATGGCCCTTTTGCCACAACCTTCGCGCTACTCACCTGGATATATCTCTCATCGGTTATAATATTGGTCGGCGCGGAGTTCAGCTCTGAGACTGCCCGTGTCCGCAGGCTCCGCCCCAAAAAGGAAGGCGAGGCGAAGCCCCAACGCAAGAAGAGCCCCTGGTTGCCGGTGAGTGAGAAATAGAAGGTAATACATACTGCGGCGGAGACAAAAGTAGAGCACCTATAGTGGCTCACGTAACATGCACACTCACTAAACAAAGAGAGGTATCACAAATATGGATCAAGATACAACGCGGAGAATTGTAAAGGGTATCCTGGCGCTGGTGTTGACTACCCTTGCCACCTGGCTGGCGGGTTATCTGACCGAGAGGCTGCTCGGCCCTGAGCAGTTGGAGGAGGACTGACCGGGGAGCTGTGGTCGGTGGTCATGTAAGGTGAGTTATTGAGCAGGGCTATAAGCATGAGGCCACATACTGTCGCTGGGCTGTGCGGTATGGCGCTGGTTGCGGCACTTTACGTAGTTTACTCACGTATACTTCAGTGGACCGGAGATGAGTTGGGCTTATCCTGGCTGTTAGCGCTCCTTCTGCCCGGAGTGCTGGCCGGGCACCTTTCGCTGTGGCGAGACAACGATAGCGAGTTGGCAGCGAGAGAGGGCGCGTTGGCGGGGGCGATAACAGCACATTTCGCGGCTCTACTCTTACTGTCACTGCTGGCGCTGGGAGTGCTCAATACCGATTGGGCGCATTACGCCCGGCAAGTTGGCCCTGAGATTGCGTCCGCGGTGCATGATGCCGCACTCCCTGCCGCGATCGTGGCCGGGGCTATCACAGCAGGTATAACATACGCAGGCTGCACGCTGGCCGGGTGGTTGGGCGCGCTTGTTTACGTAGCCGCCAGGGAGCCGGTGCGTAGCGCATATTGCATATTACGTAAAAGCCTGGGCATGTAACATCTCTCATTATTCTCACGTAATACACAGTAGAGACGCGTCGAACATTGGGAGTCTCCTATGGATATTTTGACAAGTATATTGTCTGGCTTCGGATTAGCCGCACCCGCCGGGCTTAATGCCTGGCTGCCCCTGCTAATCACAGGGCTGGCGGGGCGGTTTCACCTGTTCAATCTTACTTTGCAGAAGCCCTATGACCTGCTCACGCAGACGTGGGTGCTTATCGTCCTCGCCGTCCTTCTGCTGATAGAGATATTCGCCGACAAGATACCAGCGATTGATACTGTCAACGATATTATTCACACCTTCATTCGTCCGGTGGCGGGGGGTGTTCTCTTTGCCGCGCATAGCGGCGCTGTGGGTGGCCTCGATCCCGTGCCCAGCTTTATACTTGGCCTGCTGTCGGCGGGGGGCGTACATGTGGTGAAGGCCACCAGCCGCCCGGTGATAACAGCTACCACAGGCGGCCTCGGCAACCCCATCATCAGCCTCCTTGAGGATATTCTCTCAGGGACAACGGCAGTGCTGGCTCTAGCCGCGCCCCTTGTAGCCGCCCTGATAATGATACTTTTCCTCGCCATAGTGCTCTACATAGTGTACCGGTGGCGCGCTCGCCGCAGGAGACGACGCCCGGCGGGGGTATAAATCCGGGGTCATCTGCAGGTGCTATTCACATAGCGCTTCGTACTAATAACCACGCCCTAACCCCAACACCCTTCTGTACAGCTCCCATGTCTGCGCGGCAGCCTTGTGCCAGGAGAAGTGGGCTGCTTGCGGTGGGCCTGCGCTCCTCAGTTTTTGTTCTTCCACGGTCTCCAGTAAGAGGCGCTCCATGTTGGTGGCCCAACCTTCTACGTCGTGAGGATTCAGCAATATGCCTGCATCTCCTACCACCTCGGGCAACGAGCCTGCATTAGAAGAGATAACGGGCGTGCCGCAGGCCAGCGCTTCGAGGGCGGGCATGCCAAAGCCTTCGTACAAAGAGGGAAAAGCCAGGAGTCTTGCCCCTTGATAGAGAGCCGCCAGCTTCTCATCGGGCGCTCTCCCCAGCAGCCGCACATGATCTTGCAGCCTGAGCGCACCTATGCGAGACAGCACTTTTTCATGCAGCCAGCCTTCACTTCCCGCGACCGCTAGCACAGGCACAGGCCGCACGCGCCTGCTGTCTACCAGCAACCTGTAAGCCTCAAGGAGTGTTGCGAGGTTCTTGCGCGGCTCTATCGTGCCAACGAAGAGAATATAACCCCCCTGGTCAGGCCCCGGCAGGTTGAACGTCTTTGCCGCTGCTTGTTGCGCCAAGAGCAAGTCGGAAGGGGGCTTAAAGTCAGCGCCCGCCGCCGCAGTGATAACGTCCACTTTCGCCGGGTCAACGCCAAGTATCTGCACCATATCGTCGCGGGCAGAACGTGAGAGGGCGATTAGCGCCTCAGCCTCGTGAGCGGCGCGTGTCACCTGTCCATAATATCGCTTGCTCTCGCCCGTAAGCAGAGTAAGCTCAGGGAACTTGAGGAAGGCCAGGTCCTGCACGTTGACCACAGCGGGACAGCGCCTGTAGCGGGGGGGCACAAAGTCTGGCGAGTGGATCAACTGCGGCTGTGGCCGTAGCTTGAGGAGTTCTACTCCGAGAGCAGGTTGCTCAAAGCGGTTGTGGGGCGGCGTCCACATTGGCACGCGGCTGAAGCGCGAATTGCGCACCACAGGCTCGGCGTCGCTGCGCATTTGCAGCACCTGAAATCGCGCCTCCGGTCCAATCTCAGGCGATGCGGCGAAGGCACGCAAGAGGCTGATGGCATACTGCCCGATGCCCGCACGCCTGTAGTGAAGCATGCGGGCATCAAAGGCTACTCGTAAGCTAGCTTTTGGGTCCGGGGTTTCGAGGCTGGTTGCTGAAGGCGAGTTCCCCGGCATCGACAGCCCAAAGCTATTCATGCGTATGCGAAGACCACTCCAGCTCTATATCCACGCACTCGCCGGGAGGAAGGGTAAGAAGCCACTGAAGGAGTATGCAACTGCCCTGGTAGGTGCGCTCGAAGCCCGCTTCGGAGCCTGAAACTGTCTCTAGTGGAAAGCGCCAGAAAGTGGCCTCACGGTTGGTCTTGAGGCCCATTTCGATATTGAGCCACGAATTACCTACCGCCAGCGCGCTAACGTTGCGCACCTCCCCCGTCGAGTCGAGGGCGGCATCTTCCAGCTCGTGCCCTTCGACACGATAGTAAGCCGACGGGTTGTGCCCTCCCCCCAGAAGGTTGACATTCCATTCAGAGCCAAAGACCGCCGAAAGCTCGGTGTCGTCTCTGTTTTCGAGGGTGTAGAGCACGCGGAAGTTGGGCGACCCGGGCTTGAGGGTGAGACGCTTGCTTACGCGCACAGCTTTGCGCCCTCCTTCTGTAGTGATGTGCCCATCGCGCGCCAACACAACGTGCAGGGTATTCTCGCCGCCTTCCTCCATCTCGGCCTGGTATGCGCCGTAGATGAAGTCGCCTTCCTCGTTGTAAAGCCCTTTGGCAAAAGAGTCCAGCGTAGTGCCGGGGCCGAGAAAGTGGTCTATCATGCAGTTGCGGCGGTAAGGGTCGTAGTTGAGGAAGCGGTCAAGCCCTTCTTCTTTTACACGCACTGTGCTGTGCGGATTGAGCGACTCGCTTTCTTCGTTGTGAGAGGCAGAGTGAGAGCTTGTGCCTGTTGCTGCCTCCCGCTTCTGACGCCGCCGTTTCTCCTCGAACTCCTTGAGCGTCAGGTGGTAGCCTTCGGGCCTGCGGCTGACGACAGAGGCGAGATTGTAGTTGTGTGGACGCAAATCCCACTCAAAGATCGAGCCGCCATCGGCCAGATCGACGTAGAGGTTGAGGGCGTTGCCTTCGATCAGCAGTTCCTGCAGCGAGTCGCGGTCGAAATCGGTTATCTCAGGGGCTAGCCAGTTGCGGTCGCCGTAAAGCGCGCGCTCGGCGGCTTGCTGGGCACGGATCAGAAATGCTTGCACGCGCACTCGCACATCGGTCATGTAAACCCCACCGAAGAGGCCGTGCCAGTAGGTGTCGTTGCTCTGCCCGCGCCACAGGTCTTCTTGCCCCAGGTCGCCGTACTCGCCTTGCAGCCCACCTTCGGCGGGTGCACTCCTCGCGGCTGTTATCTTGTCGTGGACGCGGAGCATCTTCTTATGTTGCGTATTTATCTCAGGGTACTTCACCATAAAGTTGCGCCAGAAGCCGCCCTTCATGAAGCGCAAGGTGGCGTCGCCTGTCGCTTCCAGCTTGTGGTACATCTCGGTGAACTCATGCGATTGCGTGGCGGGGAGCGCCCACTCCATCATCTCGTTATAGGAGGCGGTAGGCAGGTAAACGCGCCCTACCGCCGGGAAGTTATGTACATGCTCGCCGAGTTTCATTGTATGGAGCCACTGGCTATTGGCTTCGAGGGCGCTGAAGAAGTTATCTACCCAGCCGCTCTTGCCATCCGAGCCCCAGCAGTGCTCGTAGGTGTCGGGCCATGCGCCGAACTTCTCGCCATCGTCGCCCATGACGAGGATTTTGCCTGGCGCGGCTACGGCTTCATTGTACATGTACTGCAACGTCTCTTCGACGGGCCGCCAGGGAATAGTGTAGCGCAGCTGTTTGGAGGTGCCGAAGACGTTGACGGGGCTGCCGTCATCTTCGGTTACAAAGTAGCCTGTGAGGTCATCATCAGTGAGGCCGACCATCTTGAAGTGTATATCATCCAGGATAGTCCACTCTATATTAGCGGCTGCCAGGTGGCTGGGCAGCGTCGGCTCCCAGACGCGCTCGGCAAGCCACATGCCGGTAGGATTGTATCCGAAGTTGCTCTGCACAGCATCTGTCAGCTTCAATATCTGCGAATGCTTATCGTTGTCAGGTATAGAAGGGAGGATAGGCTCGTAGTAGCCGCCGGAGAGGATCTCTACCTGGCCGCGCTCTGCCATAGTGCGTATTCTCTCTATGAACTGCGGCTTGCGCTCTGTGAGCCAGTCAAGGAGCGAGCCTGTGTAGTGGAGGCCCACGCGCACGCCTGGGTGCCGCTCCAAGGCGGCCACCATAAGCTTGTATGCCCGCTCGTATATCTCCTCGAAAACCTGGTCAGCCTGCCCCACAGGTTGGTGGTTGTGGAAGACCAGCCCAAGTGAGATTTGTTTGTTACTCATCACTGCTCCTGCGCAAGAGTGTTGGGTTAGAGGTCCGCAATCTTTGTGCCAGTAGCCGGTGGAATTACTAACCGGCGACTTTACACCACAATAAAGCTGAGCATGTCACCTTGCCGCCCCTGGGGGCGGAAGCGAAAAGGCATAGCTCGCTGTCGCGCCCGTAGCGTTTTAGAAGCTATCATGAGCAGTATATAGTTTAGCGCTCTGCAATTCAATGCCAGGAAGAA
Source organism: Chloroflexota bacterium (assembly GCA_015478675.1). Next base: position 206 of record JADMIH010000063.1, on the reverse strand, counting down.
GGGGTAAGAGTTCAGAGTTGGGGTATGGCAATCTGCAAGGAGAAGCTGTGGAGGGAGGCGTACCCTCACCTACCCTTACGCACCCTCATCCCCAACCCCTTCTCCCATGAAGGGAGAGGGGGCTTTACTCCTGCTGAGTGCACAGGGGCCTGCCCCTGACGGGGTTACAAGGGTGATTAAAGCCCCCTCTCCCTTCATGGGAGATA
>JADMIH010000062.1 GCA_015478675.1 Chloroflexota bacterium | reverse complement strand
GGGCATGGGGTGAGGGCGTACAGATACCCCAGGAAGATTGCTCCACCCTGAAGCTGAACAGTTACCAGGCCCTGAGAGGGTGACATGTAGGGATAGATAGTGTAAAATGGAGCGGCGACGAAGAGACGCAAATGAGCGCCTGGAAACTCCGGTCGGGAGCCGGGTAACGCTTATACCAGCGCCTGTACCTCGTCTTCTTCCCCTGAGCATGCACCCAAAGAAACTACTTTTACCAGCAGCTTGCCTGCTTATCATGCTGGGGTTATTGTCTGTACCATCTCTCCTGGGCAGCGCTGCGGCGGCACCGCCTTCCGCCAGCGATCCTCAACCTGGGCTATCCGGGGCAGCCTCCCCAGGCGATTGGCCTATGTACGGGCATGATACCGCCCGCACGAACTACAACGCCAGCGAGTCTGTAATTAACGTTGACAATGTTGGCCGACTGGTATCACGCTGGCAATCGCCAGACCTCGGTTATGCTGGGGAGGCTACTTCCAGCGCCCCCAGCGTTGCCAACGGTAAGGTCTACGTTGGCAGCAGCAACCCCTCAGGGAACAATTATTATGCTTTCAACGCGGTAACGGGTGCTCCTGCGTGGTCTGCCAACCTGGGTTATCAGTCCACATGCACCAGCGTAGGCATCGGCTCTACCGCAGCCATCTCCGGCACGACGCTGGTGGTGGGTGGCGGTGATGATGCGTACTATGCATTGAACACCAACAGCGGCACGCTCCTCTGGCGCAACCCCATGAACGTTGGGCCAAGCGGCTACTCCTGGTCCTCTCCTCTGCTCGCCAACGGGCGCGCTTATGTGGGCATGGCGTCGCGCTGCGACAACCCCTCTATCCGAGGAGAGCTTCGCGCGCTCGATCTGACTACCGGCGCTGTAGTCGCCAAGCAGTATTTCGTACCTGAGGGCTATGCAGGCGCAGGCATCTGGAACTCTCCTGCTCTGTCGCCCGACGGCTCAACTTTGGTGGTAGCCACAGGAGAGGATTTCCAGGGTTACGTGGGGCCTTACAACCAGGCCATCGTCTTACTTGACCCGCTGACCCTCGGCGTCAAGAGCGCGCACCAGGAAGGGCAGACAAGTGGCGACTTCGACTTCGGCACTACACCTATTCTCTTTCATGACAGCACCGGCCGCTCACTCGTGGGTGCTGTACATAAGAATGGCACCTTTTATGCGTACGCTCTGGAGAGTATAGGCAAGGGTGCGCTTTGGTCGCGCCCGACCGGGGTGCAAATAGGTATGATGCCCGCGTACGACCCTAATCTTGGCTCCGGGGGTACCCTCTTTATTGTAGGAGCGTCTGCCCGCTTGTTTGCCATCAATCCTGCCAACGGCAGCAACAGATGGCCTGATGTCGAGGCGAACGGTCGCGGCAACATGGCTGTAGCTAATGGCCTGATATTCCTGAATGACAATGGCGTTCTTCGTATTCTCGATGAGACTAACGGTCGTCTTCTGCGAGTAATTACCCCTGCAAATCAGGGGGCGAGCAATAGCGGAGTTGCGGTGGCGAACGGCTTTGTTTACTGGCTCTCCGGCGCGTACCTCAACGCCTGGAGCCTCCCCGTAGGGAGCAGCCTGCCCCCAACGCCCCAGCCCTCCCCCACGCCACCTACATCTCTCTCGTTGCCAGGCGACAACAGCTTGACCTTCCCTGAGACGGGCAAAACAGTTTCAGGCATTTTCCTTGATTATTGGAATGCGCATAACGGTCTTCAACAGCAAGGCTACCCTATTTCTGAGCTGATGCAGGAAAAGAGCGACCTCGACGGTAAAACATACACAGTGCAGTACTTCGAGCGTGCTGTCTTCGAGTACCACCCTGAGAACCAACCTCCCTATAATGTGCTCCTCTCTCAGCTAGGCAGCTTCGAGTACCGAAAAAAGTACCCGGGCGGCGCACCCCAACAGAACGCTAATACAAGCCCTGGCTCCGTGCTCTTCCCGGAGACAGGTGCTCGCCTCGGCGGTAAGTTTCTCGACTACTGGCAAGCCCATGGCGGGCTTCAACAGCAGGGCTACCCCATTTCCAACGAATTCGTAGAAACGAGCAGCCTCAATGGTAAGCCGTACCTGGTGCAGTACTTCGAGCGTGCTGTCTTCGAGTTGCACCCGGAGAACCAATCCCCCTACGACGTCCTTCTTTCCCTCCTCGGTGATTTCCGCTACCGCAGCTACTATGCACCTTAGAAGTGCCACGCAACGCCACCTGCCCTTGTCTATTCTCTGTCACCTTCCTCTGTGACACAGGGCGCACAGGGTGTGTACGCCCTGTGTCATCGGTCTCTCCTCTATTGCATTACTCGTCTCAAGCTGGAGGCCACTGACGGAGTTTCGCACCAAAATCCGGTACACACTTCTAATTCTGATGGCAGTGGAGAATCTAAGATGCTGGCATAGTACCGGTCGTAGTTCTTTTGAACTTGACACAGGATGCGTAACATGAGATGATAACTCACCTCCATAGTGAACGGCAGACAACGGACGAGCCACAGAGAAGATGGAGATTTTATAGGATTTATACCGTATGAGATACAGGAGCAGAGGTTATGTGGACGTTGGTCGTCCTTCGCCGATTGTTGGGTGTGATGATAAATATAAGCCGGGCAAGGTCGCTTGCTCTGAACACAATCTAAAGACAAGGAAAATAATTATGGACACAACAAATGTAAATGTACCGAACACCGTGCGTGCCGATACGCCGCTACACCCCAACACCGCCATTGGCAGATTGGCGCTTACTGTGTCCGACCTGGCACGCTCCCTGGCCTTTTATCAGCAGGTGCTCGGTTTCTCGCTGCTGCAAGAAGCTACAGGGTATGCTATTCTCGGCGCGGCCACCACGCCGCTACTCGTACTGCACGAGCAACAAGGGGCGCAGCCCGCGCCGCCAAACGCCACCGGCCTTTACCATTTTGCGATACTGCTGCCCACACGTGCCGACCTGGCACGGGCGCTGCTACACCTGGTTGAAAGTGGCTACCCACTTAGCGGCGCTTCGGACCACCTGGTCAGCGAGGCGCTTTATCTCTCTGACCCCGATAGCAATGGCATAGAGATATACCGGGATCGCCCACGAGATGAATGGCCGCAGCGCAATGGGCAGCTACAGATGGCCACAGATCCGTTAGACCTCCATGCTCTACTCGCCGAGGCTCAGGCCGACCTGCGACCCTGGAATGGATTGCCTGCCGGTACCCGCCTGGGGCACATGCACCTGCAAGTCGCAGACATCCCCCAGGCACGTGACTTCTATCATGGTGTGCTTGGCTTCGATGTTATCTTCGACTGGGAGAGGATGGGCGCCCTATTTGTGAGCGCAGGCGGCTACCACCATCACCTGGGCCTGAACACATGGCAGAGTCGCGGCGGACGTCCTGCACCGGAGGGTAGTGCAGGTTTGCGCTACTTTACTGTCCATCTGCCTGATGTGGATGCGCTCGCGCCCGTACTGGCGCGGCTCAACGCGGCGGGAGTACCCTACCGTGAGGAGGAGGGTGGCATTGTTATCGAAGACCCCTGGCACAACAGCATTTTGCTCACCTCCGGCATAGCAGCGCCCGCCGAAGCCTGACCCGACGTTGGTGGGAAATAAATAGATCACCTACAGGAATCTACACTCGACAGCCCCACAAAGGAAAGAGCAGCTACGCCCTAGTAAAAGGCAGCACCCAAACCCAGGTAACAACCGCAAAAACAGCCCCGCCTGCGACCACAAAAAGATGGAAGATCTCGTGAAAGCCCAGCACGCTTGGAAAAGGGTTGGGCCACCGCTTGGCGTAGACAATCGCTCCTACAGTGTTGAGGAGACCTCCGAAGAGTAGCAGAGCCACCGCGACCCACGGCAGCGCTGAGACAAGCGCAGGAAACGCAAGGATGGAGACCCAGCCCATGCCAATGTAAAGAACTGTGCTTGCCCAGCGCGGTATCCGCACCCGGAGCTTAGCAACCCCGTACGATGAAATGGAAAGGCCAATACCCCCAAGCGCCAGCGCCCATATAGCGGTAAGCAACAGGGTACGCATAGGCCCTGTCAACACATTCACACAGATTGGAGTGTAGGTTCCCGCTATCACCACATAAATGTTCGAGTGATCCAGCACACGCAACACACGACGGGGCTTCTCTCTCCATGAACCCATATGATAGATAGCGCTCACAGTGTATAGCTCGATCATGCTGAGGCCGAAGACCAACATGGAGAGCAACTTCGGCCAATCGCCATAGCTCATCCAGCAGAGCGCCACCGTTAGCATGACGGCGGCCACAGATGCTACAGCATGGAACCACCCCCGCAGGAGAGGCTTTGTAATTTCAGGTTTAGTTGTCAGCGCACGGTTCCTTCTCAGTGCCTCTATTCCTGGCTTCCTGCCCTGGATAAAGCCTCTCCAGGCGCGGCGAACGGCCGACTACTGCCTTTATACCTTCTGCGCCGTCAATCCTACAGAAGCTTTGCCCACTTTGCGCCTCTGTGGTCCCATCATCGGTCGTGGGACCGCGGGTTGGCTGAGTAATGAAGAGCGCTCAACTTAAGAACAAGTTATAAATCAACAACAGCAGCGCCAGCAACGCAGCCACAGGCACCCACAGCCTCTGAGCAACAGCCAACCTGTCGGCGGCACGGCTCCGCCCCCGGCTCCCACCCAATGTGTAGGGTACATTTGCCACGACCGTGTTTGAGCGGCGGAGCAATGCCAGCTTGAGGCGCAACGCCGTCTGGTTGTGGAGCAAATATTCCCCCAGGTTACGAGGGATAAACTCCGGCAGCACGATAGTCATCGTGTCATCATCGGCTTCCCGGTCGAGCCTATCGATGTATCTGAGAAGCGGATTCACAAGGTCGTAGGTGGTCGATTCCAGTATCACCAACTGCATCTCTCCATAAAATGCGCTTTTTCGCCATTCCTCGACGAAGCGGTCAACTTCGTTCGGGTCGTCATCGCCCGCCACATGCACCGCGATGACGTCAGCGTGCAGAGACCCTGCATATGCCAGCGCCCTTCGAGCCATCGCGCTCAGGTCTGCGATAGGCACTATGAATTTGTGCTTGTAGCTCGCGACGTGGAGCGGCGTCAGAGTGGCAACTTCACTCTCTACCCGGCGGTAATGCCGGTTAATAGCCAGAAACATAGCCATAATGAGCGGGATGAGCAAGAGCACAATCCAGGTGCCATACTGAAACTTTGTTACCGAAGATATGACGAAGACTCCAAAGGTAGTGAGCGCACCCAGCAGGTTTACAGCCAGGTTTCGCTGCCAGCCGGATGTCCTTGTGCGCCACCAGCGTGCTACCATGCCGCCCTGCGAAAAGGTGAATGCGCTAAAAACCCCAATCGCATAGAGGGGTATAAGTGCGGTGGTATCGCCGTTGAAGCCGATAATCAGCACTGAAGCCAGCACCGCAAGAGTGACAATACCAAAGGAGTAAGCGAGGCGATCTCCCCGGAATGCATACTGGTGAGGCATGAATTTATCTCGCGCCAGGAAATAAGAGAGGCGTGGAAAGTCGGAGAAAGCAGTGTTAGCGGCAAGCACAAGGATAAGCGCCGTGACAACCTGGATAAAGTACCACAGCGGGTTCAAGCCAAAGATAGGCGGGAAAACCGAGCGGGCTATCTGCGACACCACAGTCTCCGCATCACTTGGCTTGATCTGAAGGTGAGTAGCTAGATAAGTAATCCCACCGAACATCACTATCGAAAGCCCGCCCATCCAGAGCAGCGTTGTACGAGCGTTCCTGGCCTCCGGCGCTTTGAAGGCGGGCACGCCATCCGCTATAGCCTCCACTCCAGTAAGTGCGGCGGAACCCTGAGTAAAGGCCCTCAGTAGCAGAAGAATGGTCACTCCCTCGGTGCCAAGCGCCAGGGTGCCGGTTGGGGGCACATACTGAATTGGGCCGCCCACGCCGAGGAAGACTCTCATAAGACCAAAGACCACCAGTACCAGCATCCCCGCGATAAAGAGGTACGTGGGCACCGCGAATATATTGCCCGCCTCACGCAACCCCCTGAGATTCGCTATCGTAATCAACACGACCAGCACGACGCACAGCTCCACTTTATATGGCTCGATAGCTGGGAAGAGGGAGTAAAGCGCGGCCACGCCAGCTGAGATGCTCACTGCCACCGTCAGGGTGTAACCGATAAGAATTGACGCGGCGGCAGCAAGCCCCGGCAAAGTGCCAAGGTTATCTTTAGCGACTATATATGAGCCGCCGCCGCGTGGATAAGCGGCAATTGTCTGGCGGTACGAGGTAACTACTATCGCCAACAGAGCGATAATGCCCGCCCCAAGGGGCAGCGCAAGGGAGAAAGCGCCGACTCCCGCAACAATCAAGATGCGCAGTATCTCTTCGGTTGCGTATGCGACAGAGGAGAGAGCATCTGACGACAGCACAGCCAGCGCTTTGACGTTGGTCAGGCGCTCGTGGATAGACTGCTCGGTGCTGAGAGGCCGCCCAATCATCACCTGCTTGACGCGGTTAAAGGCGCGCCCGAATCGGCTTCTCGGCTGCTCAGTCGCGAGAGAAGCGGCCAGAACGCCCCCCGACTTTCTCTTGAAAGGGCCTATGTTGCGCCCGTATCTAACGTAGCGATCGCCAGGGTGGCTGCCCTTGATAACTTCCTGGCGGAATATGTTCGTTTTGAACGGCTGTTGGCCCGCACTCTGGCTGTGGCGAGACGCAGCTTCGGCTCCTTCGTTCGTGTGATCGCTTTCAGGTAGAGATGCAGAGGCGTCATCTATCTCGCCTGCTGCGGCCATTATCCGCCGCTTGTGCTTGGGGACGGACCCTGCGTTCGCCTGTTGATCTGCACCTTGACTGATGGGGGGCTCATCAGCCCCTATGTGCAAAGAGGATTGCCTGAGCGACTCCTGATCTTCGCTGCTTTGCTCGTCGTGTGGCTCGTTCTTGCCTGGCATAACCCTCCCCTATCCTATGCCCGACGTTCATAATGCCTGCGCAGCCGCAACCCGGCAGGCTGGCCTGACATTCAGCCCCTGAGTGAAGCAAACACGACCGTTGTACTACCGAATGGGATAGTCTTTGCACGCAGGCATGTACAGCGTACTGTAGCGTCTATATTAGCGCATCTTTGCGCCAACTTCAATGTTTTCAGGGGTAATCCGAGGCCAACCCAAACCACAACGACCTATTTTAGCGCTGAGACTATCGTGTCGGTATTGTAGCGCATCATTCCTTCGTAGGTCGCACCCGGTGTGCCTGGCTCGCCCAGGGTGTCACCGTATAGGGTGTCTACTACCTTCACCCCTGCGTCAGCGCCTACTTGCTGCGCTAATTTAGGGTTGATAGAGCTTTCGAGGAATATCGCCTTGACATTCTCAGCCTTTATTTTTTGCGTCAGCTGAGCTACATCTTGCGAGGAAGGCTGCGCTTCACTGGACATAGAAGGGATTATCGAACCTACAAATGTCAGTCCATAGCGGTCTATGTAGTAGCCAAAGGCGTCATGGTTGGTCACCATCTTGCGGTTGGCGACTGGGATGGTGGCAATTTGCGCCATAATGTACTTATCAAGGTCGGCCAGCTTTGATATATAGGCATCGGCGTTGGCTTTGTAGGTAGCAGTATGTGCACCGTCCACCTGGATGAGCGCATCGCGTATGTTGCGCGTCATCGTCATGGCGTTGGCTGCGCTGAACCAGACGTGAGGGTCACCGGCAGGCTCGTCTTTGCTACCATTCCGCACAGATATGCCTTGGCTAACAACGACGAGTGGCCTATCGCCGCCTGCATTAGTTATGATCTTGTCTACCCAGTTATCCAGCCCAACGCCATTTTTGAAGACCACAGCGCTTTGGCTGATAGCCTGCACATCGCTGGGCTTTGGCTCAAAGACGTGTGGGTCAGCCCCAGGAGTGAGGAATGAGCGTACCGTCGCCAGATCACCCGCGACGGCTTGAGCCATAGAGCGTATCTGAGTAGTGGTCGTAACTACGTTCAGCCTGGTGGGTTGGCCTGTGTCTGTGGGGCCGGGTGAGCCGGCTACCGGCGTGCTTCCTGAGCTACAGGCGGGGAGCGCCAGCGTGAGTAGCAGAGCTAAAACCGAGATATTTCCTAATCGCCTTCTACTCTTACCCCGCCGCATTCTCTAACTCCCATCTCCACTTGCCGGTAATTACACCAACTTATTTGATATTTGGTATCACCCAGGCGCATGATAGCACGACCTTGTAGCGCCGTCAAGATATTGAAAGTGGGTAACTGTTCAGAGTAGGCCATGACCCTGTGGGTCACCATTACGAACGAAAATACGAGCGATTTAGCACCCCTCTATACTACTACCCTTCTCATTTTCAGAGGAGTTGAGGTGGAGCAATCTTCTTGGGGTATCCGTGCGGGTGTTGCGCCATCTGCCCTCACCCGCCCTCACCCCATGCCCTCTCCCACAAGGGGAGAGGGGGCTTTAATCACCCCTGTAACCCCGCCAGGAGTTATGCCACCTGCACATCTAATCTGAACATTTATGCGTAGCCTGGTAATTGACTTCCAGGTCGGCGTGATTGAGCAAATCGCATTTCCCCACCTGTCGTTCGATGTTGTGCTGAGCACCTTTATGATGCACCAGTTACTTGACGACCTCAAGCGTCAGGGCTTGGTCGAAATTGCTCGCGTGCTCAAGCCAAGAGGGCGCTTGCTCGTCGTTGACACCAGGCGTCCGATAGAGCAACATGGCCGGACTACAAGGCTGGCTCATACGGGCCTGTGGAATAGCGGCGTACAGGATCAGCCCGTACTGATGAAGGAAGCTGGGTTTGCACAAATTACGAGTGGAGAGATTGAAACCAGGAATACAAGGCTCCCGGAAATCGGCTTTGTGCTGGAGAGCGTCAACTAGGCGTTGGCCGTAAAAGACCTCTGCCCCAGAGTGGGCTGTTGCCTGCGAATCGCCTCTGCATCCGCCTGCTTGTACTGTGGGCGCTTACCCCTATCCCTGACGCACACCTCTGCCACCCACAAAAAGTAGCGCCGCGCCCAATCCAACGCATATCGCTCCGGCCCCCGCCCAGAAGAGTTGGCCCGTCATAAAGCTGCCGGGAAGTATATTGATCCCTTGCAGTATCCAAACTATGCCGACGACCACTAACAACGCGCCTACGACCACCATTGCGCGACTCATTTGCCGCCTCCTTGCTCTAGCATTTACCACCTGGGATGCAACCTGAGGTAAGAACGGAGTGGTAAGTTATTAATCGGGCTAATTCATTGAAACTCAACACTCAGCCCGGCTGGTAACATCGGCAACCTCAGCCCCGCTCGCCTCGCGGAGGCGCTTCGGATCAACAGGGAATAGAGCGTCGTGCGCCCCAGCCGCTGCGTACACTATCTCGCAGTTGAGAAGCTCTCTATCAATGAGTGTGCGAATATGGGTAGGATGTCCTATGGGAGGCACGCCACCTATGGCGTAGCCAGTGATCCGCCGCACCTCCTCCACAGGGGCCATCTTCACCTGTGAAGCGCCGACAAGCCTGGCAACGCGGGCGGGATCCACCCGTCTGTTACCCCCACAGATTACAAGCACAGCTTCGCCATCGGCCATAAAGAGGAGCGACTTTGCTATAGCACCCACGTCGCACCCCACCGCTTTCGCCGCTTCCGGCGCTGTGCGCGTGCTCTCCGGCAGCCTCACCACTATAGCCTTAAGCCCCAGGGCATCAAGCGCCTGCTGCACTCGTTCCGGGCCGTTTGCCATAAAGCCCCACCCCTCTCTAATGTAGATCGCCTACGCCCCTCTAAAAATAGGGTGTGCCAGGGTCTCCCCTGCTGGGCTTGGAGGTGTCCCCAAACTTCCCCCCATTTTCATTGTCAGTGGTGGCCCGCAGGGTCACGATTACTCATAATAGCCCTGGCCGATCACCGCTATTAAGGAATATACCATACTGCTCCTGCATTCTGTCTTTCCACTTCTTGACTATAACTCGACTCGTGGGATATAATTAACAGCGCCGTACACTCAGCAAGTGGCAGCAAGTGGCAGCAAGTCGCCGAAGAAGTGTGATGTGAGCAACGATGCCCACACATAAAAGTAGCGAAAGGATATATCATAAATGGCAGAAACACATACAGTAACAACCGTCGAGGACAATGATTTTTCAACTACAGTATTAGGAGCATCAAGCCCCGTCGTGGTAGACTTCTGGGCGCCGTGGTGCGGCCCTTGCCGCATGGTCAGCCCTATCGTTGAGGAGTTGAGCAAAGAATACGGCGAGAAGGTGCAGTTCTACAAGATGAACACCGACGACAACGAGCAGACTTCGATGCAGTTCGGTATCCAGAGCATCCCCACCTTGATTATCTTCAAGGATGGTCAGGAGATAAACCGTCTGGTAGGCTTCGCGCCGAAAGAGCAGCTCAAGAGGCAGATAGACCGCTCCCTTACCGCCTGATAAGCCCACCCGGATGCTTGGAGCGCAGGCAATTCGTCACGGCCATGATATATATAGAGCTAAAAGCCCGTTTCGCACGAGACGGGCTTTTTCTTTTGCAGGAGGTTCATCCTTCTCACATATTGCGGTAACCAACCTCCCATCTCCCTGACCCCATTCCACAGGGAAGGGGAATAGATTAGATGAAAAGAGCAGAGTTGTCTCTTCCTTTTCGAGACTAAAAGCTCCTCTCCACAAGTGGGGTCCTTAAGAATACCCTGCTGCTTGGGTCACAGGCGAATATTAAATTCGATATGACTCATGGCGCGCCCGCATCGGCAGCACACGCATCAATGAGTAGAGGCTGCTTTCACTTTGGCTTTGGCATAGGTGGGGGGCGGAGGAGTCTTCAAGGCGATAGAGATTGCCTGGAGGAAAGGGGTCATCTCGAAGCCGCCCATCTCCTGTAGTCGCTTGTCCTTTGTGGCGCTTCCTTCCAACAGCATTGTGAACTGGCCTGTTGTGATTAATTTAGGCATTATCTTCTCTATGATTGGGATGAAGGGCCTTACAAGAGCCAGCGGCGCGTGAAAGAGAATACCCTTCTTATTCCGGGCCCTGAGTGTCTGCCGCACCATGTCGTTGTAGTCGAAAGTCTGAGGGCCGCCTACCTCAAAGGTCTGGTTGATATAGCGCTCGTCATCCAGAGCCTGCATGTAGTAGCGCGCCGTGTCGCGCACATACATAGGCTGCATAGGGTAGTTCCCCGGACCAAGCACAGGAACCACAGGTAAGGCAGTAAGCTGTTTCAGTAGATTGGTAAACTCTCCGGCGGGGCCAATCTGAATTGACGGGCGAAAAATAGTGCAAGGTACGCCGGAAGCTTTGACCGCCTTCTCACCACGTATCTTGTTCACATAGTAGCCGGTCGATTCGTTGGTTGCTCCAAGCGCGCTCATAAAGAGGAGACGCTTGACCCCGGCTTCCTGGGCTGCCCTGGCTATGTTTTCCGTGCCCTGCCCGATCACCCGGTCGAAGGTCTGGCCCTTCTGAGGTACTTCGCGGATTATGGCTACGAGGTGTATCACCTTATCAACGCCTTGCATAGCACGCTGCACATCTGCAAAGTTAGTGACGCTCCCCGCAGAGGTGTCATAGCCCTGTGAGCGCAGCTTTCCCAGGTCGGCGCCCTCCCTTGCGAGCACTCTAATCTGGTCGTGAGGCATTTTGCCTTCCAGCGCCTCTAAAATATAACCGCCAACAAAGCCGGTGCCACCTGTTATGAGAAGCATATCTTTCTCCCTTCAACTTTATAGTAGCACTATGTTCACTCTTTGTCAAGGCTTTGTTACGAAATAACTATTCGGAGCAGGGGTGCAGGGGCTAAGCCTTTGATACTCACCAGGAGTAAAGCCCCCTCTCCCTTCATGGGAGAGGGGGTTGGGGGTGAGGGTAGCTGAGGGTGAGGGTACGTAAGGGCAGGTGAGGGCGCACAGCTACCTCTTGAGCTTTGTTCTACCCTGAATCTGAACAGTTACGTTGTGAGGTTCGCACCAACAGCTAAGGGGCATACACCTGCTTGTAAAAGCCATAGTTCCGGTAAACACGTTGCAAGTAGTCGCCCGTCTCAAAGAGGTCAACACGCTCAATGTACAGATCAGGGTCTATGAGAGCCGAGCCTGAAAGCCAGCGGGCAGCGTTGCCTGGCCCAGCGTTATAGGCAGCGAGTGTGGGCAGGAGCTTCCGGTCGAACTGAGGCAGGTTGCTAGCAAGATAATATATGCCGTAGCGTATGCTCACATACGGCAGGTACAACTTATCGGGCGAGAAGGCAGCGTCGCCTAGCTGGTCAGCTATCCCCTGGCCCGTAGAAGGCACCACCTGGGTAAGCCCCAGCGCATCGGCGCTTGAACGCGCACCAGGAACAAACTCGCTCTCCTGACGCATGAGAGCATAGACAAGCAGGGGGTCAATATCACGTGTAGACGACTGTGCCATCACAAGCCCGCTGTAAGGCGTAGGGTAGAGCGTCGTAAGCAACAGCTTCGGTACCTTGAGTGGGTTGCCGCTCCACATAGCTAAAAGGCTTTCAGCAACTCGCATCGCGGTGCGTGTGTCGGCATGATACCGCAGGTAGAGCGTCAGCCCCGCCAGATCAGCCGCATCACCACTGCTACGCAGCCGCTCGGCGAGAGCGCGAAAGGAGATATAGGCCTCGCTGCTGTAGCCCAGATTAAGTAAGGCCACAGCACGCTGCATCTCAGGATCACCCGAAAGATAAGGATTGAGGCCCGACGGCGGGGAGGATGGAGAGGGTTGGGCGGTTGCCCTGGCAGCAGGAGTTGCGCCGGTAGCAGTTATGCCTCGTGTAGCTGTCAAAGTAGAGGCCCAGGCCAACATCTCGGCACGCCCAGCGGCCTCGCTGTTGTAATCTACTCCGAGAGCGGCAGCCGAAACGCCACTCGCCTTGAAGGTAGGCACGGTCGGCCCACCATCCGGTTCGCCCGCAGATATGGAGCGGGCGCGGAAATCGAAGAAGGAAGCAGGATCGAGCGCAGAAACCTTACTCAAAGCTCCTTTCCAATCCGAGGCCCCACGTGCCTTGTTTATCTTACCCCCCCAGAAATCCGCCTCAGCAGCCAGAGTTGGTGAAACTGGCGCGGTTGTCAGCAGGGGACCCAGGAACTGCAAGGCCTTATCACTCTCTGCCAGACGGTAGGCGAGTATCGCGCCCTCAATCCTGGCAAGAGTGATCTGAGGTTGGGCGGTTGGATAGCTGCTCAGCATCTGGTCGTACGCGCCAATGCTAGCGCCCCACTCCGACTGGTCACTGAGCGCACCGGCGGCGCGGCGTTGCGCTTCGGGCGCTTCGGGTGCGGCGGGATACGTTTGCACTGTGGTGGTGTACCAGTTGTAGGCGGAGGCTGCATCGCCCGACATCTCGTACGCCTTGCCGGTGAGGAAATATGCAGCCGAACTATCCGGCGACGACGATGAGGCGGCGCGCAGAGGGTTGAGGAAAGCTATGGCTTGGGCCGCATACCCGGCGTTATAAGCGATATTGCCCGCCAGCATAGGGGCAACCGAGCCGCTCACCACAGCCGAAGGCTCTATCTTGAGCAGAGATTCCAGCGCCGAGTAAGGCGCATATGAATACGAGGCAGTAGAGCAGCGCGGCGCGTCCTTGCACTGGGCCTTTATAAAATCGAGCAAGCGTTTCTTTGCATCGTCCAGCTTGTTAGCAGCCGCCTCTTCTTCCGCAGCCAACGCCTCCGGCGGCTTACCGGCTTTATCGCGCAACGGGCGCGGGTGGGCCTTACGTTCGGCTGCCAGCTGGTCGTAGAGCTTGGCCGCCCCCAGATGATCACCTCGCGCTGATTTCACCACCGCCCAGCCGGAGAGCGCATCTCTGAGGTCCGCGTCCTGAGGGTTGCTATCCACTATCGCCTTGTAGATCGCTTCAGCGCCCGCCGCGTTACCCATAAGTCGAGCCGCCAGGAGATTCACGGCGTTTGCTGACGGCCCGCCGCGACTCGCATACTCCTGGTAGAGACGTAGCGCATCGCTATCCTGCCCGTTGGCCTCATAAAGCTGCCCCAGCTTGTAAAGAGCGCGTACAGCCCGCGGGTCGCTGAGGCCCGCGAATATAGAATAAGCGCGTATCGCAAGATCGTTCTGCCCGGAGCGCGAATAGGTATCCGCCAGCCCCCACAGCGCATCACGCGCCTCTGACTGAGTTCCCGCCGCCACCAGCGCCGAGTACTGAGAGATAGCCGCGTCGTAGCGTCCCTCCTCCAGAGCGAGGTCTGCCTCCTGTAAAGCCGGGCTGCGGCCTTCCGCGTCGGGCGCGATCTCTATAACACCGGCGCTGTCACGCGCCGCAGCAGGCAGTTGCAACGCCACCGGAGTGGACGAATTAATAAGTGCAATCGTCTCCTTCGGCAGACCTTGCGACGTCATAGCGCCATTATCGCGTGAGATAAACCACCAGGTGGACAATGCCAGGAGCAAGAGGATGAAAATACCGGTAGCTATCAGCCCCATTGTTGTCCGCTTACGCTTGACACGCGGTTTGGGAACCTGGCCCTCTTCGGGCGCAGCCGAGGCCTCTTGCGGTGTCAGGGGTGCAGTCTGCGTGATAGATACGCGCGCCTTCGGCGGGTCGGGATTCTGTTCAGCAGTAGAAGGTTCCATAAAGGCACTTTACAGAGCGGTAGAGCCGCATCAGGGCTGGAATAGGGGCTGTAAGGGCAAGTGGTAAGCCCAGTATAGAGAGCGCGGTTGAGTGAGTCAAGTTTAAACACCTCGCATCTATTGACTCTCTCTCCCAACTCTCCTTATAATGCGGCAGAATTTGCGCAACACCCAGGGAGGTCCGCCCTCTCTGGCGATGGGCAGAAGAGGAGAGAAAATGATCGGACGACGGGCGATCTTGGAGCACAATGCCCCATGCAGACAAAGTGCACGGGCGATGCGGCTGGCTATCACCCTCTTTGCGCTCGCGCTAACAACGGCATTCTTCATAGCAAAGACAGCGCACGGCGAGCTATACTCAGGCAGAGGCCAAAGTCTACCCTCAAGCTCTGCCACCCTCAGATGGCAACTTATGAACCCTGTCACCGGCATGAACCTGCGCGACGTGCATATGGTCTCCCCCACAGACGGGTGGGCAGTAGGCGACGGCGGCACACTGCTCCACTACAATGGCACAGCCTGGTCGCCCTCTTCGAGCATCAGCACCACCGACACCCTGGTGGACGTCTTTATGCTCAGCCCCACAAACGGCTATATTGTAGGCTGGAACAACAATGCCGGAGGCGACGTTTTCCATTACAACGGCATTACCTGGCGCCTGGAGTTCAACTCCACCGTGACGCTCAACCGAGTTGACGCGACAGGTCCCAACGATGTATGGGTCAGCGGCCTCGCCAGAATATATCACTGGAATGGCGCTCAATGGACCCTCAGCTACACACAATCCAGCGGAGAAAACATCTTCGCTATACAGATGGTTTCCACTACTGAAGGCTGGGCTACAGGCGCGCTTGGCCTCACCTTGCACTATCTCAACGGCACATGGAGCGCCTATACCCCTCGCCCCGTCTCCAATACCCTCTACGACCTTTTCTTCAGGCTGCCCGACGACGGCTGGTCTATAGGGTTCACATCTACCACATATATAGTGCGCTATGATGGCGCTCAGTGGACCCGTGCTTACACCTCCACATACCCCCTCGACCGCATCTTCATCCTTTCGCCAACAGACGGCTGGGCCACAGGCTCTGTCCCCAGCACCATCACCCACTACGATGGCACAGGCTTTACACCTGTGGACAACCCGACCAACCAGAGCCTTCACGGTATCTATATGCTATCGGCGAGTGACGGCTGGATAGTCGGCGATGCAGGCACAATGCTGCATTACACCGATGACGGCACGCCATCCGCCACCTCTACGGGCACAGCTACGGGCACAGCAACAACCCAGCCGACCGAGACAGGCACGGCTTCACCCACAGGCACCGCAACCGCACTGATGACGACAGCTACAGCCACAGCCAGCGCGACGCCGCAAGCCTGTAGCATCCAGTTCACAGATGTGCCGCCGAGCAGCACCTTCTACTCATATGTTCAGTGTCTTGCATGCCGGGGCATCATGAGCGGCTACGAGTGCGGCGGGACAGGCGAGCCGTGTGACGGGCAGAACAATCCTTACTTCAGGCCTGGTAATAATATCACCAGAGGCCAGTTGTCCAAGATCGTGAGCAACGCCGCAGGCTATAACGACCCGCCAGCAGGCCAGAGCTTCGAGGATGTCGCGCCCAACAGCACCTTTTACCCCTACATCGAACGTATGACTACGCGAGGAGTGATGGGAGGCTACCCGTGCGGCGGGGCAGGGGAGCCTTGCAACCCACCTGCGAACAGGCCATACTTCCGCCCACAGAACAACGCCACAAGAGGGCAAATCTCCAAGATCGTGAGCAACGCCGCAGGCTATAACGACCCACCGGCAGGCCAGAGCTTCGAGGATGTTCCACCCAGCAATCCCTTCTATGGGTGGATCGAAAGGCTGGCGGGCAGAAGCATCATGGGGGGCTACCCGTGCGGCGGGGCAGGGGAGCCTTGCAACCCACCTGCGAACAGGCCATACTTCCGCCCACAGAACAACGCCACAAGAGGGCAGGTATCGAAGATAGTCTCAAACGCTTTCTTCCCTAACTGCCAGACAAGGTAGCGTGCCAACCCTGATTTGCGCAGAAGGTTGGAGGTGAGGGTCTCCTTGCTCTTCTGATCCTGAACACTTACAGGGGGTAGCCTGCTTGCAATACCAAAACAAAACCGATATAATTAGCCCAATTGTGCCGCGCCAGAAGCGTCCAGCCCTTACAGAGCCTCTAGGCTCTGCACTCCGGCGCTCTTTAGTACTTACCACCTCGCATTACGGAGGGCCTTCCTTTACCCTCACTTTACAAGTGACGCCTGTTGTGCACATGGCACATTCGTCGTTAGCCGGGTTTTTATGCAATGGATAAGGAGAGCAGAGCAGATGTCTAAAATCAGGTCAAGGCGCACTTTATTGCTGGCCCTACTGCTTTTGTTACTAGCAGCAGGAGCGGGCGCTGGAGCTTTGCGCTGGCAAGGATCAACTACGGTGCAGAAGGCGCAGAAAGCACCGGCGGTTGCCCTCAACGAGCCGGACGAAGCGTACTCGGTCAATCCAGGCCAGGCTTCGCAGGGTGACGGCCCTGAGCTACAAGCCCTGGAAGACTACTGGAACACGCGCGTAACATACCCTACCGGCAAATTCGACGGCAGTTGGCTGCTGAATGCCGCCGCGAAGGACAAGACCATACAATCGGCAGTACCCGCGGGTATAGTGACCTACGACAAAGCGAACAGCAAGTCGCCCCTTGTCCTCGACCCCAATAGTTGGACTTCTCTCGGCCCACAGCCGTTACAAAGCAACGGCTGCCAGGGCTGCTACTCGTACGGACACGTATCGGGGCGCATCAACGACATCGTCATAGACCCGGTCACCAGCAACGTTGCGTACATAGCCTCGGTAGGCGGCGGCATCTGGAAGACCACCAACTGCTGCACCGCCACCACCAGTTGGACCCCCGTCCTCGACGATCCGGCGGTCTCCACGGTTTCAATTGACAGCGTTACCATCGACCCATCCAACCACAACATAGTGTATGCGGGCACAGGCGACCTGAATTACGGCTCCTTCTCCATGGGAAGCACAGGCGTTTTGAAAAGCACCGATGCGGGAGCTACCTGGGTCACCAAAGGCGCTGACGTCTTCGGCCCTTACTATCCTGGGCCCGCGGGCACTTACCCCCAGTACCAGGCTATCGGCAAGGTTCGCGTTGACCCGCTCAACTCCAACAACATCATCGCGGGCACCAAGACAGGCGTCTACTTCTCTTACAATGGCGGCGACAACTGGAGCGGCCCGTGCGCGCCTGACGCCTATCCCACTCAGAGGCAGGACATCACAGGCCTGATCGTGCGCGGTAATGGCAGCCTCACCGACCTCTTCGTAGTAGTCGGCACACGTGGTTTCAGCACCACAGTACAGCCTAACCTCGCGGAGAACGGCGCCAACGGCATCTATAAGACCAGCATGCCCGCGAGTGGCTGCCCCGCCAACTGGACCCTCCTCACCACACCCACCAACGGCTGGCCGGCAGGCACAGGCAGCGGCATTCCCGTCTACCAGACAGGCGGCAACACTCTAGGCCGCATAGATGTAGCAATGGCCCCAGGCAACCCCAACTATATTTATGCCCAGGTGCAGGCGATCCAGACAGTGAACGGCCAGCAACGAGGTGGGCAACTAGGCCTCTGGCGCACCACTGACGGTGGCACCACCTGGCAGAAGCGCTCGGACCAGAATGCTCTCGCGGGCTGCGGCATGGACTACGCCCAGAACTGGTATGACCAGGGCCTCGCCGTTGATCCCAACAACCCCGACGCCCTCTTCATGGACACCTTCGACATCTGGAAATCAACCGATGGCGGCACCACGCTAAATGATGTCACCTGCGGCTACAATGGCGGAAACACTGTCCACGTGGACCAGCACGCGCTCTTCTACGTGCCCGGCTCATCCTCCAGCATGCTTGCCGGCAGCGACGGTGGCGCTTACGTAACTAACAATGCTAACGCAGGCACTCCAACCTTCTCCCAGCTCAACGACACACTCAACACAATCGAGTTCTACTCAGGTGACATCACCGCCAACTTCGCCAACTCGACCGCCCAGGGCGCGAATGGCGGCGCGCAGGATAACGGCTCGTCCGTAGTCACCTACAACACGGGCGACCCAGGCCCCGCGCTGTGGCAGCTTAAAGTCGGCGGCGACGGCTTCTATGCCCGCATTGACCCCGTCACAGGCACCACCACAGGCGGGCGCTGGTACCAGGAGAACAACTCCAGCCACGTCAAAATGTCAACCACAGGGCCTAACGGCAACTATATAGACATAAGTGGCGGCTGGCTTAGCGACCCGCGCAGCTTCACCTCACCCTACGAAATCTACAAGAATGACTGCCCGGCCACAGGCTGCACCCACATGATCTTCGGCAGCAACCGCGTCTGGGAGACAATCACAGGCGGCGTTGGCGGCGGTAGCACCTGGCACAGCAACAGCC
>JADMIH010000317.1 GCA_015478675.1 Chloroflexota bacterium | reverse complement strand
CTGCCGAAGAATATGAAGAATATGACTCCGCGCCCTGCATAAGTAAGAAGATGCCATTTTAGTCTGAATCTTTTGCGCACTCCGCTGCTTGCAGCAATCGATGGAGCATGCTGCATGGGGAGAACATTCCAACTCCTGTGCTGCCAGGTAAGTCTTGGGTGTAGCAAGGATTCTGTATGTACACTTCTAGGGATTGCGTCTTTGAATTCTGTCCGTTCACTAGCCAATTGCCTGACAGGACAATAGTCAGGTTACGTATGACTGTGTGACTGTGCCTCGCGCCAATGACCAAAAGTGCCTGCATGAAACTCACAAAGGGCAAAGATGATGAACTTAGTCATTGATATTGAATTTTGAAAGGGTGTTTACTGGCGTGGATGGTGTGGCAGGTCCACTGGAGCCCTCTCCTTGCTGGCCCCCCGGCGGCCCGCCAGCCTCTGCAGAACGAGAGCAACGTTTGAAACGTGATGCTGCAACCTTACGAGGCCTGAAAGGATTCATGCACAGCAGCACCGCACACATTGCATTGTGCACAAAGCAGAAGGTGTCTGACTTGTCTCGGAGACATGCACTCAATGTTGCCCAAAAGATCACTGCGCATGATGCCAACTGTGATTGAAGAGCTCCAAGATCTGACCAATCCCAATGGCAGGGCATAATGTTGGTTAGGGGGCTGAAAAGAAGGGGCGCCTGGGGTTGGCGAGGTGGTTGGAGGCATTGGCGAGGGTGGAAGCACGATGCTGGGGGTCCCCCCCGCGGAGGGGACCGCCGCAGGCGGGGACCCCCCTTCCGGTGGCGCTCCTGCTGGGGGACCCCCGTTAACGGGGGGCGCCGCGGCCGGAGGAGACGCCACTGCAGCTGGGGATCCCCCCACAACCACCGCCTCGGCTGGAGCCTGCAATGTGAACTGCTTCTGAGCATGCATTGCTGCTGACTAACCTTGCGGCCCAGGAAATGCAGGTTAACAGTAGAACACATGTTTTCCAGGGTGTTAATGGCGTTTTATCTCCTAGCAAATTCGTTACTTGCAGTCTCTGGTCCCCAAACATGGCCCGCAAGTACCCCAAGAAAGCTCCTTGGATGCTCAGTGCCAAATGTCTGCCACAGCCTGTGGTGGGGGATTGATAGCTACCACATTACAACAAGTTCCTGGTTCCCCAGTCTTCCTGAAGAAAGTAGGGCTGAGGTGGCACCTGTGCTGGTGCTGTGACGGGTGCGGCAGGGGCTGGAACCAACGGGACGGCTGAAGCGGGCGCAATGGCAGGCGCTTCCACTGCCGGTGCCTGCAAATAGCAAACAGGGCTTCACCTCCATGGACTGTTTTTTCCCCCAGATTGTTAACATTCAGGCTTCAAGCAGGGGGTATTCTCTATGACATGGCTCCCTGCTAGCTTTCTATCTGCCCGAGGGAGTCAGCAGGACATGGGCAGGGCAAGCAACGGGAGCGCTCTATAAATTTAAGAATATTTGAATTTGAATTCAGATGTTATAAAGCTGAGGGAATGCCACAGGGCTGCTTACCGGGGCCGGCACCGACTGGGACTGCACCACCTCATTTGGCGCTGGGGCTGCTGCCGGCGGGCTGGCGGCCGGCGGCGTTGCCGGGGCCTGCGCAGGACATAGAAGGGCAATGAGCTAGGAGGATTTGCGCCCATCTGGGGAATTGCAAGATCTTGATTCTTGCTGATGTCTGAGGTCATGCGTGAAAGTGATTCAAGCGTAAGTACAAAGTCTTTCAAGAGCTGAAGTTCCTGCATATCGCAAGAACTCGAAATAGAAGCAACAGGAATAGGCACCTGCACTCCCCCAGGCACAATGAGGCCGTCCCGCCGGGAAGCCGACGAGAACACCCGGGTTGATGGCGCCTGAGCCGCCGGGGCTGTCGGCGGCGCGGCCGCCGGCACCTGCGCCGGAGACGACACCCCCGCCACGGGAGCGACAACCGGGGGCGCGGCCGCAGGCCCCACTGCGGGAGCGGTAGCCGGGGAAGCAGCTGCGGGCGCCGCCGCCGGCGCGAGCGACGCAGCCGCTACAGGAGCACCAGCCGGCGTCGACGTGGCAAAGGTGCGTGTTGATGGCGGGCCGAAAACGCGGTTGGGGTTCTCCGGCGCTGCAGCCGCCGGGGCCAACGCCGGTACGGCCGCCACGGCCGGCGCGGTCAGCCCTGGCCCGGGCGCGCTAGCGATTGGCACCGAGCGGCTGGATGGCGGGCCGAGCAGCCGGTTGCCCGGGCCTGGCGCGGCCGCGGCCGCGGCGGGGGCGCCGGCCGGAGCCGGTGCGCCCCCGGGCGTTGATGCCGCGAGCGTGAAGGTGCGGGAAGCCGGC
>JADMIH010000061.1 GCA_015478675.1 Chloroflexota bacterium | reverse complement strand
CGGTCGGCGTGCCCAACACGCCTGTGGCCGGGGAACCGGCCGCATAGTTCACAGGCGTAGCACTTGGCACCTCAGAAGCTGAGCGCGTCGCCCTCTGCCCCTCAGAAACAAGCTCCTCTTGCCCTGGCACAGTCGCAGCAGCTCGGCTACCATATACCCTGCCCAGCAAACCGCCGGAGCGCAGCACTGTGATCAAAGGCGAGAAGCCTGTCAACGGTACGTGAGCGCGGCTGACTTCCTGCGCCACCTCAGGCATTGAAGCCCATACCTCGCTAGCAGCGGCATCGGGTTCCGCGCCTTCGTCCACAGAAAAGGAGAAAGAGGGCTGAGGTGGCGTATATGTTGCCTCTTGCATCCGGCTCGCCTCCACCTCCGCGCCCTCCTCTACCTGCGGGGGAGAAAACAGGTCTTCGGAGACATCGAATGTTGCCTCTCTGGACGCTTTCGGTACGTTCACCTGCGAAGCAACGCCAGGCCATCCGATAGCCTCGCCTGCAAGAGCCTCCGGCGCGGCCACAGAAGGTGGGTCGGCAAGCGCGGGAGCAGTAGCATCGAGGGGCGGAGCAGTTGTGGAGGTGGCGTCCAAAATTGGAGCGACATCGGTAGATTCAAAGGCAGCAAGATTTGCTGGGGCAGCTTGGATCGGCGCGGCAACGGGAGATGAATCAGGCCCATAAGCTGCGGTCGCGGTCACAGATGGCGCAGGCTCCGAGTAGCTAGCACGCGTTGAACCGAGCGAAAGCTCACGCGAGGGAAATACATCTGCTCTATCTTCGCTCTTCGATGGCTGTGGAGTTGCGGCTCCGCCCGATAGATCTTCAAAATTCGTGTAGTCAACCTTATTTGCCTTCTGCTGGCGGCTGGAGCGCCTCCACGGCATGGATAGAGGCTGGGATCCCGAACTCTCAGTCTCCGCCGGAGCATCCGCCCTTCTCAGGAGCCTGTTGATTATTGCACCCACGAAGCCTTGCGTGCCGACTCGCTCAACGGGCTCATCTGACACGCCGGTTAGGGCTTCACCGGGCGACTGGCTCGTGGTTGTAGTCTCTTCTACCGGCTGCACAGGCAACACGTAGAAGTTGGCCGACGTAGCGGGGGGAACAGATGGCACAGCAGGGGTTCCAACCACCGGGGGTGTAAGGCTAGCTGCGCCGCTTTCACCGCCCCCTGGAACGGCCTGGGCTGCGCTCTCAGGCGAGCTACCGGCCGGCACGGACACAGCCAACGGCGCGGGCAAGCTATCTGCTTCCGTAGCCGCCGGTTGCAAGGCGGTTGATTGGTTGGCTTCAGCACTGTAGTTGGGGGAGCCAGCATGCGTAGCGCTCTCTTCGGCAGGCACATATGACGATGAATCTATAGCTGATATTAAGTCGGGCTGAACTATGGGCCGATACTCCTCCTGTGTGAAGTCGGCAGGCGTCGCGGCTCGCATGCTCGCTTCGTGACCGGCTTCCCCTATGGTACGCTGCTCAACAACAGGAAGTTGAACCGGGTTATCTGTGGGCAGTGCCTCTACTTGAGGAGGGATATACGATGTAGCCGGTGCGGGCGCGTTGCTGAGAAGCTCGTGAGACTGCACGACGGAGGGCATTTCCTGCACATCAGGGTTAGCGGCGCGGCGCAGGCTCTGCGGTAATGGAAGAACCGCGAGGGCCTTATCCAGCATCCGAGCAACAGGGCCCCGCGCAGGCTGTGTGCTCTGCGACAGACTATCTACTTGCAGCGCCGAAGGCTGCCTGGTCCCAGGTGCTGCCAACGGCATCGGTAAAGGCGTAGGAGCTTCCGCGGAGGCTGCCGCAGCGACGATCTGCTGGTGGAGAGACAGGTCGCCGACAAGTTGCTCAGGCGGCTGCTCCATCGGCTCATCGGAGCGCGCAGCCTCAAGTACGCTCCTGTACTCCATACGCGCCAGCAGGTCAGCGGCGGGTACAAGCGGATTATCGGCAGCAATGATCGGGCGGCGGGTAAAGGCCACTCTCGCCACGTTTGAGTCGTCGCTTACCTGGGCAAAAGGCGCTTCCTCAAGGGTAACTGACTGCCGACGGCGTTGAGAGGTTGAGCGAGCATGGGTGAACTCTGCTTGACCGGCGCTCTGCGGTGGGTCGCCGAAAGCAGGTAAAGGTTCAGCACCGTAGAGCCGAGCCACTAGAGGGGTGGCGATACCGGGTCTGCTGATCGAAGTATTAGCATTCGCTAGAGGGGCGGGTAGCGCGACGGCGGGGCCTTGCGTGTAGGTGACGCGCACCACCCTGGTGGGCACGAAGCGTGGAGGCGCACTTTCTGCGGCTTGACCTGTTTCAAACGCCGCAGGAAGCGAGGGCGCGGACTGTGCGCTCGTGTCAAAGGGCAGAGTTGCGGAAGGAAGCGGGGCCGGGGCTGCCGCCTCGTGAGGCCGGGTTTCAGATGCTTGTGGTTGCATCTCAGTAGGCGTAACAGAGAGTTGCTCTGCCCTTTGCGCCCCTGTTGAATCACGGCTTTGCTGCGCATCTGGCATTATAAAAGTCGGCGGCTGCAATAGGTCCGCCGCAGCAGCGGGAAGCGGAACCGAAGACCGTTGCGGCGCGCCGGTTGACATGGCCTGCTCAATGGGGCGCGCCACATCCGGCGGTGTCATAATGTTGGGAGTTGCAGGGGCCTGTGGCGCGATGTCACTGCTCGTGGCAGGCTGTATAGATGCAGCAGGCTCGGCAAGCGACGGGCCGAGATGGGATTGGGCAACTTCGTCCGGCATAGCTACGTCAGGAGCAGGCAGAGGTTCGGTTGTCGGTCCAGCCAGCGCAGGCGAAGAGGTCAACGCAGATCGCGGGGCAGCGGCGGGCGTCACATCGGGCAATGAATCGGCAGTGGCCTCAGCCGGCAGGGCCAAAGCAGGAGAAGACTGCACAGGCACAATCACAGGTGGCGCTACAACTGGCGCTACAACAGATGTGACATGCCGGCCAGGCTCTATCTGTGGCCCTAATGTGAGCACAGGCTCTTCCGTCCACTGACCGTCCTCGGAGAGAGCTCGCCGGAGGGGGCGAGCACGCCAGATGAAGTGCGGGCGTGGCGTGCCGCTGTTGGGGGCGGGTAGGAAGGAGGCGGAACTTTGCTCTTGCAAAAGGCCCAGGCGTCGAGCCACTTGCCGCCAGAGCAGTGCGGGGCGCATAGGGCGAGCGGCGGCCTCGGCGTATGGGCTATTTAGCCTGCCCAGGATGTCGCGGACCAGCCGTGACGCGGCGCTAGCAGCCAGCATCGGCATCAGGTTTTCGCCGTTGCTGGCTTGCTGCTCCATCTTCTCTTGTGCTGGCCTGTTATTCATCGTCTGTGGTTACTTCTCGCACTTCTCCTGCTTGCCCTATCTGCTCCTTAACGGCTTTCCTCGATGTGTAGTCCCTGGTGGGTCAACTGCAAAGTTTGGATCGCGTTGGTGCCCTGATCGGCCTTTAGCTGCGGCCCCGTCCACTTGACCGGCAGTGCGCCGAGGAAAGTCCACCTGTGCCGCTCTTCGCCCGCCTGGTCAACCATAGCGATTGTGACAGTTTTGCGCTTAAAGATGCCGCGCAGAGTATCTCTATACCAGTCCCACAGGGCAGTTGAGTTCGTTACGCCGTTGCGCAAGGTAATATCGGAGACTTTGGCCCGACCAAGCAGCTTATGCACATGATCGTTCACCCCTCCTTCTTCGTACGGGGTCACCTCGATCTCGATGTCGAGGCCTGAAACCTCGGCGAAGACCGCCTGGCTGATCGCGTCGTCCGGTGTCTGGCCTGTCACGAAGAAGTGAAATGTAGTCAGCGTGTCTGATCTGTTGCTGGTGCCTGATCTATTGCTCATCCGTTGTGCCTCCCTGTCCTACCCTACGTCTTGCTCAACCTCTGACGCCGCGCTCGGCATCTATCATCAGCTGCTGCATCATTATGTTATATACCCGTTCGGCGATTTCGTTGGGGTCTAATGCCTCTCGTTGGGCTTCTTGCGGCCGCCGCTCTCGCCTGCGTGCATCCTGCCGCGCAGTGGCCTCAACTGCCTCCGCACGCGCCTCAGATGCGCTCAATCCGGGCGATGTGGTAGAAGCTGTTGAGATGGCACGTTGCACCGGATACCCACCACCTGGGCCCTCGGCTCTCGAATTGTTAGAAGGAGCCGGGCCATGTACCAGCGGCATCTCGCTGGCGCTTGCACCCTCATGCTCGGCCACATGCCAGAGTTCGTGAGCGAGCACCGCGCTCCCTTCCGGCGTCATCGGGCTAACCAGATCGGGCCGAATATAGATGTCGCGCCCCGCTGTGAAAGCGCGTGCGCCAAGCCGCCGGGCCAGCCGCCCCGCCTGCTCGCTATCGTGAATACGCACGTCATCGAGAGCACGGCCACTTACGCGGCGCAGCAACCTGCCCACGGCTTGCGATCCCTCTGCTACAGCTTCATCTTTGTACTGTTCGTCGTTCATTGTAATTGTTCCAGCCGGTCAGCGGCGAGTGGCGCGGCTCATGATTCTACTGTCCCCTGATTCCTGATCACTCGGTAGGTTCTTCGTTCAATTGCCTGTTGATTTCAGCAATCTGCTCTACCCAATCGCGGCGCTCCTGATGCTCCAGCTCTAAAATCTCCTGGCGCGGCCAGTGAAAATAGTAAGCTATATAGGCTACCTCTTCCCAGAGCTGGTCGAGAGGGTAGCCTGCTATTCCCCCGATGGGACCAACTCTACCTCGAAGTCGTGATTACAGTTGGGGCACTTCGCCGGGATCATCGCATTCTCCGACTCGTTGATCCGGCGATATAGGTCTTGCAAATAAGCAAAATCAGCGGAGAAGAGCTTCTCCACGACACTTGTATTCACATCCTCAAGGGTGCCTAGCTTTGTCACCACCCTTGACAAGAGGACGACGGTGAGGTAGGCCTGGTTCTGCTTGACGCGAACATCTTTCATCGGCGCAATCTCGTCCATCGCCGTGGCGAGACGCATCACGCCATTGCGGTGCATGGTGCCCTCGCCGTCAACGTAGCCTCTGGGTAAGGTGAATTCGTATTCGGTCTGAAGCCCTTTGCTTGTCTTGGGCTTCGCTTCCGCTCCTAACATTTTCTTCCTTTCATGACGCTGGGTGTTGGGCGACCCTGTTGGCGGGACTTTAACCCGCCGCCCGAGGCGCCCAATACCCGATCCATGTCAACGCTTATTGACTAGCTGGCCCGCTCCAGACCCTCATGGGTGATCTCAAGTTCTTCGATACCCACTTCGTTGGTGGTGGTGTTGAGGGATGGGCCGCTAATTTTGCTGGCCCAGGCGCGCTTGAAGTTCCAGGTGGCAACCGGAGCACCGGTCTGGTCCACCATAACAATGGAGCCGTTGGCGCGGGCGGCGTCAACCTGGCCATCTTCAACAAGCTTGCGCCATTTCCAGGCGTCCATCGAGTCGGTGATGCCACGCTTCAAGTTGATCTTCTGCCACTTGAGGCGGCCTGGAACGGCCTGGATCGTGTGGTAGTCGCCCTGTGTGCTGCCTTTGTACTCTACCACCTCGGTCTCGGAGCCGATGCCGGAGCACTCACGGAAGACCATCTGATCGAGATGCCCCTGCACTGTAACGTAGTAATGCGCCTGAACTAACGGGTCTTTGCGGACGCCTCCGCCTGTCATACCAGGCATAGCTTTCTACCTCCTATTTGTAACGGGCTAATTGTCTAAGCTTATTCAGCTACTGAACTATTGGGTTGCCACTGGCTCAACCGGATGATCACGAACTCGGCGGGCTTGACCGGCGCGATGCCCACTTCGATGATCAACTGGCCCACGTCGCGGGTCTCAGGGGGGTTGTTCTCCTCGTCAACCTTGACGTAGAACGCTTCTTTGGCGGTGTTGCCGAAGAGTGCGCCATCGAGCCACACTCTATAGAGAAATGCGCTGATGTCGCGACGAATGCGCAGCCACAGGTGAGCATCGTTCGGCTCGAAGACGGCCCACTGAGTGCCCAGCAGCAGCGACTCTTCGACATAGTTGAAGAGCCGTCGCACGTTGAGGTAGCGCCACGAAGGGTCGCTTGAGATAGTACGCGCACCCCACACGCGTATACCACGGCCCGGAAAGGTGCGGATCACATTGATGCCGACGGGGTTCATGATTGCCTGCTCGCCATTGGTGGTCTGGTATTCCAGGCCGATAGCGCCCGCCACTACCTCATTGGCCGGGGCCTTGTGAACGCCGCGCTCGCTGTCGTTGCGCGACCAGATCCCTGCCATGTGGCCGCATGGCGGCACATAGACAGCCGTTGTGTCGCCCAGAGGGTTGGCAACTTTGATCCAGGGATAGTAGAGCGCGCCGTATTTGGAATCGTAGTTGACTTCCTTCATACGCCAGTCGCGCATCTTCTGGGGGTTCATCCCCGGCGGGCAGTCGAGGATCGCCACGCGGTCGCCCATGTTCTGAGCATGGTCAAGCATTGCCTGCTGAACAGCCTGCACCCCTTCCATGTCAATGCGCCCGGCCTGGTAGAGGGCCATCAGGTCAGGGAAGCAGAGCATCGTGACATCTTCAGCCACTTCGAGGCCGTTGATGCCGCTGCGCTCGGTTATGTCGCCAACGAGCAGGTCGGTGCCAATGCGGGAACGCTCGGCTGGCATGGAAGCCTCAGGTGCGAGGGCCAGTGGATAGGTGCCAGGCAGGGGCATTTTCTCGACAGGTGTGCCTGCCATCTCGCGCTCGGCTACGCGCACGAGCTTGGACTCGGCGTTGATAACATCTACTACGTTACGAACGCTCTTGCCTTTACGTAAGGTTACATTCTCAAAGCGCTCCTCCTGGGTGTCACCTTGCTTGATTACTACCGTGAACTGGTCGTCCGCGGGTGCGGGCTGGCCTTCGACAGTTGCGGCAGGCTGCACCTCAAGAGTAACTGAGCTACCACCTGTGCCTGCATCCCGCGCGGTTACTTCGAGGGCGGATGCGCCGCCTCCTGCCTTAGCGGGCAGCTGTACAGCGGCGGTTGGCAACTGGCGCTGTGCGCGAGTGGCAGCGCCATCGTTGGAAGCGCCATCGTTATCGGCATTGTTGAGAGGAAGGCGGGTGATGTAGCACATCGTGCCGCCATTGTTGAAGAAGCCGTAGACGGCGTGCGCCAGGAAGCCCCCTGGCAGGAATCCGCCGAATGTGTTTACAAACTGAGTCCAGTTAGAGATAAAGGTCGGTTCGTTGACCGGGCCGCGCTCGGTGAAGCCTACAAAGGCCGCGACTGCTGTACCGACGCCCTCAATAGGTTTGGTGCCTTTATCAACCTCCTCGACGTAAACGCCCGGAGTCAAATAACTTGTAGCCATAGTGCTCCTTTCACTCTGTTGGTGCGGCTCTGGCCGCTAATATCGTTCCTGAGTGGAAATACTCATCTTGAATAGTGCTCTTTTCTCCGGCTTCACCTCCTTCGGCCTTTGCCGCCCTGGTGCGGGCTGGGAGGGTTTTCCTCTCGCGGCTCGCTGCTACTCGCCTCTCCATCTTTTCGCCCCGGAAGGACGACGTCGTAGTTTTCGCCCGGGACATCAACTTGTCGATCTGTGCTCGTACCGTCCAGGCTCACCCGCAGGGTGTAATGTCCGTGCGGCACGTTGTCAAACTTGAACCTGCCCGCCTCATCGGTTTGCACCATAACCTCGCGCTCAACTATCTGCACGTCAGCAAGGGGGACCGGAGGGCCGCTGGGTTCGCCCTCGGTGACCCAACCACCGAACTGGATTGTCGGCAGCTCGTCGCCACTCTCGCGCGCGGTCGTAGGGTAAGCACGTATACGCCGCGTGAGTACAAGAGGCACCTCGGCAAAGAGGTCCGGGTCGAGGGCTAGTGTGGCTGTCACATGAACACTCGGTTTAATGTGCACTTCCATACTGCCCCAGAAGTCTGATGGGTTTTTGATGGGCGTCTCCGGTTGTGCTATCTTTAGTGGGATCGCGTACTCCTGCTGGGTGAGCAGCCCTTGCAGGCGCTCCTCCGGTATGACTGTGTAACGCATGAGCGTGGCGAGAATCCGCCAGATCAGGCGGTGCTCATCCTCAATCGCATTTGCCCACGCTGTGACCAGATAGAAGGTGTCTATCCGGTAAGGCGCTTTGCGACGGGCAACGCCATGCCTGTAAGGAGAGCCTGCCTGCCAGCTTTGGCCCGTATAGTCGGACTCCCAGTCAGCGTTGCGCAGGTCGTGGTTCTCTGCCATGTGATACATGTAGCAGTTGACGGTGGGCCTGGCCAGGGAAGAGCTCCACTCACTCGTTGGCGCGTCGAAGACGACGTCAATCTCGGAGGGGTCCAGGGGCACACCCTGGACCAATAGAGCTTTGATTGTTTCGTCAAGATCGTTGATCACTCTAGATGCTCCGAGTGTGGCGCGTCCCCATGGTGCTGCTCTGTTGAAAGCCCGTCGCCGGCGTGCTCAGTCCCATCTAGTGCGAAGGGTAGAGACAACTCGCCTTCGCCACAGTACTTTGTGATGAATTCGAGCAGTTCCGGCGCTGTATGAAAGCGAAGCCGGTCACGCGTAGCTACGTGCTGGACCATGCCCCAGCGCCAATTTTCACCCAGTTTATCAGGCTCGACCCACAGCCGTATTATGAAGGAACTATAATGTCCCACACATACTCCCAACGCCAGATTACCGGACGCCGCAAGCCTAACATATCACCAGGCGGTTTGGTGGCCGTTAGCCGGATGTTATTCGTGCGTTAACCAGCCACCATTTTTGCTATGTAATCGCGCCGCCCAACGGCGCTTTACCCTCACGCCGAGAGCTATTTTGTTCATCTGCCGGAGATCGCGTCGTATAATTGCTGCGTTTCGGGCGACAGGTCAATAGCGAGCTCGCGCTTGAGAGTGCGTGAGCAGAGCTCGCACCAGTAGGCAGCCCTGCTCTGCTGGCCGAGCGCGCTATGGCTGCTAATCAGGATGCGATAGGCATCTTCGCGGCATTCGTCCTGAGCCAGTAATTTTTGCGACCATATAATTGCCCCTGTGTAATCACGAGCTTCAAAGGAGATAGTAGCCAGCATAGTCAAGATAGTGGCATATGCATCACGCAACGCCTCACGACGCAGCAACGTCCAGTCGGCATATTGCTCATCTTGCAGGTAATCACCAGTATATAGAGCCTCGGCGTGCTCATACTCATGCACAGCCTGACGTGCGTGGCCGGCGCGACTCAGTCGCCAGCCGCTATGCCAATGCCGCTCGAACTCCTCTACATCTACCCACACGCGGGCCTGTGGATTGAGAAGGAAGTTGTTGCCTGATAGCACTACCAGGTCGCTAAAGCCAAGATGGTCACAGGGCAGGCACCTCCTGAGTGTGTGCATAAGCACTCGCAGCCGCCTGCTGGATACTGCGGGGTCGGCATCGGGCCAGAGCAGATCCATCAGTGTGTCACGAGAGACAGGCCGCCTCTGCTGGCTTACCAGGTACTTGAGGACAGTTTGCACCTGCCCTGGGATGTCGCGCTGAACCCTGCCACCCGCCAGATAGATTTGAAAGGGGCCGAGGAGGTTCACATGGATAAGCTTCTGCACGTCGGTGGGTGGGGCCTGATCCAGCCCCGCTAAACTCACCGTTAGCGGCTGTGGCTGTAACGCGCTGAGATCCGCCAGACCAGTTACATCAATTCTGGCCCCCAGCGCGGAAAGCTGTGTGCCTAGCGTCGCCACCGATTGCACGAGCCTCTCGTAGTCGCCGGCAATCTGGGCCAGCCAATAAGCTGCCCCTTGGGACTCGGCATTTGGAGGATCAGCTAACATGCCCTCTACGTACCCCCTGTGTATCAGCGCAGTTACCCTCGCGCTCATAGACATATTAGTCTACGCTGGCGCTCATAGCATCAGTAGGATTACTTATTTTAGGGTGATGGAGCCTGATTACTGACTCGCAGCAAAGCCACCAATGAAGAAGTGTACAACCAACTCTCTTGCGCAAGAGAGTTGACATTACGCGCTACTGGGCTGATTGTACAATAGTACAACTGGATGAGAATTAAGTCAACTTCCCACAGGGTGGTAGCTGTTCAGAGTTGGGGTGGAGCAACCTTCTTGGGGTATCTGTGCGGGCGGCCCGCTACCCGCCCTCACCCTCCCTCACCCCATGCCCCCTCTCCCACAAGGGGAGAGGGGGCTTTAATCACCCTTGTAACCCCGTCAGGGGCTTGCCCCTACCACTTATATCCTGTATTCCCGGTCTTTACACATAGATCGAGCACGCCCCGCAACTAAGGGGTGGCTATCCAGCCGTTGCGCCTGGCTTCTTCTACACCGAGTAAGCCAAGGAGCACTTCGTTGGGCGTGCCCGCGAACTCAGGGTGATACTCGAAGCGGTTGCGCTCGAAGTACTGCACGCGGTAGCCATTCTCCATAACCTCCTCGGAGATGGGGTAGCCGAAGATTGCTAGCCCGCCGTGTGACTGCCAGTACTTGAGGAATGGGCCGCTCAGCGAGTGCTGAGTCTCCTTGAAATATACCTTGTCCTTGTCGCTCTGGAAGGGCGCGCCCGGCAGGAAGGTACGGCCACTCGAGGTCTCAACTCCAAGCAGCCCCATCAGCACTTCGTTGGGCGTGCCCGCGAACTCAGGGTGATACTCGAAGCGGTTGCGCTCGAAGTACTGCACGGTGTAAGGCTTGCCGTCTGTGGCGCTTGTTTCGGTAAACTCCTCGGAGATCGGGTAGCCGAAGATCGGCAGGCCGCCATTCGCCTGCCAGAAGCTGAGGAAAGGCCCCTTCAAGGTGTGCCCCACAGGTGGGAAGTAGATGAGCGTACGGGTATTAGGGGTGGGGGCAACGCGGTCAAAGGCAGCGGGTCTCGCACCCGCGAGCGTCAAATCAACTGACTTGACGTCGCTGGCTGTGCCGTCCACCTGCACAGTGTATGGGCCAACCGGCGGCGTGCCATCTGCGGAAGCCGACAGTGCATAGATGCCCGACGAAAGATTAGCGAATATGTAAGCCCCTTTTGCATCAGGTTGGGCGGTAAGCTCAGGGCCGCTCACGCCGAGCGAAGGCTTGAGATGGACCGCCGCGTTGCTCAGATTGGAGCCGCGCACATTGCCCTTTACAACGGACTGCCCGCCGTTGCCCCCGCCTGCCGATATGGTGAGTTCAACACTGGCGCGAGAGCCACTCTTAGAGCCGGCCGCGCTGAGCGCAGCTTGGCCCGCGGGGATGCCAGCAGGCAACGCGACCTCGGCGCGGAAGCCCCCTTGCCCATCAGATTGAGCATTGCCCACTGCCTTGACGGATCCGTCGGAGGTGAGGATTGAAAAGTCTATGATCTCGTTAGCTCCGAAGCCCGCGCCTGTGATGGCGAGAAGAGCGCCGGGAGCAACTGTGGTGCTGTCGAGCTTGATGGTTGGGCCTTGAGTAGCTGCCCTGGTAGGTGTCGGACCCGCCGTGCCTGTGGCCTGCGCGAATGGCGTTGGGGTGCGCGGAGGGGGCGGACCCTGCTGGGCCATTCGCACAGCGCGTAGAGCATTCAGGCGGCCATAGCCGTAGTGTATGTCTACTCCTGGATCGCCAACGTCGTCCGCCGAGTCCTCGATGATATACTTAACCTGGTCAGCGGTGAGAGAAGGATTGACCGACCAGATGAGGGCGGCCACGCCCGAAGCAAAGGGGCTTGCTGCCGACGTGCCATTCCCGTATTCGTAACCAAGGTTGCCGTCGCTCCAGGAGGTGCTTAGAATACCTACGCCCGGCGCGGAAACGCCCACGTAGCTACCGAACGACGAAAACCCTGTATAGGTGTCGCTACGGCCCGTGGCGGCCACGGCAAGCACAGTGTCGTAGGCGGCAGGGTAGCCGGGTTTGCCATCAGGAGTGTTGCCTGCGGCGGCCACCAGCAGCACGTTCTTGTCGTGGGCATACTTGGCCGCGTCCTGCATAACAGGGGTATTTATATCACCGCCCAGGCTGGCGTTAATGATGCGCGCACCGTGGTCCGTAGCCCACCTTATTCCTTGCGCGATTGTCTCCTCCGACCCGGAGCCGCGATCATTGAGCACCTTCACAGGCATTATCCGCGCACCCCACGAGATGCCGACTACGCCTGTGCCATTGTTGCTGCTCGCGGCTGCGATGCCGGCGGTGTAAGTGCCGTGACCGTTGTCGTCGGAGGGATCGCTATCGTTGTTTACAAAGTCGTAGCCGGGAACAATCTTGTCCTGTAGATCAGGGTGGTCACTGGCGGTGCCGGTGTCGAGTATGGCTATCACAATGCTACTAGAGCCTGTGGTAATATCCCACGCCTGCTCTGCCTTGATTTGCGTGACACCCCACTGCTGCTGCGCTGCGTATTCGGGGTCGTTAGGAGTATTTGTTGCATAGAACAGGTGGTTAGGCCCTGCGTATAAGACTGCGCCTGTGGACATCAAGGCGTTCGCAGCCGAGGCCACATCGAGGTTGGAGCCTTCCGCGCTTGTCAGCTTGTAAGTGCCGGGTATCACCTCTTTAGCACTATTGAGCTGGAAACGAGCAAGCATGTAGCCCAGGTCGCTGGAGGCGGCTATTGCTTTCCCCGCCACCACGCTTAGAGCGTCGGGGTTTTTGACTTTTACCAGGATTTCGCCCGGCACATAATCGAGGCTGCTCTTCACCACCTGTGCGCTGAGCGGACGTGCGTTGGCGATGTCGCCAGGACGGGCGGAAGCAACGCCCCTGTCATTGCCGGCGAACATACCTCCCGGCATGGCAAGGGCCAGAAGCATCAAGCCGCCGAATAAAGCTGCGATTTGTTTCGACCGGGCGCTGTTCACCCTTCTCATGCCAGGACTCCTTTTTTCTATGCACGTAATACGGCTGCGACTGCATAGCCCTTGAGTATGAGGGCCACGTTTCATAACGTTCTAGGTAGTATACCAGAAAGGGCAAGGGCTGCTACCCAGTTAAGCCGCCAAAAACGATGCCAAAGTACCCTGCGCACAGGCAGAAGGGAGAAAGGCTACCCTTTTGCGCAAAGAACGCAAAAGCAACTCAAAGGTCGCTTTTGCGTTCTTTTATTTGCTATGCGCCCGGCGCAAGGAGTATCCCTTTAGATATTACCGTTGTTGGGCGTGTTTTGCAAGGCTATGTAGAGACCGACAAGGATGAGGGCCAATCCTACGATGATTTGAAGAAATGCGCTGTTGATAAGCACTAACACGCCAAGTAACACCAGCACCAGACCAATTATAAGTCGAGTATTCAAAAGTTTGTTCCTCCTAAAGAAAGCATATCAGAGGTCCAGGCGAGCCGCGCCCGGTCCACAAGTTGGCGACGAAAAGATTATTATCTTGTAGATAGCTCATCCTTCTGCGACAAAGCAACTTATTGCTTTACGTGGTTGCGGTGTCGTCCTGAACCAGGGCTTTCTTCTCCAGGCTGGCTTCACCCGGCTTGGGTGCCTTCAGGTTCATGATGTCGAGCTTGGGCCGTTCTGTGTAGACCGAGTCAACCAGCACGTCGAGCACGCCTGCTTCGCGGGCTGCCTGCACAGCGCGGTTTGTGATTATGTCGCCCGTGTTCAGTATCACGTCGTCGTTACTGTCAAGTATCACGCGGTTTACCGGGCGGCCAATAGCGTACTTGACTCGGCGCTGCATTAGCTTATCATCGGTGCTATCCACTGTTTGTGTATAACCGCCGGTGATCTGGTTCCAGAGCTGCTTTGCTTCGAGGCGTATATCGTTGATGCTCTGGCTTGCTTGCTCATTGAGTGAGCCTGCGTGCTGCTGCGCGGGGCCTGAGCCAGCCGACATAAGTAGCTGTGTCATGCGGTTGGAGCTTTTGGCAGCATCTACGTTGTCCTGTGTTATCAAGGCGCCTTTTTGCGCAATCACCGTGCCATCAGGAGCAGTAACAGTGGTGTGGGCTGTTTTCCCGACCACCAGCCCTCCTGCGCGCTGAGGTAGCGCTTCACGCAGTTGGTCACCGAGTTGTCCAAGCTGGTCATTGGCGCGTGCGCCTGCTGTGCGTAGCTTGTCTCCTGTCTGGTCAAGGGCGCTTGCAAAGCCACCCGCTTGCTGGTCAAGCTCATCGGCTACTGCTGCTTGCACGTAAAGCACGCGCATGCCGACGCTTAGCACGCTTTCTACAGGGAGCCAGCGCAGGCCCTGGCCTACGCTCGCCAGGCGGCCCATTGACACATAATAACCTTTGATCTCACCTGTTTTGTCGTCAATGAGCATGTCGGTCACTTCTCCGAGCTTGCGCCCATCGTCGGTGAGCACACGCAGGCCGCGCACCACCTGATCGTTGTAGAGCCGCTTTAGCACAGGATCGCGATCAATTTCAATTACGGCTTTGGCATCGGGGATGATGACGGCGTCTGGACCGATAGCGCTGACGCGTCCAAAGGGGATAGCCAGAGCCGAGTGGAAGATAGCTTTCTCCTGGACTACCAACGCCAATACTTGACGGCGCTCAGGATCAATCACCATGTCTTCTATGTCATATATTTTGCTCCCTCTATTGAAGGTAACAACAGGCTTGCCGATAATTTCCCTTGCCTTTTTGTCCATGTGTATTTATCTCCTAACGGGGCGCGGTCGTCGCTTGCCTTTATCCTCCAGGGGTGAGAGAGCGGCCAACACTATCCCAGAAGAGGGTAAAACCTGCGCGGTCGGCCAGGTACCAGGCCGCGAGCAGGAGAACCACGAGAAGGACTATAAAGAGGATAGTGCTGCCAACACGATCAGAGCCTGCATGTACATTGCCTTGGAATCTTGCCACTTACACCTCCCGGCGATGCGCGTTTTGTGCCTGATGGTCACTAGCATACATCTGAATATGCTAGTGAGAAGCAAAAGGCGTGCCATGATGCGCCGACTCGCAATTGAGCGCGTTGAGGCAGGAGCAGCTGAGGTGCCCAACGGCAGAATAACTGAGGCGCTGGACACAATGGACCTGCCTTATCAAACGGTCCTAACGAAGCTTGAAGAGGTAAACCGAGTCTTCGTGAAAGACAACTTGCACGCGGTCGTTTTGCAGAAGATTTTTGATGGAAAGCTGGCCCCCACGCGAGCCGATGTAGATGTGGGTAACGCCTGCGGCCTTAAGCGTTTCCCACCCGACAGTACCGGAGGCGAAGTTGGCGTCCAGCGGCTCGTCAGCTACTATGTCGAGAAGGCTTTGCAGGTAGTTCGGGTCAAGGGCGCGCTCGTTGTATGCCGTGACGGGGGGCACTGACGAACGGATGCCGCCCGTGACCAACGGCACCCAGAGGCCGGCATCGCTGCCCTGCACCGACGATTTTGACCAGGGGAAAGAGAAAGGATTAGCCAGCACATAAGAGCCTTCAGGCAAATTGTCGCGCATCCAGAGTAGCGCGTCGGCATCGGCCTTTGCGACGTAAGGCTTGAGGTCAATCATTGAGGAGATAGAGAGGAGCGAAGCTAACCCACCGGCGATGCTCGCCGCCAGCATCAGAGCGGCAACCGAGCCGCGCCAGGCTCGTTGGCTCATTCTGCCCCAGTTATCACCCTCTGCTAAGAGCCGGCGACCTAGCGCGACGAGCAGATAGCCGGATAGAATGCACGCAGGCAGCCACGCGCCTGTCGCCAGCGTGGTCGCATCCAAATAGCCGGAGTAGGGCAGGCGCAGTGGCAGTATATAAGGGTTGGACCACAGGCCAAGCAGCAGCCACACCAGTGTGGGCAGCAGGAGCAAAGCTTCGGGCCGTGCGGCGCGCCACACAAGCGCAGCCACAATGACAGCTTCCAGCAATAACCAGGCAAAAGCGGGGAATAGCAGGCCGGATTGCTCAAAGAAGTTGATATTAATGTAGAGCACGGGAGCTACGCTTACTATTGCGGCTGCCACACTGAGTGGTAGACGCCAGCGCCACCCGGTGAGTATGCGCCAGGTCATGATCGCCAGCGCAACGCCGGAGAGAGCAAAGAGAATGGTGATAGATGGCTGGGAGAGCAGTCCGGGCCCTACTGATTGATTAAGGGAGTAATACTCTGAGGTGTCCGTGGAACTTTTGTTCACGAACTGGGTGGTGAAGTTGCTCCATAGATTCAGCACCCATGGAAGCAGCGCAGCCAGCGCCAGCAACGCCACAGCGCCTGTTCGCCTGAAAGGGAGTAGAAGCTCCCCGATTGCCTCTTTTGCCCTGAGCGATACTGATAATCTATAGAAAAGATAGAGGACGACGAAGGCTGCATAGACGATGGCTATCCTGTAGTGAGAGAGCGCGAGGCCTGCCGCGCCTACCACCGCAAGCATATAGGGACCGGACTGTCGGCGGGCGCTCTGCCAACTGATGCGCGTAGGAGTTACGCTTTGCGCAGCCTCGGAGTGCGGGCGGTCGAGCACTTCAAGCAAGAGGAGCCACGATATGGGCAGCAACATCAAGCCAAGCCCCTGTGTGTAGCGGCTCCAGTTGACGTAGAAGGCGGGGAAAATGCTCACAAGCCCCGCCAGCGCACCCGCGACCAGGCCAACCCAGCGGTCCCCGACTGCCTTCCAGCAAAGGAGGGCGAGCGTTAGCACAGCGAGCGCAGTGGAAATCTGCCCAGCCTGGGGCATCAGCAGCATCATATCCAGAGCCGAGGTACGCCCTGACAACCACCCCACGGAGGCGGTGAGGGCGTGGAAGCCAAAGTGATAGGTGAAGGACGAGAGGGGGGCATAGGGCAGGTAATTAGCAGGAATGCCCCCGGCACGCACAAACATCTCGGCTATGAGCGTATGGTGGTAAGCATCGAGACCCATCCCCGCATAGGCATCGCGTAGCGATAGCAGCCTACCCGCAACGGTCGCGAAGCAGGTCCCCATGAGCAGCGTCCAGAAAGTTGCGTCCCGGCGCGTAACGCTCTTTATGTCAACTCGTGGCCTGTAACGCCACCACCAGACAGCAATAGCCACTACACAGAGGGCGAGCACCAACCAGATGGCTACAGTACCCAGGCGGATGCCGAGAGCGCGAGTCACCAGGAGAAAAATGGGTATAGAGAGGACGGAAACCGCGGGGGCCGCGAGGAAGCGCTGCCCACCTGTGAGGCTGTTAGGCAGCCAGAGGAGAAGGGCGCTCCCCGGAAGCAACAGGAGTAATATCCAGGAGAGAATGAGCGCTATCTCTCCAGTAGCTGTCTTCACGATGTCTCCCCAGAGCGTTTCCAGGCCGTAGTGGTACCCTACGGTCATCGTCAGGTCGCCAGGTGCGGGCCCTGCATCGGTGTACATAGTGCCAGAAGATAGGGCATCGAAGGAGTTGTACCGAGCAGACACCAGGCTCTTGAGCGGCTGTCCGGGGCTGTCCAGGACAAGGGTATAAGTTTGCCCCGCAGATGAGGCAACAGGCGGGAAAGTGATTGTGAGATAAGGATTGGTGGCAAAGCTCGCGCTTGCTAATGAAGCAGAATATACAGGCGACCCGCTGAGGCCGTCGCCCGATAAGAGGCGAATCCGCCCTGGCGACTGCAAAGCGGGAAAGTTAGATAGCTGAAGCTGGATAGCGCTGAGGTTAGCCCTGGGGCTGAGGAAGCTCTGGCCCACCAGCGTCGTGTCGAGTTCCTGCGTCGTGCTGTCCTGAAGGTTTTGCTCAAAACTGCGCAACTCAAGGCCCTTGTTGAGCGAAAGAGCGCCCCACACCAGCATTGCCAGCAGCAGTAGAAGGGAGCAGAGAGCAAAGATCACTCGCGTGCTGCTTCTTCTGAGTGACACGTTGCTGAGGAAGGGAGGTATCCTCAGAAAAGAGGCGCGCCGGTTTGCGGGTCTTCTTGCAGGCCGGACAGGTAAGGGCGTCTGGGCAGAGGAAGCTACCCGTGGAGGAATCATAGTGCGCCCCTATACAACCACAAGTTCCCTCTGAGAGAAAGTAAGATGCGATAGGCCGGCATCGCTTAGCAAATAGGTATCCTCAATACCTATAGCGCCCCTCCCCGTAAATATAAGCTTAGGCTCGACGGCGAGCGCCATCCCTTTCTGAAGGACGCCGGTGGCGCCGCGTTGCAACGGGGGGTATTCATCAAGTTCAAGGCCAACGCCATGCCCTACGAAAGGCACTTTCTGGCCGGGGGACTCCTTTTCAGGCGGGCCCATGAAATTGTCGCCGTAACCAAGAGCAGTGGCGCGTTGCAAGGCCATGTCGTAGACGTCTCCACTGGTGACACCAGGGCGTACCTCCTGCTCAAGATAGCGGGCTACATCGCGCATAGCTTCATATGCGTCAAGCCAGAAGTGGGAGAGCTTGCCAATAGAAAGCATCCGCGTCTGGTCAGCGATATAGCCGCCCCACTCACCCGAATAGTCGAGAAGCACGGGCTCGCCGCGCTTGATTTGCCTGCTCCCAGCGCCATAAGGGGCCCAGGGGCCAGGGCCGTAACCCCCGGTAGGCGAATTCATAAAAGAGGCAAGAGCCCCGGAGTCACCCGCGAGCAGGTGCCCCATGTGCATCTCCTGGCCGTAAGCCCTGATGCGTACGGCCCCGCTATGCCCGGCGATGCGTGTCGCCGCTTCAACCAGTGATGCAAGCTCGATCTCCCGCATACCTTCGTGTAGGTGCTCGGCGGCTGTACGCAGGCCGACTTCTGCCACCTCAGCGGCCTTTCTGATCTGGGCAATCTCGTAGTCGCTCTTTATGGAGCGCACCTGCCGGAAGAGGTTGCTGGCATCTACTAGCTCAGCGCCCAGGGGCGAGAGCGCTTTGCTGTACGCATTAAAGATCGATACAGGCAATGTATCCAGCTCGAAACCGATCCGATCCGGACGCCCGCCCGCCCCTTCTACAAGGCCCGGCAACTCCTTGAGAGAGCGAACACCTACCACGCGCATCTCACCGAGGCGCGACACGCTTTGTGCGCGGCCCAGGTGCTTGCGCACCATCAGCAGAGGCTCACCGGAAACAGGCAGGTAAAGCTGAGCTTGCTGTACAACACCGGAGAGATAGAAAATATCGGCGTTTTGCGTCGCCATCACGCCGCCAAGCTCAGCCGTGCGCATGGCTTCTTGCAGCCGCGATGCGCGAGCAGCCAATTCATCGGAAGGAGTAGCTTGCACCGGAACCTGAGCAATATCGAGGCGCTTATCAACAAAGGGGGAAGACATAGATAAAGACCACCAGGTGGGATAGTTGTCCAAAGTATAGCACAGCGCGACGGTCTGTTGCTAATAGCGTTCGGGGGGTAAGTGTTCAGAGTAGGGGTGGAGCAATCTTCAAGGAGTAGCTGTGGAGGCTTACCCTTACGTACCCTTACGTACCCTCACCCCATGCCCCTCTCCCATGAAGGGAGAGGGGGCT
>JADMIH010000060.1 GCA_015478675.1 Chloroflexota bacterium | reverse complement strand
GTCTCAGCCCGCTGAGCAGCCCCCTCAGATATGCCTTAGCCCTCTCTCGTTGCTCTTGCGAGGGCTAGTTATGCCTGCTCCATGCTCGCGTAAGTACCGGCGTATCTTGCGCGGCTCGCAGAGCAGGTTTTTACGGAGGGTTCGTCATTACTACCTGGCGGCAAGCAACCTCCGATCCTCCTGACCTCCTTCCCTGTGGGAAGGGGCCTTGCTGTAGCAGAACGTTGGGTGCCACAATCGGGGCCGCCCTACTTGCCTTCTTTCCTGCCGGTGGTGACTTGCCAGACGTAAACTAT
Source organism: Chloroflexota bacterium (assembly GCA_015478675.1). Next base: position 18,973 of record JADMIH010000060.1, on the reverse strand, counting down.
GCGCTGGATAGCGGTGAACTGGGTGCCGATAGCGAGGAGCCAGAGGATGGGCAGCAGCAGCACAGTTTGGAAGATGAGGCCGAGCGCCAGCAGGACAATGCGCTCAGGCCGTGCCATGATACCCACTTCGTTTGCGATATGCAGCGCACCTGCGCGTGCCCTTGCATAGCTGATCATCATCGAGCCGACCAGGATGATGTAAATTAGCACTACTTCCAGGAGGCCCTGTGTCTGTGCTTGCGTGTAGTAGTGAAGCAGCAGGCCGAGGAGGATTATTGCCTCCGAGTAGCGGTCAACCACGGAATCGAGAAAGGCCCCGAATGAACTCATCCTGCTGGTGATCTTGGCGAGGGCGCCGTCGAGCATATCGAATAGGCCGGCGGCAATAATCATGATGCCGCCTGCTACCAGGTGATTGTTCAGCAGGAGCACCGCCACGACCAGGTTGAGCACCAACCCAAATAGCGTTAGCATATTTGGCGTAATAGGCGTCCTGACGAAAATCTGCGCCGCGCGCCGGGCCACTCCCCGTGCCCAGGCTTGCAGCAGTTGTGTCAGCAATTAGTCCCCTCCTTGAACAAAACAAAAGGCGTCGCTTTGTAGTGCTGGGGTGGCTGATGGCTACCCAATGACGATAGGCGGGCTGGCCGCCAACGTTGCGTTTTGTTGGATTCCCACGCTTTCTGTCCAACGCTTCACAAGCGAATATTATACCACAGAGCTTTGTAGCCTGGCTGGAGGGTCCCACAGGTTTGCTTTTTCGAGTGGTGAGGCGAGCAGTGAGCTATCTGCTAGCTACGCTCCTGGCGCGGGCCAGCTTGCGTCTGCTGGTCTTCACTGGAATCCCCAGGGCGATCGTACGCTCGTAGAAGTCCAGGACGCGTGCGGCGATGATGGGCCAGTCGTACTGGTTGGCGCTCCGTCTGCCTGCTTCTTTCATATACTGGCGTAGTGGTGCGTCGCTGAGGAGCCGGACAATGCCTGCGGCTATGCTGGCGGGGTTCTTTGGCTCGGCGAGGAAGCCTTCCCGGCCGTGGGTGAGTACATTCGCGTAGCCGGGGATGCGGCTAGCGAGGACCGGCGCGCCTGCGGCCATAGCCTCCAGCAGCACCACGCCAAAGCTCTCGCCCCCCGTGGAGGGGGCGCAATATAGGTCGCACGATTGATAGTAACGCGGCAAATCTTCTTCCGAAACGAAGCCTGTGAACTCCACTTCGAGGGCTGAACCTGCCGATCTATATACCTGCCGGTGGGGGCGTGAGTAGTCGCGCAACGGCAGCCACTCTGCGGCATCCTCCGGGTCTCCTTTGCCCGCGACAACGACGCGCAGGTCGGGGAAATAAGGCTCTATGATAGGCAAGGCTTGCAGGAGCCAGCGCAGCCCCTTGCGGCGCTCCTCAAACCTGCCGACAAAAAGGATTGTGGGCCTTCCATCGCGCATCCACCTGATGGGGGGCAGGTCTGCGGCGAAGCGCGCCACGTCTACCCCGTTTGGGATAATCTCGTATTCGCCGCCGAAGTACTGGGACACGAACTCGAAGGCTGATGCCGAGACAGCGATCCGCCCTTGCAGGCGGTCAAAGAAGCTGCGCAGCAATGGCCTGCCCATCGCATAGTGTGGGGAATAGTCGCCAAAAGCATGGAAGGTACCGACATTTACGGTGGTGGAGTCGCGGAGCACCAGCCATGGCACCACAGGCATCAACGGCTCATGAAGATGAATTATGTCAAAGCGCTCTGCTCGGAGGATTGCGCGCACGGTACGTTTGAGGTCGGGCGAGAGTGAGATGCGGGCTACGGAGCCGTTGGCGGGCACAGGGGTGACAGAGCCGAGTGCATATAGATCCGCAGGTAGCTCGGCGCGGTCGGTGGAGAAAGGAGCAAGGATCCTGGTGGTGTGTCCATGGGCGCGCAGCTCTCTTGAGAGGTGCTTGATGTGCTCTGTCACTCCTCCCTGGCTGGCGTAATCATAAGGGGATACAAGCCCTATGTTCAGTGCAGTGCCCGGCATATATGGAACGCTTACCCGTTGCCTTTGAAGCGCCTGCTAACGGCCCTTTTGACCTTGTATGTGGGGTGAACGATCATGCTTTTCCAGAGGTTGGGGGCAGCTATCGCGCCGTGGTCGCGCAAGTTCATAAAGGTGCCTCCGGCGGAGGTCTTGTGCTCCTTGATGGCTTGCAGCAACTCTTCTACTGTTGACCCTGGGAAGGATGTGTACCCTTTGCCTATCATAGAGAGGGCGTGCGCGTCTGATCCGCCGAACTCCGGCAGTTTTAGCACGCTGCGGTTAAGCTCTTTTACCCTCGTATGGGCGACGCGTCCCGCGTAAGAGGGGTTGAATGTCTCGATACCGTGGAAGGGATGCTTGCTTGCGTGCGTTATCAGCAGTTGTTTCTCTCTGATTGAGGTTGTGAGCCACGACAGCGGGTGTGGGGCTATAGCCATGCCGCCGGCTTCATAAATCGCCGCCATGCTCGCCTCAAGCGATTTGAGCATCGGGAACTCACGTGTGACAAAGAGAGCTAGCAGGTGCCCCTGTCTGGTGGTAATCTCGTTGCCGGGTATGACCTTGAAGCGGTAGTTGCGTCTCTCGGCCAACTCAAGGGCCTGCATAGCGCCGCGTATATCGTCGTGGTCGGTTATGGCGATAATATCCAGGTCGGTGTAGTTTTCTACGAAGTCGAATATCTGCTGCACGCTGGCGAGGCCGTCGCCGAGAGAGGTGTGCATATGGAGGTCGGCTTTGCCCATCTGCGGCGCTGGGGGGAGGGGAGATTCGTCGTACTCAGGCATGGTATGCCCGTTTTGTGAAGCTGTCATAAATGCCTTTATTTCGTGGGGCAACCAATCTGCGGGGTGAGAATTGCCTGTGAGTATGGTAAAGTTGCCACGTCGGTTGCGGGTGGGATGCTGAGCAAAGAGGGCGTGTGTAGGTATTATATCAATGAGAGGGCTGTTAGGCAAGGGGCGAGCTTGACATAACCTCAGCCACTTGCTCGGAGGGAGATCGCGCTTTGCTCGCTGTAAAGCTCGATCCATTCGACGATGTGGTTGCGCCCCAGGTCTTTAGCTCGGAAGAGCGCGGCGTCGGCTTTATCTATCAATTCTTCAATGTGAACAGCATCTTCCGGGTAGACTGCCAGACCCTGGCTGACTGTTGGCGACTGTATAGACCTGTTGTGCATGTCTTTCATGACGTTGGTCGACACCGTTTGCCTTATTCGTTCGGCGACGAGCTTGGCTTGCGCCCGGCTTACGTCCGGCAGTATAATCGCGAACTCCTCGCCACCCCAGCGGCCTACAACGTCTACACTCTTGAGGTGGTTCTGGATAGCGCCCACTGTGGAGCGCAGCACATCATCGCCAACCATGTGGCCGTAGGTGTCGTTGTACTGTTTGAAATGGTCGATGTCGAGCATGATGAGGGCGACGGTTTGCTTGTCGGTTTGGGCAACACGGATGGCGCTGTTGAGCTTGTCAATAAAGGTGCCGTGATTGTAGGCGCCGGTGAGGGAGTCGCGCTGTGCCTGCTCAAAGACTGTCTCGTGCAGCTTGGCGTTTTCTAGGGCGAGTGCGGCCTGGCCTGCTATTGAGGTAAGTAATCGCAGGTGATTCTGGTCGAAAGCCTCGGCTCCGAGGGCCTGCACCGACATGACACCGACGATCTTGTTCTTGGCGATCAGGGGTACGCTGATGATCGACTGAGTTGGTACGCCTACGACGTTGGACTCAAAGGGCAGCTGCTCTGTTTCATCGTCCCAGCGGCGGATGAAAATTGGCTTGCGGTTACGAATTACCCAGCTTGAAATGCCTACGCTCTCCAGCCGTGCTTTGAAAGGTGGGAGCGCCTCGCCGGCTTCGATGAAGATATCATACCTGAGCTCAGCCAGGTCTTCGTCGTAGAGGGCTATATAGAATGTTTCAGGGTGCAAGACGCGATTGACCTGCTCGTAGATCAGGTGAAGCACCTCGTCAATTTGGAGGGATGAAATGGTGGCTAGACCTATATGGTAAAGTCCTGTCATCTCTCGGGCGGCCCGCTGTGCTTCGGCAAAGAGGCGTGTGCGCTCGATAGCTAGGGCCGCCTGCTGGGTCATGCTCTTCAGTACGTTCCAATGGCTATTGGACATGGTGTAGGGCTTATCGAAGCTGAGATTGAGGGTACCCATCACCTCGCCTTCGTTCATCAACGGCAGGGCATAGAAAGATCGGGTGGTGCTCCTCAACAGAAGGTGGCGTAGCTTAGCTATTGTGTCCACGTCAGGCGCGTAGATGCCCTTGTTGTTGACTACAAGTGTTCGGAACAGGTCGGGTGGGTTCATTGGAATAGGCACGCTCAGGTACTTCTCGAACTGCTCGGCAGGCAAACCTTTGGCGGCCATGAGGATACTTTCGCCTCGCTCATTGAAGAGAAGGAGCGAGCAAGCGTCGGCATGCTCTACTTGCACCGCCGTGTTGACGAGATTCTGCACAACTTCTTCGCTGCTCAAAGTGCTCGACATCGCGCCCGTAAAGGTGTAGAGGCTGTTGATCTCGCTTAGCTGCCGGCGAATTGTACCCTCGTCGCGGGTAAGCCAGCCGGCGAAATAGTTGGCTATGTATGCTGTAATCATCAGCGTAGCCGACACTGTCAGGAAGTAGCCGAGATAGTAAAGGAGCATGGAGCCAGGTCCGCCGGCGAGGGGCGCGGGCCCGCTGCTGGTTGCCGTCGTAAACCAGAGAGCCTCGAGCAAGGCAAGGATGCCGTAGCAAAGGGCTGCGGTTCCTGCCACGAGATATGCCCCGGAGGGCGGCAGGATTGAGAGGCCGACGAAGATGTAGAGGAAGTAGAGGACAAAGACGGGGCCTGTAACACCGCCGGAGTAGTGGAGTATCACCGTGAAGACGAGCAAATCGGCTGGTACTTGAGCGAAGCGTATAGCCGGAAAGAGGGGTGATTTTCCGAAATCGACACTCTCAGTGTAGCGCAGATAGAAGTAGTTGTAGAGAGCTACAATAGCAGCAAGAGTGAGGTGAACGAGGCTCGTCTGTACGCTGTCGTTGCGCCACAGCCGCCCGAGCAGCCCCACCAGCAGCAAAGCTGCCACCACAGTCCAGCGGATAGCAATTACCCAGCGCAGGCGCTCGATAAGCTCGCTGGTTTTGATCTCGCTACTTTCGATTTTCCAACTATCGGCGTGCAGAATCAATTTGAATTTCCACAAAAAGTTATGAGGACTGTCTAGGCACCCTGATGTGGTAATAGTACCCGACAGGAACCTGGGAGTCAATGCCCCAATAGGGGTACCTAGTTCCTACTATTGCTCCTACATACGGCCTAACACATAAGGCGGCGCAACCGGTTGCCCGGCCCGTGATTGGAGGTTGACTAACTCACCTTAGGCAAGGCGATTGATGGCTGACCGCGAAGGTTTCAGGCAATTTACAGGGCGGAAAGTATACAGGCGACGCTCGCCTGCCCTGTGTGCGCCGTATCTCTAACTTTGTTGCGTTATCAGCTTTGGGAGGCTGTAAGGCTTTGCGAGGTGGGCCGTAAGCAGAAGTCTATGAGCGCTGGATCGTCAGTGCCTGAGACGAGAAGCGCACGGGGGGGCAACTGAGCCGCAGAGGGCTTGCCCAAGATTGCGGTGGGTGTATCTGACTCGTGCAGCGAGCTCAACGTTGCGGCCCCAGGCAATGCTATCAGCGCGTCGGCCTGCTGGATCAAGCCGCTAAGGTCAGGATCGTCGGCTTGCAACCTGTGATGGATGAAGCCCTCGCTTGTCTCTGAAGTCGCGTGGTGTTCTCCGCCCACTGTCGCCAGCGCGACACGCCCGTATTTCTGTAGTTTGGCCGCAATGGCTTTTCCTTCGTCTTCTTCATCAGACGATACGAGGATGAGAAGACGGTTAGGCGCGGCCTCGTTGGTAATAGCGTAGAGGTTCAGGGACGCCGCAAGTCTGCTGGCGGCCTCCGCGTAGTCGGAGCCTGCGAACTGCGGCTCGAAAGCTCTCCCCAATAGCGGTAATATCTCTCTGTCCGAGCGTAGTCGCGCCGCCTGGATACGCCTGCGTTCCTGCATGAAGTGCGGCAGGTGCGCATTGAGCCTGTTGATAGCGACGATATGGGCAACGCTTATCTTCGGCAATTGCTCAGTGTTAGTAATACTGGTGTCTTTGGGCGCGGTCAGCTGGTAGTCGGAGGAAGTGAAAGCGCTATCTGCCGCGAGGATCGCCCGTTTGTAGAGCAGCAATACGGCTGCTGAGAGTATCCGCTCCACATTTCCCTCTTCATAGTTCTTGAGGATAGTAGCGAGCGAGTTGCACTCCCATAGGGTGTAGCGTCTGTGGGGGCTGGAACGCGACCCCGTAGCTCCTCCGATGTGGTATACGACAGCGCCGGGCGCATAGACCACCTTATGCCCCAGCGCCCAGAGCCTCCACCCCAGGTCAACATCCTCAAAGTATGCGAAGAAGGCCGGGTCGAAGCCTCCTGCATCGAGGAAAATACGCCTGTTTATGAGCATCGCCCCACCAGATGCGAAAAGGAGTGGGCTTCCTTCCAGGGGGGTCTGGGCTGTATCGGGCCAACCCCAGGCGGAACGCGGCCGCCCCACTCCGAAGAGGTTAGCCGAGGCTCCGCTGAACTCCACTTCCCTGCCGTCACGCGAGAGTATGCGCGATGCGGCGCAAACTGCCCCTTCGCCACCGGCGTGCAGCCCTGCAAAAAGAGCATTCAGCCATTGGGTGTCGGGCAGCGCATCATCGTTCAGGAAGGCTACATACTCCCCGGATGCGGCAGCAGCGCCCCTGTTGCATGCCTCGGCGAAGCCGTGGTTCTTCTCCAGCCTGATCTGCTTGGCCCAGCGGTATCGTGTAGCCAGGATGTCGGATGTACGGTCTGATGAGCCGTTATCTACAACTACGACCTCGATCTGTGCTTGAGGGTAGCTGATCTCGCGCACCGCCTGTAGAGAGTCGCGCAAGATGGCTACGTTGTTGAAGGTCGGGATGACTATGGAAACAGCAGCCTGGCTGCCAATGTGGGCAGAGGTTGTTTTTCTGTCATGACTGTCGCTCATGGTTATAGCGTTCCTGGAGTGCTGTTTTTCAAAAGTCCAGAGTTATAGCTAGTGAGCCTGCGGCTGGAAGACCATCTTCGTAGCGCTGGCCGTTGTACCTGGGAGAAGTTGACGCCCATAGTGTCACCGCATCGCCCGGCACGGCATCGGGCGACTCGGCCACCAGGTAGAACCACCTGTTGGCTGAATCGCGGATAGCTGGGAAGCGGAAGGTGATGACCTCGCCATCTCTCAGACGATATGCAGGAACTTCCGCGCTGTATATGTCGCTGGAAGCGCCAGGGTTGGAGCGCAAATGCAACACCAGCTTGCAGCTATTGCGCCTCCCGAAAGTGCCGATTGTCACTGTTACGCCCGACAGAGCGTTGTGCGGGGCCAGAAACCGCTGGCCATGGCTGTGTCCGCCGATCAATTCGGAGAGGGCGAAGCGCGGCTCGCCGCTCTGATAGACGGGCCGTGCCTCGCTCCCCTTCAGCGGTAGCAGTTCTTTGAGGATAGCTGCTGATCTGGCTGCCAACTGGGCCGCCACTGTTCGCCGCCCGGTAGCAAAGGTTTGCGAAGTGGGTGCGCTTTGCATGTTGCCTCTCTTTTGGTTTCCCGCGTCGATGTAGGCTGTGCGCGTTAGAGCTTTGGCTTGCCGGCGTGCTTCCGGCTCTTCGTCGTCCCGATTTTGTGTGAGGCGTCCGCTTCTGATATATGGGTTTCTTACGAAGCTATCGAGCTGCTGTACTGTGCGGTTCCAGGAGAAATGCTCTCTCGCCAGGCGTTGGGCGTTTTCGCCGCGCCTGCGAGCTTCTGCCGGATCAGCCAATATGCTAATCACCACATTACGCAACCCTTCTGGATCGTCATGTGGCACTATCCAACCCGCTTCATAACGGCGGATGTAGTCGGCGGCTTCGCTGAAAGCCGAGTGTATCACGGGCAATCCACACCAGAAGTAGTGGACCGTGCGGCTGGGAAAGGCCAACACGCGCTCGGCGTTAGGCATCATCATGTCCACGGCCACGTGAGCATGCGTGAAACGCTCCACCAGCTTATCATGGGGCAGCAGGCCCGACATCTCAACCCTGGGTAGAGTTGCCAGCCTATCAACGAGAGGGCCGAAGCTTCCGGTGTCCACTGCGTGGAAGGGGTGCTTACCACCTATAACTTCCAGCACTCCACTCTCTTTTTCTTGCAGGGTGGCGGCAACTGTGAGGAGCGCGGGGGCAGGATTCTGCCAGGGGAGGAAAATGCCGCCATATACGAAGCGCACTTCTGTTTCCGCCCAGCTTTCGGGCCAGTGATGCACCGGCTGGTCAGGATCTACCGAGTAGGGTATCACCGCCAAGGCATCGTATATCTGGTCTACCTCGACACCAGCTTGCGCCAGCCAGGCGGTAAAGTAATAACGCTGTCGCTCACCGATGCAGGAGTAGAAGTCGGCACGTTTGAGGGCGGCGAGCTTCTCCTTAGTGTTTGCCTGCACATCGAGGTGGCCCTGGTAAGCGCGCTCAAGAAGATGAGGCCCTGTAAGGTCGAGCGCAACGGGTAGATTCGCCCTGGCAAGCCATGTCAGGTTAGGCCAACCACAGGAGACCACGACGTCGGGCGCGAGGGCGTCTACCAGAGACTGCAAGTTCTGGGGCGTCCATGCGCCGCGCACATATTCTTCCGGCACCTCATTTTCCCTGCCCTTGAGGGCGGCAGCGGGCATAGTAAAGCTGACGTGGTGTCCCCGGCTCTCAAGACCTTTGCCGAGGGCCCAGGCCCGTATGCCGGAGCCGCTTGCGGGAATGTGGCCCACAGGGAGCACATCAGGGCTGATGACCAGCACTTCTTTGGGTTGCTCACTCCATAGCGCTTCGATGCCGAGCTGGTGAATCAAGGTGTAGTGGGCTGCTGAGTAGGGCGCATCGCTCTCATGGTTGAGAAGATGCACGCGCCCCGGTTGGCCGAATAGCTCGAACAACTCTGCGTCACTGCGCTTGCGATGAGCCTGTATCCACTGGCGCTTGCTGTTGAAGTTTTCTAAGGTTTGCATGAACTCGTTGGCGGCCAGGAGAGTGGCAACCGTGTTACGGTGTACATTCTCGGTGGCTCCTTGGCTTGCTTCGGTATTGGCCAGGTCGTAATCCGCTAAATCTACCCCGCCTAACTCAGCGAAGCGCACAGCCCTTTGGCCCAGCAGTAAGAGGGCGGCGGGGAGTATCTTTTGCAGGTTCTCATCTTCGTAGTTTTTATAGATAGTGTAGAGGGCGTTACGCTCGTAGAGGAGCTGGGTGCGGTGATGTGGGATGTTCTCGGCTGTGCCATGGTGGCGGTGGTAAGCTATCGCCGTTGGAGTGAGGGTCACGCGGTAGCCGAGCGCCCAGAGCCGCCAACCGAGGTCTACATCCTCGAAGAAGGCGAAGTAATCGGGGTCGAAACCTCCCACAGCGAGGAAAATATCTCGCTGTATGAGCATTGAGCCGCCGCAGGCGAAGAGAAGGTCGCGGGGGCGAATGTCGCGCCCCTTTACAGTCAACCCATATGATGGCTGGAAGCCGAAGCCATGAAAGTTGAGAGCGCCCGCCTGGAAGTCAATTAACTCGCCCGACCAATCAAGCATCAGCGATGAAGTGCAGACTACCCCTTGCTCTTTGCCGGCCTCTATGCCCTTCACCATCTCCTTGAGCCACTGGGGGTCCACGCGGGTGTCATTGTTGAGGATCGCCAGGAACTCGCCTGTAGCTCGCTCCGCGCCGTAGTCGTTACCTGCCGCGAAGCCGAGGTTGGCTCCCGTCTCGACGATGCGAACCTGGGGGAAACGCTCGCGCATGAAGCTGAGAGAAGCATCAGAGGAGCCGTTGTCTACAAGCATTAACTCCAGGCGATCCTTCGGATAGTGGAGGGCGAGGAGCGCTGTAAAGCAGCTTTGCAGGTGCTTGAGGCCATTGTAGTTGAGGACCACAACCGTAACAGTGGGGTATTCGCCGGGAGGGATTGAGTGAGGCTGCGGCAGAGTGAATGGCTGCTGGGCCTCGGCCTCCATCGGGGCGACTTTCGGTGTGGGAGGCTGTGGGTGTGGGTGTGGGTCTTGGGGGGGTGTGTAGTCAGGTGGGTGATTCACTTTTACTTGCGTCCGAGAAAACGAGAAGCCGTGCGAGTGAGGCGCATCACCCGGCCTGCTTGCACAGCTTGCAGCAGCTTTTCGAGATAAAGGATATGCTCACCCTTGCTGCGCATCTCTTCTTCGAGGCGAGCGATATATTCTGCGGTTGCTTTTTCACGCTCAGCTATGCGCTCACGTTCGGACTCCATACTATCTATAGCACTGTCCTGGAGGGCTATGTGCGTCTCCATGCCCGCTATGTGCTGGTCGCGCCTTTCCATTTGAGCGCGCAGGAGCTTGCTTTCGTGGTTGGCAATCTTCAAGTCGAAGATGCTCATCAGCAGCTGCGACAGCTGTAAGCGCACCCCGTTGGCGGCGTCATCGCTCTCTACTGGCGGGTAATCTGTGCTGATTTGTGCTAGCACCGCCTCGAACTCAGGGCGGACCGCTACGATTACACCTCTGTAAGCAGGCTCGGCACGGTCGCAGTCGGAGAAGGTGAGATTGTAAAAGCGGTCGAGTGTGCGCTCGAAGGCGCTGGCACGCTCGTCGCGCATGGAGATAAGGTAGTGTTTGGCGATCATCATCAGGAGCCAGTTGTACAGGTTGGCAGTTGGGAAGTGGGTTGTGCGCCAACCACCCTCCTCAAAGGCGGCTACTGTGACCTCAAAATCGGGGAGGCCGTAGGCGCGATGCTCGGCTAATTGTTCCTGCTGCGCGTCCAGTATCCAGTGGATATATTCGTTGAGCGTCTCTTCGGCCAGGTCTGCCTGCACAGAGTGAATAGGATTCACCAGCACGGCAGCGTAGCGCGCCACCCGCATTACCTCAGAGAGAAAGCGGCTCCTATCAGCATTGGGTATGTGCTCAAGGGTGTCGAGGGCAGTGACCACGTCAAAAGAGCGGTCAGCGTAAGGCAAATCGAGGCCCGACGCCTGAGTATAGCCAGGCACTGAGCCATCATCAGGTACCACATCGAGCACTGATAGGTTGTAAGCATCTCCCGCCAGGAAGTGCCGGAGCACTCCGGGGTAGCCGCCCACGTCGAGCAGGCGCATGGTGAAGTGTGGGGTTTCGGGCGTAGAAGCTTGCGGAGCTATCGCTGCGTAGAGGGAACGCACGATGCTCTGCACAGTTCGCATGCGTCCATACTGGTCAAAAGGGAGCGAGAGGAGCTCTCCCTCACGAGGGGCGAGGCTTGGTTCAAAGCCTTGATTCAGCGGAGCGCCAGGAACGGGAAGCTCCGGTGCGTCAGCAGAAGTGCTGGACATATCTCTCCCAGGGACATAGATTTGCTTCCGCCAGTATAACAGAGGATAAGAGGATAAGCGGAAGGGGAACCGGAGATAAGAGCCATAGATAAGAAGTTAGCCACTAACTCCTTATCTATGGCTCGCGCTTTACCTTTTAGAGAAAAAAGCTACGGGTGCGCCGCGCCTGGCTTCCTGCTGCTGGTAGGCTACGACACTTACTTGCGCCGCGAGGCTCTTGGCTATGTGCATGAAAGCCTGGGCCTCCGGAGAGTCGGGGCTTTCCATGACAATGGGCTTACCGCTGTCGCCCGCCTCTCGTATCCGCAGGTGTAGGGGCACCTCACCGAGGAAAGGCACGCCGAACCTGGCAGCCGCCGCCTGCGCGCCGCCGTGACCGAACAGATCGGTGGGGTTGCTGCAATGAGGGCAAATAAAGGTGCTCATATTCTCTACAAAGCCGAGTATGGGCACATTGAGCTTCTTGAACATCATCAGCGCCTTGCCAGCATCGAGGAGGGCAACGTCCTGCGGGGTGGAGACCACTACGGTCCCTGTGAGGGGGAGCGACTGGGCGGTGGTTAGCTGGATGTCGCCTGTGCCGGGGGGCATATCCATTACCAGGTAGTCGAGTTCACCCCACTGCACGTCATATATAAACTGCGTCAACAGCTTGGCGAGCATGGGCCCGCGCCAGATTACGGGGCTATCGGCATCTATGAAAAAGCCCATAGAGATGAGCTTTATACCGTATGCCTCAACAGGTATGATCTTGTTATCCTCTCCCTGCTGGGGTTTGTCGCCGGTGCCCATCATCATCGGCACGTTGGGGCCGTAGACATCAGCATCGAGCAGGCCGACACGCGCACCCTCTCGTGCCAGAGCGAGCGCCAGGTTCACGGCCACCGTGCTCTTGCCCACGCCCCCCTTGCCTGAGCCGACCGCTATCGTGTTGCGAACGCCCGGTATTCCCTCGCGCTGCGTCATCGCGCCCTTCATCACGCGGGAGGTCACTTCGGCTGTCACCGAGCGGACGCCGGGTATCGCCCGCACAACGCTTTCGGATTGCTGCTTCAGCTGCTCTTTTACAGGACAGGCGGGCGTGGTGAGAACAATAGTGAAGCTCAGATCGCCATCAGGGTTAATATTTACATTCTCTATCATCCCCAGCGTCACAAGGTCACGCCCCAGGTCGGGGTCCTTGACCACGCTGAGGGCTTTTAGCACCTCATCTTTAGTTACGGGCATGGTTCATAACTTCCTTCCAGATAGCAAGTATTTGATTGGTCATTATTTTATAAGTTCCAGCTTTTCAGATACTACTCAGAGTGATGATTAGACGCACTTATCTACTCTAATGGTACTTGCTTTAGGGGCGCATGTCAATGTTAAGAACCGGCGTAACTGTTCAGGTTAGGGGTAGAGCAATCTTCAAGGAGTAACTGTGGAGGCGTACCCTTACGCACCCTCACCTATCCTCACCCCCAAACCCCCTCTCCCATGAAGGGAGAGGGGGCTTTACGCATGGTGAGTGTACAGGAGATACAGATATTCTCCCATGAAGGGAGAGGGGCATGGGGATGGGGGTAGTTTGCTTAGTGTGATGCAACGGAGGATTAAACCCTTTGCAAAGGGGTATGCCATCACGCCTGGCGGAGAGATCATCAATCCTTTAGCAGGCCCGGCTCGCTCATGGGTGGCTCAAGAGGCTGGGTGGGGAGCTGAGGCGCGGTTACCACAGGCTCGTCACCCCTGGGCATGAATATTCCCATGTAGAGAATGGAGGCCACTATACCGCCAATAATAGGTCCGACCCAGTAAATCCACCAGTCGCTGTTCCAGTAGCCCGACACGATAGCGGGTGTGATAGCCCGGGCCGGATTCATAGCAGCGCCTGTGAGTGGGCCGGCTACCAGAATATCCACAAAAACGGTCAGGCCAATGCCGAAGCCCGCTACTCTGTTGGCTCTCGGGTCTACAGCGGTGCCAAGAACCGCCAGCACCAGGAAGAAAGTGAGTATTGCCTCAAGTGTTACCGCCTGCCCACCGGTTATCAGGCTGACGCTCGGCACGCCGAGCTTGACCGCCTGCCAGGCATTGGCAGGTAAGACAGCCACCAGCGCCAGGCACGCCGCGATACCCCCTATTAGCTGGCCCAGTATATAGAGAACGGCGAGCAATGGACTGATCTTGCGCGCCACAGCCAGCCCGATTGTCACAGCGGGGTTGAAGTGACCGCCTGAGATATGGCCCAGGGCTGAGACGGCAATCGCCAGGGCTACACCGTGCGCCAGCGCCACATATAGCACACCCCCACTACCCGCCGCAGGTATGCTGCCGATGCCGATGAAAAAGAAGAAGAAAGTGCCGACAACCTCCGCCAGCACCTTTTGCCAGTCCTGCTGGTCTATAGTAACGGTCATGTTGGGCCTCCAGCCGCGCATATGGGTCTTTTGGGCAACAGTATAGCACCCTCGAATCGGCTGCGCAATCAGGGACCTGTGAGTAAATGTTCAGATTTAGGGTGGAGCAACCTTCTTGGGGTATCTGTGGAGGCGCACCCTCAACTACCCATCACCCCATGCCCCTCGCCCATGAAGGGAGAGGGGGCTTTAATCACCCTTGTAACCCCGTCAGGGGCCTGCCCCTGTGCACTCAGCATGCACAAAGCCCCCTCTCCCCTTGTGGGAGAGGGGCATGGGGTGATGGGAGGGACGCCCCTCCACTCCTACTCTGGACGCATACACCTGTGAAGAGGACGCTTGATACATATCGGGTGCCTGGTCGGGTGCCTGGCGCTTCGCCAATTTACTTTCTCATGCCAGGCAAAGCCATAACAAAGCTATTTCACCACCACCCACGTCTCATCACGGTCTACTTCGCGATTATTGGCGTCGTAGCCGATGGCGGTGATGCGGTGGCGGCCTGGGGTAAGCTGGCAGCGCGCTACGTAGTCGCCAAGCATGGGGTCGGGGAGAGGCTCCTGGCGGACGAAGGTGGGCGTGACTGAGGGGAGAGGCGTTTCTGTGGGAGGCGCAGGTGTGGGAGAGGTCGTGGCTGCTACAACAGTGGCCGTAGCGTTGGCACTCGCGGCTGTGGCAGCGGCATGGGCTGTCTTGGCTGCCTGAGCTGCTGCGGCGCGGGCAGTCCTGGTTGCTATTACTCCGGCAACAGATGTGGAGCGTGCTTCAGTAGTGGCTTCCACACGTGTGGCGGTGGCCGCGGCGTTCGCGTCGAGGGTCGGCGTAGGAGGCTGGGTGGGCGCTTCTGTCGGGGTGGGAGTCCAATTGGGGTTGACACGGAAGCCCGGCCCCGTAGCGTACCCCCCTGGATAGCCATCTATGTAAATGTTGACGTAACGTACCTGCGAGTCGGGCTGCACATCTACCCACACCTCGTTGATCCCAGCCTTTAGCTCTTTGTTGAGGGTGGGACTGCTGATCCACATGATAGGCGCGGGGGTCGAGGTTGGCGTGGGGCGAGTGCCCATTGATGTAATGCGCACAGGCATCGACTGCGCCTCTTCCCCGGGTAACGTGTACAGAGTAGCACGTAGCTCGTGCGTGCCCGTTATGACGGCCCATCTCGCTGACCAGGGAGGCGCGAGGAGTGAGGCTATACGTTTGTTATCCACGTAAACCTCGACCCCCGCGATAGGCGCGCCCCCCCCATCTGCCGACACATTTATATCAACCGCCTCTCCTTCGTAGACGGGCGAGCCGTCTACCGGGGAAGCGATAGAGACCGAGGGCGCAGAGGTGCCAATCCGCACATTTACATCCTTACGCACCACTTCGCCATCTGTTGTCTCCAGGCTGAGGCGCAATATATATGGCCCTGAAGGGAGTCCATCGGTATTCCACAAGCCGAGGGTACCCAGTAGCGGTGGGAAAAGCGAGTCGTTTATAGGTGTCATGGCAGCTCCGGCTGTGGCAGAGCTATATTCGAGGATGAAGCGGGCGAAGTTGGCGGCAGATGCCTCCCCTGTGACCGGCACAAGGCCGCTTACCACCTGCCCATTCACGGGTGAGGATATTCCTAGCTGGAGGCCGGTTATCGGCCCAGAGTTGTCGGGTTGGCTCAGGCCTGCTAAACCACTATTTGCATCGCCTTGCGCATAGGCGACGGGGGTAATCAAAGCTGCCACCGATGTGGGTTCGACGGCCACAGCAGTGGGAAGCAGAGCCACAGACGGCACCGTCGGGGTCATAACAAAAGTGACGCCAGGCGGCCCTCCTCCTATCCAGCCTTTGTACTCAGGCGGCGGGAAAGTGTAACTGCGCTCAATCGTGTCCTGCAATGGCACGCCTGGCCCGGCCACACTCGCGCCGCCGTCGTGCAACGTTACTGGCACCCACCTGTGCCAGGTGTCCGGCTTGGTGGGCGCATCTTCGGGTGCAAACCAGTCATCTTTTACCTGCAGGCAGGCTGAGGTAGCCACCATGCCCGAGTCGGCACAAACCGTGACCTTCACCATGCCGCTCGGCATGACAAATTTGTCGGGCAGCGCGGTCTCGTTCGGCTTATAAAGGAGAGCCTTCAGCTTGGGGTCGCTGTACACTTTCTGGATGAAGTTGTGCCAAATAGGGGCGGCTCCGATTGCGCCTGCTACGTGCGCCATCGGGCGGTTGTCGTTGTTGCCGACCCACACGCCTACTGCCAACGCGGGCGTGTAGCCTACCGTCCAGGAGTCCTTCCAGTCATTAGTGGTGCCGGTCTTGACAGCGGCGTTTATCCCATCTATTTTCAGAGGCGAGTTAGGGCCAAAGGCGGGGGTGCGCGCCGCATTATCGGAGAGCATGTCGCTCATCTGGTAGGCCACACCCTTGCTTATGGCCTGATTGCCCTCCACATTCGATGGGTCCAACTCCTCCAGCACGCGGCCCTGAGAGTCGATGATTTTGAGGAAAGGTGTGACGGGCACGTGATAGCCGTAGTTGGCGAATGTACCGAAGGCCGAGGTCATATCAAGGAGAGTTACTTCCCCACCGCCCAGGGTGAGAGCCAGCCCATAGCGGCTAGGGTCGTTGAGGGTGGTAATGCCCATCCTGTGGGCAGTATCGAGCACATTAGCCACGCCTACGGTGTTGAGGGTCTCGACTGCGGGGATATTGTAAGAATTGCCGAGGGCCGAGCGCATCGTCACAGGGCCGTGAAAGCGCATATCGTAGTTCTGCGGCACATAAGGGGGCAACCCCGCGCCGCTGCTGAATTGAACGGGCAAGTCGGACAGAATGGAGTCGGGGTTGTAGTAGCCCATTTGCATGGCGGTGGCGTAGGTGAAAGGCTTGAACGAAGAACCAGGCTGGCGCAATGCTGTGGCTACGTTCACTTCGCCGAAGCGCGGGTCCGTGTAATCAACAGAGCCAACCATCGCCAGTATTTCGCCGGTGCGCGGGTTGACAGCTACCAGAGCGGCGTTAGATGCGCCTTGCTTCTTTATATTCTCGATCTGTTGGGCTGCCGCGCTCTGAGCAGCCGCTTGCATGTCAAGGTCTATCGTGGTGAAAACTTTGAGGCCACCCCGGTTAGCCATTTCCTCGCCATACTTGGCTTCGAGCGCCTGCTGCACGTAGCGAACAAAGTGCGGTGCATTGAGGGGCACGTGGGCGGTACGCACTATCGGGTGTACATCCTCAGCATATGCGGTGTCAGCTTCCTGCCGGGAGACAAATTTTCCGCTCACCATCAGGTCGAGAACAACCTTTTGTCTGGCTCTCGCGGCCTCGAAATTGCGGTTGAGGTCGTAGTCGCTGGGCGACTGCGGCAACCCCGCCAGCATAGCCGACTCGCCCAGGGTGAGGTCTTTTACAGATTTGCCGAAGTACGTTTCGGCGGCGGCGGCCACACCATACGACTGTGAGCCGTAGTATATCTCGTTGAGATATATCTCAAGGATCTTTTCTTTTGAGTATTTGTCGTTGACACGCACAGCCAGGATAGCTTCGCGTATCTTGCGGGTGAAGGTCTTTTCGTCTTTCTCGGGGAGGAGCACTCGCCGTACAAGCTGCTGGGTGATAGTCGAAGCACCTGACGAGCCTTTGTTGGTCAGATTGATGTAAAATGCGCGAATGATAGCCCTGAGATCAACGCCATTGTTCTGCTCAAAGGTCGAATCCTCGACAGCGATAGTGGCATTGATGAGTGACTTGGGCAGCTGGTCTATGGTCGCATATGTCCGTTTGCCTATATCAGGGTCGTACATCTCGTAGAGGAGATTACCATGCCGGTCGTAGATGCGGGTTGTCTGGAACTGTATGCCGTGAATGTTATCTACTGAAGGCAGGTCTTTGGCAAAGTAGGCGTAAGCTATGAGCAATCCTATACCCACAAAAAGGCTTAAGAGAAAAGAGGCGAGGACCAGCGACCCTATGCTTCGTAGCGCCCATGAGACGGGTCGAGGCAGGCTGTGCTGCTTGCTGACGGTAGAGAGAGCATAGTAGCCGCCACGCGACGCGCCGCCACGCGCTCTGCGCCGCCTGGCTGTGCCGAGCAGAAAGAGTGCGTTGCGCCCGCGCTGCCGCTTCTTCGAGGAGTATGCGGCGGGCACAGCCTTTGTGAGGGTATGCTTGGGGGCAAAGGTTATTGCAGGTAGGGCCACGCGCGCCTGTGCAGGAGCCGCTCCTGTTTTTGCTGTGTTGGCTTGCAAACGCAACCGGACAGGCGCACCCGCTAAGATTGGCTTACGATGCTTGCGCGGCTTGCGCGAGTCGCCGTGCGAACGCCCAACGCGTCTTGTAGCACGCTCACTCTTTTGCAGCCCGGATTGTGATCTTTCGCTAACCATGCATTAGGAGGGCTTCTACTTTGTAGCCTTTCCTAAAATATAACGGAAAAGCTATTTCTTTACTACGTGCGCTGTTTTGGACGAGTGGCCGGTAGTTGATGGGCGGTCATGGTAATCACTCGTAACTCGTAACTGACCACTGGTGTTGGCTTATATTAGTGTATAACAGAGTCTGCTGTGACGCTGGTGAAAGGACGATGAATCTGGTACATAAGTACCATATTTGTAGCCGAGAGCCTTTCGTCGCTCTCTTTTTCTATGCACGACACCATAAAGCTTCGATCTGTAGAAGTTGATGTTTAACCTACCGCCCCTCCTGGCGCATGCTGTAGAACTACTGGCGATCATCATCCTTTCCGGTGTAGCCGCCGGTTTGGGTTTGCTTGTGCTGCGCCTGCTGCGTGTTGGCTCTGGGCTTAGCCTGGGCGAGCGGCTTCTCTTCGGGTTGGCGCTTGGCTATGGGGTCATGGCATTCGCTATGCTGGCGTTGGGCTTGCTAGGCTTGATTTACTTGCCTGTGGGGTTGGCAGTGCTGCTGGTCATGGCGGTGGTGGCGTATCGTCCTCTCGCTGTGGAGGTGCGGAAAGTGCCGCCGTACCTGCGGCAAGTCGCTCCCATGATGAGGAACCCGGCTAACATCTTCCTCGCGCTGGTGATAACCGCTGCCCTTCTTTCTGCGCTGTTTAAGGCCCTGGTGCCTGTGGCTACACAGGACGACCTCATGTATCACCTGGCGCTGCCGCGCCGCTATATCGAGCAGCACGCAGTACTCTTCTACCCGGATAGCAGCTACAGCT
>JADMIH010000059.1 GCA_015478675.1 Chloroflexota bacterium | reverse complement strand
TTCACCTGATGCTTCGCCGCCTTGCTCCTGTGAAATGTTGTTAAATACGCTCTCAAAAGTTCGGCACGGATCATCTGATATTCAGACTCGGTTATAGGCATCTTTCTCTTGCTTATCCCTCTCTAGATTTGCGAACAACTCAGAGAGGGATAAACCAAGAGCATGCGCCAGTCTACTGGCCGTCTCAATAGTGACCGTCTTCTCACCTCGCTCTATTTGGCCCATATAGGTGCGGTGCACTCCACATAGTAAAGCAAATTTCTCCTGTGACATGCCAGCGGCATAGCGCAAGCGCCGAATCACTGCACCAAAGTCACGAGCAAGCAGTTTATCCCTCATGAGTACACAGTCTAGAACGAAGCAGCCTATAAATCTACAGACTAAAGATAGCAGAACCAAATGAGTAACATAGCGAATGCCACTTTTGACCTTTTACACATGGATACCGGTGCCGATGCTAAAACGGTGCGCGAAACGCTACAAAACTACGCCTTTGGCGTAGAAAAACGTTCCAAAGGATTGTACTTTGGAACGTTCTCGTGCCTATTTTATTGGCGCGCCCGGAGGGATTCGAACCCCCGACCCTCTGATCCGAAGTCAGATGCTCTAGTCCACTGAGCTACGAACGCGGGATGGCGGATTATACTCCTGCCATTATAACATAACTCCTGCCTGCCACTTAGATTATCCCGACTGCCAGCAGCGTCACTACCAGCGCGGCCAGGACGAAGATGCCCAGCCACAGAGGCGAGTTGCGGCGGAAGAGTGTCCAGCCGTCGGCGGGCGGCTCAGAGACCGATGTGAAAGCCAGCACCAGCATTGAGGCAAACATCGCCAGGCGCATAGAAGGCCAGCCTGTGAGCCAGTAAACGATCCCAAATAGAGCGCCTACCGCCAGATTGGTTGCCAGCCCAGCGAAGAGGATGCGCGCCGCCGGGCTCAGACCCAGCAGGCCTGTATCGCCCAGAGTTATAGTCGTGGGGCGCGGCACTGTAAGGCTCGCTCCTTTGCCCGAATCGGGGTCGGCTGCTGCTTCTAGTTGCGCTTCGTAAGCCAGGTCAAGTTCCTCGCCCGTGCGCAACTGGCGTCCTGTGGCACCTCGTCGGGCAGCCGCGCTGTCGTCCGGCACAGGAGCAGGCTGCACACGTGTAACGTTTTGCCAGCCATAGACGAAGCCTAGCGGTATGCTCAATATCCCCAGCACAACGCCGAGCGGCCATACATGGTGCGATGTCACGCCATTATTGCGCCGGGCGGCTATGTATTGAGCAAGCTCGTTACCGCCGAAGGCTATCAGCGCGGCAAGCAGGGCTACAGGTAGAAATACCAGCCACACGGCGAGGGAACCATGCGCCGCACCCCACGCCAGCCCGAACATCCCCACAACTGAAGGTATGACTATCGCCGGCACCAGGGCGCTTATACCGCTGCGCGGCGTTACCAGCCCTGAGGCGAACGTCCTGACCCTGCTGTCCAGCCTCTGTGCCAGCCAACCGAGCACGCCCCGCGTGGGCACCAGCCCCATGCGGTTCGTCAAGCGGTCGTTACCAACGAGCGTGTGAAGCAAGAGCAGGAGTAATATTATCACGGCGGGCAACCTGGAGAGCAGGTCGCCCGCGGGCGCTGCGGGCGATGGCACTGGCCCTCTGTCGTCGTAGCGCAGATTATAGCCCCATTGCAGGCTTTGTGGTCCTACGCTCTTGATAGCATCTCCCTGTGCGCTCTCCGCCGCGAAGAAGCTGCCGAGGCCCTGCCCGTAGGAGAATGCAGCCAGGTTATGGTTCCCCAGGGCGTAAGTAGCGCTGCTTGCACCCGCTGCGTTGAGGTATTTACTCGCAAGGCCCGATTTGCCGGCCTGGGCATAGGCCACCCCCAGGTTATTGGCGGCGGCTGCCAGGCCGGGGTCGAGCTGTGATGCTTGCCTGTAACGCATCAGCGCTAATGGATCACCTGTGCCGTTGACAGCGCGGGCCTGATCAGCAGCTTGCACCGTGAGAAAAGCGGGCGTCAAGGTGCCGTTGGCTTGCCAGATAGGTCTGCCCACGCCTGAGAAGGCACGCGCGTCCTGGAGATTGCGCGTTATCGAAGCCACCCGTAACGCATCGGCTGCCTGCGCGGGCTGGCCCACCTCCTTTAGCAGAAGGTACGCCTGGTAAAGAATATTAGGAGCATCAAGGTCGGTGGCGATGCTGGTCTTGAGAGCTTTAGGGTCATAGCCGTTGCTCGCCAGCACGCTAACGCCGTCGCTGGCGCTTTTGCCCTGCAATTTGGCGGTGGTGCGCGCCAGGCCAGCAAGTGCAGCGGCCCTGCCTGGGGTGCCCGATGCCAGACCTTTCAACTTGTCCCATGCGCTGCTATAGCTAGCTGCCGCCTTGTCCTGCATACCGGCGGCTTCGCCGGCGTAGCCTGCATAGAGATAAAGGATGCCGCCCTGGGCGGCAGACAGTTGCCCTGCTTTCTGAGTAAAGCCTGCTGTAAGGGAGGCTACAGCTGCCGTGTCGCCCTGCTTGCCCCAGGCGCGGGCGCGCAGCAAGTTGGCATCGAGAAGCTGTTGCGCTGCATCTTTGTCGGCGAGCGAGGTGGTAGTAGTGCTGACGGCAGCAGCTACGCTCGACAGGTCGGATGTGCCTGGGTCCATATTCAGCTTGCGGATTGCTTCCTGCGCCTGCTCGATAGCGCCTTTGTGGTCGCCGCGACTTTCGAGGGATTGGCCGTAAGAGATTAGCAGACCCGTATCGCTATCGCCCTGGCTGATAGCGATACGGTATTCGGCATCCGCCTCTGACTGCCTGCCAAGGAAGCTGAGGAGCCTGGCACGATCGTGGTGGAGGCGTGGCTGCTGCGTGGAGGGGTTAGCCTCTATCAGCATTTTCATATCGGCTGCCATCCTCTCGTATCCACGCTGTTGCAACCCCAGGTTGAGCCACTTGGTGTAAAGACCGGGATTATCTATGTTGAGGAGCAGAAGGTTGAGGTAAGTTTGATATGCCGTCCCTGGCATGCCTGCGGCCCACTGAGCGTCACCAAGCGCTTCTTCCGATAGAGTTCTGGCGTTCTCATACTCCGTCGCAACGGCAGCGGTGGCCCCGGGAGGCACCTGGGCATTGATAGCCAAATTGAAGTTGCGCATAGCCTCTTGTGTGTTACCAAGCCGCAGCGCGGACAATCCAACCCAGAAGGGGGTGAGCTTGTTGTTATCGGCGTCAGCTTTCTGAGAAATCGCACGCATACCCTCATAGGCAGCAGCATAGTTGCCTTGCATGAAGTTGGAGAGCGCCCAATTGTAGGCAAACTGCCACACAGTCGGCTGGCTGAGTACGGTATCCGCGAAGCTCTGGCTGGCGTTCTTTTCCATGTTAGTGCGGGCGACGCTTGGCGGCCTTAGCAGAGCTCGGAGCAGCACCATGGCGGCCAGGCCGTTTTCTCCCCGGCCTGAGTTGGCCCCCGTTGGGTCGTTAAGCTGTTCCCTGTAAGAGGTTTCTAAACCTTGCAACTTGTCTTCGGATGGGTTGCCCTCCAGGCCGGTATCCTTGAGCCTGGTGGAGAGGCCACCACTTGTTGAAGCATATATCTGGCCCAGTATGGCCCACCGCGCTCGGAGGCTGGTAGGGTCGTAGTGGAGCACATCGCTGGCATCGGGCCATACAGAGGCAAGGTTGCCCTGGTTTCGCTCGATAACTGTCAGGTAGGGGAAGATTGTCTCCTCAAGGGTAGAGCCTGCCAGGGTGCCCGGTATAGAGCCGGCGCCGTTTATCCTCGGCGTGAGGAAAGGCGCAGGGTCGGGTGGGGTCGGGGCGAGAGGCGCAAAGATAGAGACGAGTAGCAGCAGCGCCAGAGAAGCGGCAGCAATAGCCCTGTGTATGTCGATGGGCAGCGCGGCGGCTCTTCTCTTGCTCTCGTGTAGTGTTGCCCCGGTTCGTCGGGGTGTGCTCTGCGGAAGCGCGGCGTTGCGGACTGTGGCTGCGGGACGTTGGGTGCGAGTGCGATCAGCACTCTGAACGCGCTGTCTGTCGTTGCGACTCGACATTAGCGTCCTCCCTGCGGGACGAACTTGCTGCCGTCCCACTTCCAGACCTGCACGCCCTTCAGGTTGTCAGCGACCACTTCGTAGACGCCGTCGTTATCTAAATCTGCCATGTTGATATCGAGGTCCGCGTCGAAAATCGCGTCGCGCTCAGCGCCACCGACTACAGGCGTCATCTTTAGAGGTTCACCCGCATTCTTTTGCTTGTCCCATCGCCACAAAGCAAGACGAGCATGCCCGGCACGTTCGGTGGTGCGTAGCACAAGAATAGGTGCGCCTGCGTGTACGAGGTCGCCGCCGTTATAGCCGCCCGGCTGAGAGTATAACGGCAGCGGGCTGGCTGTGCCTGTTATCTCCTCAGAGGACCATGTGGGGGTCCATTCGCGGTATACGGGATCGTAGGACAACACGCTCAAGGCGCTATGCTCCTCCTGAGTGATCGGCTGAGTGGCGGTGGATATTGTATAGAAGACCTGCCCCGGGCCGCTATTGCCGTTGAGGGGTAGCACGTCGCTCTTTACAAGTGTGAGGTCCAGCGGATTGACAAAGTTAAAGACATTCAGCACATCGAGCGGGTTGGGCGGGGTGCCGCTGGGTGTAGGGCGCACGGTGGGCGTGCCTGGCGTGCCTGTAACGGCTGCTGTTACACTCGTTGTTGCGTCTGCTTGAGGTGTGGTTACGGTAGCCCCTGGGGTGCCGGGGATGGCTGTTGATGTTGGTGACGCGAGCGGCGTCGGGTTAGCAACAGTGAGAGATGGAACGGCAGCGGCAGTCGCGGTAGCCGCCTGCGCCATATTCTGAGGTGAGCAGCCGACGGATGTAAAGGCTAGGAGCAGGAGAAGACCGAGGGCAGTAAAAAAGGTCAGCTTCCGGCGCGTGCATACACCCAGACGTGTAGGTTCAGGCATATCAGGGATGGTTTGACTCCATTCTATTGAAGAGTATATCGCGTTATTGTACCATGCGCTGGTAAAGCCTGGCAAGCAGGGTTTTTGTGGTAAGCGTTCAGAGTTGGGGTGGAGAAATTCCCCAGCATTTTGCCGGTGGGGAAAGTAGGCCCAGAATCGCCTTCATTTTGAGGCTTACAGTGCCTCGCAAGGCAAATTTCGCCCCCCAAGTGGGGAATGCCGATTCGCCTCTGCTCCGAAATAGCCCATTTCCATAGTAATGAAAATACGCCCTCGTAGGGCGTATTTTCAGAAGAGCCTCCAGGCTCAGGGTCGCGCCTCGAAAACCCGGTTGAAGGGCGTTTCAGTGGCGCGGCGGAAACGGCTGAAGCCACCCGCCAGCACCGTCTCGCGAATCTTTGCTTCAGTAGCTATGGTGCCAAGCCCTTTCCCGCCCGAAGCCATCGCGTGGGGCGTGCAGACCAGGACCGAAGCCGCGGAAAAGACCCGCCCTACCGGGTTAATATTCTCTTCGACCGTCTCCCCCGCCATAGGCTCAACGATGAGCACATTGCCATCAGCGGCCAGCGCTTTGCGCGCATAGCTGACAGCGGCCACCGGGTCGCCCATGTCATGCAGGCAATCAAAAAAGGCTATCAGGTCATAGTCGCCGCCGGGATAATCATCGGCTGCCGCCACTTGGAACTTTACACGCTCCGCGACGCCCGCTTTGTCAGCCGCTTTACCTGCTTCCTCAATCGAGAGGTCATGGATGTCGAAGCCGAAGAAGCGCGAGTTGGGAAAGGCCTGCGCGAGGATAATTGTGGAGACCCCATGGCCGCAACCCACATCGGCCACGGTAGCCCCGGCCTGCAACTTGGGGAGCACTCCCTCCAGGGAGGGAATCCAACTGCTCACGAGGTTTCCCAGGTAGCCTGGCTTGAAAAACCGCTCGGTCCCCTCGAAGAGGCCGTGATCGTGCTCACCCCAGAGCATACCACCCCCAGACAAGAAAGCCTCGCTGATCCGAGGTTCGGCCTTAACCAGAGCTGTGAATAGCTGGAAGCCGCCGCCCATAAAGTAGGGGCTGTCATCGTTGGCAAGGGCCAGCGCATGCTCGTCCGGCAGGGTATAACGCTCTGTTGATGGGTCGTACTCGACGTAGCCTCCCGCCGCCTGGTTGACAAGCCAATCGTTGACGTAGCGCCCGGTCGTGCCGGTGCGCTGAGCAAGCTCGTCCGGGGTGAGAGGCCCCGCACCCGCCATCGCCTTGTAAAGCCCCAGCTTATCGCCGATTATCACCAGCGCCGAGCTAGCAAGCGCCCCGAAATCCCCTACGGCCTTGCCGAGGAACGCTCCCAGCTTGGCTTCATCTATCGCTTTACTTTCTACAGTTGCAACCACTTCATACCTCCTGTTGGTGCCTGGAGGCACCCCCATTTGGCGATGCCTCTTTCCTCTTTCCTCTTTCTTCTTTCTTCTTTCTTCTTTCCTGATCGCTGGTTCGTGTTACAGCCCTTTGGTCGCCTGCCCCATTTGCAGGGCCACACGGCAGTCTGTGAAGATGGGTTCGGCCTCACTAAGCCCAACCAGACGGCGGTACCAGGCATCTTGCTTTGGGTCGTTGGCGACCGCCTGTGAAGCCTCCTCGCTCTCGAAGCGGGCTATATCGACAAACTCCCGCTGGTCCTTTACCCCACGCAGTAGCTCCCCAGAGATGAAGCCTTTGGCTTTGGCGAGCCGGTCTCGCCTCCACTCCTCGTGGAGGGCCACCACGCTATTTTCCTCTCCTGCCTTCGCACGGAACGTAAATACGGTTACGAACATCAAAATGACCTCCTTACTTGGATTGCTATTCTCTGTTGAGCAAATGCCCAACACCGCACATTGTAGCGGCAGCCGCGCAAGGGCGCATCGGGGCTAACCCCTGAAGTTCGCACGAGGTTGAGGAGATGAAAAAGCCCCTCAGTGGCGGCGAGGTAGGTGGAAACCCCTACGTCAAGGGCAAGAGGCGTCTCTATTCCAGATTACTGTGGATGGCGAAGGCCGTAGCCCCGGCCCGGTTGTCGGTGCCGGTCTTGCTGAAGATGGAGGTGAGGTGGTTTTCCACTGTCCGCTCGCTCAATGAGAGTTCCTCGGCGATTTGGCGGTTGCTCTTACCGGCTGCGACCAACCTCAGCACTTCAACCTCCCGCCGCGTCAACCCACCAGGGCCTTTTTCGGTACGTTGGGCAGCACGCCGGGGCGAGGCCTCCTTCTCATTTGATATTTCTTGAACTGCTGCGCCAAGGAAGCGCTCACGCAACTCTGCATCGTGAATAGTGGACGCGAGGGACTGTATCACGCCGTGACCTGCGGCAAGCTCGCGTTGCGCCTCGTCCCTGAGCTTACGCAGGGTGTACACCTTTACCAGAGCAGCGCTGATTTGCCACTGAATCGAGCGCACCCCCTGCTCTTGAGCGCCGCGCTCTGCCTCCTCCAGCGCCACTTGCGCTTCGAGATAACGCCGCCCGGCGATCAATGCATCTCCTTTAAGTTTCAGCAACAATGGGATGGGCTGCCTTTGCGGCCCTACAGAGTCCGCACCGAGCGCAGCGACTCTGCTCTTGCCTGGCGTGGAGCTGATCAAGCGGTCAGCAATTTGCAGCGCCAGATCAGAGTTGCCCTGCAACAGTGCGAGCTGCCCCCATGCGTGCAGCGCGAGCCGCTCCGCAAGTTGACGTGGGGTATCTTGGGGAGAGATAACGGCCCGTAAAGTCGCCTCCGCACTCGTCAGGTCGCCACCTAGTAGATGAGCAAGCGCCAGATGTGTAGATGTAACATTGATCCACCAGGTCGACCCGACCCGGAGCGCTAACTCTAAACCGGCGTGCAGGTGCTCAATAGCGAGGTTCGGATTAAGCATGAGCAGATAGGCATAGCCGAGGGTATGGTGCGCCCCCGCCATCCACTGCTCATGCCCGATTTCATCGGCGATCCTGAGCGACTCCTGGGCATGGTGCAGCGCCGCGCCAAAGTCGCCGAAGCTGGCATATGCCGAACCCATAGCAAACTCAGCGTATGCTTGGCCGGCGGGCCAGGCGATCTGGCGTGCCAGCCGCATCGCTTCGCCCCAATCTCGCTCACAACTCTCCTTTGTACCCAGGGCGCTAAAAGTCGCCCCTACCAGGCTTGGGCAGGAGAATGCGACCCGCGACGTAAGGCTGGAGATGAGGTACCTGGTATCGCCTGATTCCCGAAATAGCTCGCTGGCGCGCCCATGACACTCAACCGAGCTTACAGCATCGCCGTACATCAGATACGCCATGCCCATGAGGTCGAGGGTTTCGGCAGTGCCCTGTTTATTTCCCTGGCTCTTATAAATTTCCAGCGCCTCGCTGTGTGCCTGAAGACCACCCGCCGGCTCGCCGGTATTTGCCCGCCAGTTACCCAGGCGATTCAAGCTGTGAGCCAGCATACTCCGGTCGCCCATGTCACGCGCCAACTCCAAAGCTCCCCGGAAGTATTCGCCCGCCTGCGCGTAATCGCGCCCCGACCAGAGGAATCCGAGATCTATGAGGAGATGCCACTCGTCTTGCTTCTCACCGGCGTTCCTCGCCATTTGGAGGGCTGTTTCCTCGTCAGCCCGGGCGTTATTGAAGTCGCCAAGGGTCTCGTGCGCCTGCCCACGCAGGCGATAGAGGGCGAGGGGCGGAACTATCGCCAGCCGCTGTGCAGCATCGAGCGCCCGGTTGAGATGGTCGAGTGCGGAGCGAGGCGCGTAGAGCGCCATACTCTCCTCACCTGCCTGCCGTGAATAGTCCAGCGCTTTCGCCCACACTCCCGCCTCATGGTAGTGATAGGCCAGGCTACCTTTGTAGAGGCGTAACTGTAATGCCCCCGTGTACAGCCTCTCTATCGCCTCAGCGACCTGGTGGTGCAGGCTTTGCTTCTCCTGCGGCAGCAACTCGCCGTAAATGGCATCATGCGTCAAGGCATGGCGGAACTGGTATTCCGAGATGACCACTTCGCCTGACTGCTCCGCTACTGAAATCAACTGCTGGTTGATCAGCGAGCGAAGTGCGCCCAATAGCTCCTCCGCAGGTAAAGCCGTGATCGCACCCAACAGGTCGAAATCGAAGTGACGGCCTATTACGGCTGCAGTTGCCGCCACCTGGCCTGCTACGGGGTCCAGTCCGTCCAGGCGGCGCAAGATCGCTTCGCGGACGCTGCGGGGGAGATTAAGGTCATCCAGCGCCTTGCGGTTCCAGGCCCCTCCCACATAGAAGAGATCGCCCGACTCCACCAGCGCCTTGATCAATTCTTCCACAAAAAACGGGTTGCCCTCGGTGCGTGAATAGATCGCGCCGGCGAATTCAGAGCTTACTTGCTCAAGATCGAAAATGCGCTGCACCATAGCTCCAACATCCCTCGCCGGGAGGGGTTCGAGGCGCACCTCCGTAGCTAGACGCTCGCGCTCAAGATCGATTATCTGCTGCAGCCATCGCGTCCCGGCCCTGGCAACCGGCTCATCCAGGCGGTAGGTAGCAACCAGCAGAATAGGGTTATGGCGGATACGCCGGGCCAACAGGTGAAGAAGTTCCATGCTCGTCTCGTCCGACCAGTGGAGGTCTTCCAGCCCTAACAGCAACGGGCTTCCAGCGGACGCGGCTGCAAGGAAGCTGTAAATCGCTTCAAATAGCCTCCTTTTCTCAGCTTGTGGCTCAACAGGGGGGCTGGGGTGGAGGTCAGGGAGGACGCGCGCCAGTTCGGGCAGCAACTTCACTAGCTCCGGTGCATAAGGCCCCAGGCAAGAAGCTATCTCATCGGCCGGTAATGAATGGAAGTGGCTACGTAGAGCATCGAGCAGAGGAGCGTAAGGTAAGCTGACATCAGGTGGGTAGCAGTGCCCCACCAAAGCCATCCAGCCTTGTAAGCCCGCCCACTCCACCAGCTCCGCTAGCAGGCGGCTCTTGCCCACCCCTGCCTCGCCGGCGATCAGCACTGTCTCGCCTCGCCCTGAAGAGACCGACTGCCACAGCCGAGCCAGCGCCTCCACCTCGCCTTCCCGACCTACCATCACCGGGCACAAGTAACGAGTCTCTAACATGAGAAGATATGCCTTCAGCGTGCTTCGCCCGATTGCTGCCCTGGTGGCCTGGCTGTCGCCGTAACAGGAGGTGGACCTCGCCGATAGCTCAGCGCAAGAGAGTAAACAGAGAGCCAGGTGACGATGAGTTACTTACCTTGAGCCAGGGTCGCGTCGCCTTATTATACCATAGGGCAAGGCAGCGCCCTGCCCCCGCTCAGAGATATTCCACTCATTCAGGGGTGCCCTTCTCCTCCCCCCAACAATAAAGCAAAGCCCCCTCTCCCTTCATGGGAGAAGGGCATGGGGTGAGGGTACATAAGGCTGAGGGTACATGAGAGTACGCCCCTAGCTACCCGTTGAAGATTGCTCCACCCTGAATCTGAACGCCTACACGAAGAGGCGTAAGTGTTCAGAGTTGGGGTGCGGGGAGGTGAGGGTGGGTGGCGCTGCACCCGCACATATACCCCTTGAACTTTATTCCGCCACCCTGAATCTGAACGCCTACACGAAGAGCGATATATTGCCCTGGTTTTGCTCTGCGTGATATACTCTTTTTACTATTCTTTCGCTCGCAGCTACTGATCGGGCGGGTTCTACTTTTGCGCCACCTGTAGAAGCAGTGACCTCTGATGGGAGCGCCTCGTAACTAGCCACTGGGAAGCGATGCTCTATGGACAACTTTACTCCAAACAACGAGCTTGAGAGGAGCCTCATGGAGGCGGCTACAGACGCTGGGAAGAGACCTGCTTTTTATCGCCAGCTGCTCCATAGCCAGTTGATCGTACTTGGCGACACAAATTATCATGGGCATGGCAACTTCGTCGCGGGGGAGGATACGCAACTGCGGCTGGTGCCGTGGCGGCATAACGGTAAACGTATCATAGCGGTCTTCTCGTCGCTGCCGCGTTTGCATGAGGCTATAAAACGCGAAGCTAACTATGTACAACTTGATGCCAGGACTCTCTTTGGTATGCTTGCCGGCAGCGCACCCGTAGTGCTCAACCCCACTTCTGCCTGCGGCAAAGAGTTCACCCAGGCTGAGATCGCATCGCTGCTTGACGGCAGCATTTTCAGCCAATCGCAATTTCTTGCGATAGAGCAAGAGTTGAAGGAGAGTAGATAGATGGCGATGTCCAGGGTGATGAGCTGCGCTGTGGTGGGGCTGGAAGGCTCGGTTATTGAGGTAGAGGTAGACGTTAGCCGGGCGGGGGTACCATCGATGACGATCGTCGGCTTGCCCGACACAGCGGTCAACGAGTCGAAGGAAAGGGTGCGGTCGGCGATTCGCAACTCAGGGGGCAACATACCACAACCTTCTCGCATTACTATAAATCTCGCACCCGCCGACCTACGCAAAGAAGGCCCCGCATACGACCTGCCGATAGCCCTGGGCATCCTGGCCGCCACAGATTCCATCAACACCGACTTCAGCGACACTGTTTTCCTGGGCGAGCTTAGCCTGGACGGTGGCGTGCGACACACCGCAGGCATCCTGGCGATGGTGAGCGTGGCACGTGAGCATGGTATAAAGAGGGTCTACGTGCCCGCAGAAGATGCGCCTGAAGCCGCGCTCATTGATGGTATAGAGGTGCTGCCCGTTTCTACTCTCCGGCAACTGGTGCTGCACCTCAACGGCCATCCAATCGCCGTAGATAGTATAAAGCCTTATGTAGCCGTTTTGGTGCCGGAGGAAGAGAGCAATCTTCCGCACGACGTAGACATGAGCCATATCAAAGGGCAGGAGCATGTAAAGCGCGCCCTGGAGGTAGCCGCCGCCGGGGGCCACAACCTGATTATGAGCGGGCCGCCAGGGGCGGGCAAAACGCTGATGGCGCGCTGTATGCCCACTATATTACCCAGCATGTCAAACGAGGAGATGCTTGAGGTTACCAAGATATATTCGGTGGCGGGAATGCTGCCATCGAGCAAGCCGCTCATACGCCACCGTCCCTTCCGCGCCCCTCACCATAGCGTTTCGCACGTCGGGCTTGTAGGCGGCGGGCGAATGCCCCGCCCTGGCGAGATTACGCTGGCGCACAGAGGTGTGCTTTTCCTCGATGAGCTTCCTGAATACAGTGGACAAGCGCTTGAGACGCTACGCCAGCCTTTAGAGGACCGGGTTGTGACCATCACCCGCGCCGCAGGCACCCTTTCTTTCCCGGCCAACTTCGTGCTGATCGCGGCTATGAATCCATGCCCTTGCGGTTATTTCGGCGACCCTGTGAAGGAATGCACCTGCTCAAACTCCACAGTAGCCCGCTATCAGAAGAAGATAAGCGGTCCTCTGCTCGACCGGATGGACATACATATAGAAGTGCCCCGAGTAGACTACGAAAAGCTCTCCGACACTCGGCTTGGGGAGAGTTCGAATGCTATTCGCAGGCGTGTAGAAGCCGCCCGCAAGAGGCAGCGCGAGCGTTTCGCGGGGGTGCGTGGCGTCTCTTGTAACGCGGAGATGCGTCCAGCCGAGATAAGAGAGCACTGTGAGCTTGACAGCGCGGGGCAATCTCTGATCAAAGCCGCGATGCGCCAGCTACACCTCTCGGCGAGGGCTTACCACCGCATATTAAAGCTGGCAAGGACGATTGCGGACCTGGCGCAGAGCCAAAAGATAGAAGCCGTGCATTTGGCCGAGGCTGTGCAGTACAGGCCGAGGCAGATGCAGTAATTCGGCGTGGTACAATAGCAGTAACTCACCTTACGCTCGGCGGCTGACGACCGACGATAGAACACAAAGATTCATCTATTTACGGTGTAGAAAGCATGGATGCATCCCTCATCCGGTCGTCTGTGGTCTATAATCCGCTATATGACGTGAGGCAGTAGCTGCCCTGACTGTGCAATTACATGGAGATAAGTTATGACCCTGCTATAGAGTACGAGCAGGAGGAAGATGGCCGCTGGCTGGCCGAGGTGGTGGAACTTCCCGGCACGCTTGCGTATGGTCTAACCCATGAGGAAGCCGTGATGAGGGTGGAAGCCCTGGCCTTGCGCGTGCTTGCCGAACAAATCGAACACGGTGAGTGCTATACTCCTGCGCTTATGAGCGTTTTCAGTTAGGAGGAGATAACGATGGCAGGGATAAGTTCATTAGACCTTGACCAATTGCTGCGCGAAGGTGCTGTGAAGCTGGAGATCACAGGAGGCATCCCTACATGGGAGCTATCTCCAAGCTCGCGCCACCAGAGGCTGCTCTTTCGCATCCAGACCTCGATAAAGCCACTCCCGGCGAGCGATAAAGGCTGCGAATGCGCGCACCTTTCAGATGTGTATATACGCTTTCCAGATGGGTCGCTCAAGAGGCCCGACATAGCAGTATTTTGCGCCGAGCCACCCGACCAGGACGAGGCTCTAACCATCATACCGCAAGCTGTGGTCGAGATTATCAGTCCGGGTTATGAGTACAAGGATATAGCGCTGAACCCGCAGTTCTACCTTGCACAAGGGGTAAGAGACGTTCTCATAGTTGATCCTCGTGCAGGTATCGTGACACACTACAGGACAACAGACGTGAGCACGCATCATGCTCCTATAACAGTCAATTTACAGTGTGGATGCGAATGCACCGTACCGCAGGTTGGTGAGCCAGGCTAGCCGGTAGTGGCGGTAAACTGCTCAACTGAGATGATCACGCTCTGCATACTCCCACGAGGTCGTCTGCCAGGCGTCATGGGCATCTTCGGCGGGAATCCAGGGCGGGAGCGCCATTAGCAAGAGGTTCGATAGGGCGTTCACGTAAGGCTCATACATGGTGCGCAGGTAGGCTAACTTCTCGTCGGCCTCCGGCCCTCCCCTCAAGTGTATGCCTGACTCGGCAAGGACAGCGCGCATCTTCGCCAGGTCATCGGGCGGCAGGCGGTCTTGGGCGGGCGCTTCGGGGGCAACAGAGAGAATCTGGCTGAGGTCCACAGCAGCGTGGCGTGCTATGGCGAAGGTGAGCTGCGCCTGATGGATCGGAGCGTCGCCTATGCCGACCATCCCCAGCGCGCACGCGTCAAGTATGGTCGTCAGCCCTGCCACCCATGATTGATTGTCGTGCTGCGAGCGGAAGTAGCAGAGAATAGGGTAAGAGAGATGGCTGTCGAGCAGCTCGGCGGACCAGCCTTCCCAGTTATACAGGAACTGGGCAATTGTCGAAACGTCCGCGCCCGAGCCGCGCCGTATCAACTCCAGGGCGGAAGGGGGCGATCCAGCACGCTCATCGAGCATTGAGACGCTTATCTCCCGCCTGGAGAACGCCTGGGTGGTGGCAGGCACGTAGCCGATGATGAGACCGAGAAAGGCAAAACCGGTACCCGATTCGACTACTGCCACAATGCGAGGCAAGGTGTCTCTTGGCACCACATCTCCGAAGCCGAGGGTAAAGAAGGTTGTGCCACTCATATAGAGGTCCATGCCGAGTGTAGATGGTCCATCGGGCGATGCCAGGTCGGAGCCGAGGCTGTACTGGAGAAAGGCAAAGCCGACAATGAGAGCAATTGCCCAGATCGTGAGCAGCATCAGCAGGGAAAGAGGGCCGAAGTAGCTGAGAAAGGTCTCGCGGAACGTGCCGTCGCGCCGCCTGCCCACAGCGGCCCAGGGCACCCACAGCAGCCTGTAGAAGAACTTGGCCAGCCGGAAACGACGAGTCACCCGGCGCGGCAGCACGATGGTCTCGAAAGCATCCCATAAGGTGCCGAGTATTAAGAGCAGCCCCAGTAAGGCTCCTATGATTTCCATCTACTGATCCCTTCCTTTTTTATAGGACTTGCCCGCTTGGACGCACAGTGTGTTGGCAAAGGAGGCAGGCGTAACGTGCAGTAAGTAAAGCGAACACTATGAATGGTGTAGAATGGCAAGAAAAGAAGAATATAAAGAGGCAAAAATGGCTGATAATGAAGGAACGGCGGTCGCAAATCCAGGCAGCACGCTAGGAGAAGCAATAGGAGCACTGATAGAGCGCGAAGTGAATCGTCTTCTATTACCAATTGCTGAAGAAAACGAGTGTGTTTTTGTAAGAGTGGGGAGGCCTAATCCGCGCACTGGGAGACCTACTAAGCTGTTACTGAAAGATGCAGCAGGTAATGAGTTCAACATAGACTCCGTGGTCGCTAACGCACAAATGCAGCCGCTGGTGCTGGTCGAGTCGAAGTATATACGCTACAAGAAACACAATCGGTATAAAGGAAGTTGGATTTGCACAGCCCATTACAGTTTGCGCCGTACCTACCCAACTATACGCAAATCCATTGCCGTAGTAGCAGGAAGTTGGAGTGGTAGCTCCAAAGCTATGATGGAGAGCTTTGACGTTACTCTGTTTGAAGTTGGCTTCCAAAGGATCGTTGACACGCTGGCACAGTATGGTGTTGACTTATCATGGGGCGAGAAAGAGCGCCACAAGGCTATGGATGCGTGGCACAACTGGGTGCGGTTAACCGATGCTCAATTTGCGGAGATAGCACGCACCTTGCTGGCTGAAATCGAGCCTCAACTGCGCGAGTCCCTGAAAGCCACGCTTGATACGGCAGTACCACGTGAAGTTAGCGAGGTGGAGATTACAATCGAGACGAACTTGGGCGAATCACGGCACTATACGTTTGTGTCCATTGCTGAGGCGATTGAGTTCTTAGAAGATTTTGACGAAGAAGTTATACTTAACGACACAAGCGGTCCTGCATTATGGACTGTAGAGGGCGAAGCACCAAGAAGTTTCGAGAAAGGCTAAGAGAAACTCCTCTAATGAGCACCTTACTTATGCAGGGTCAGTATACATTCCTTGAGCGGCACGTTATGCCGTTGGGGATTGTCCTTCCACTTCCCGCCCCTAGTACGTAGTGCCTCCACATCATAGCTTGTGAAGCCTATGGCTTTACCTATCTCGCCAAGATAGATATCAGTTGGGATATAGACCCCGTAGGGTGCCGAGTCGCCCAGTATAAGTAAGAAAGAGCCACCAGGCCTGAGTACGCGGTAGGTTTCCCGCACTACTTGCAACATATCATTAAAGTATCCAGCCACCAGGATATCGTAGCTCTTTTTGCCGCCCTTCGTAAGCCTGCGCTCAGATAGGCTCTTAATCTTCGGCAGGAGTTCAGCAGCAACCGAAGGTGCCGTTTGACTGAAGTCTGTACTCAGCAGGTCGGCTTCGTCATAATCGGAGCGTCCAATCTGCGTGGTGGCCGACATAATGAGCCTGGTGCGTACCTTCTTTGTAATGTCGCCCCAGGTGGTAGCATCTCCCCAAAAGTACATTTCCAGCCTTGTCCTATCTGCATAATCATAATTGTTCAGGTATGGAGGAGAAGTAAAGGCGAGGTCTATAGAATTGCCTGCTATGCAGTCGTGATACTCCCGAGAGTCGCCTGCAATAACTGTAGTTCGCGCTCCAGGAATGGCACTTTGGCGAATCTCCTGCAAGTCGCCATACATCTGGTAAAGCTGCTCACGCAGCACCTTGACAATATTTCCTTTGCCTTTGGTATTGGAGACATTCTTGGCTTTTCCTGGAGCAATGTACGGCCATCCAGTGGCTACATCTGCCGCAGAACGCAATACATTGGTCAGGCTTAGTTTAGCTAAGTCTCGGAAGGGAGTTGGGGGCAGACTCAATACGGCTTCACGACACAAGTATAACTGTGCTAGCTTCTCGCGACCATAGCACTTACAAACCAGCTCAGGAAAAAGACTTTCTACCGGCAAGTCTGTAGCCCCCGGCTTCTCAATTGCATCCTGTATCTTTTCTATCAGAGCATCAATCTCACGAAATAACGTAGGAAAATCGAAATCCCAATATAGTTTCGTACGTGCCACGAATTGGACAAATGGGTGAGCCTCTACCCCGGAGGAGTTTATGCCTTTCTGCTGAGAGACAATATTTGTAGTGCCTGTCCCGGCAAATGGATCGTAAGCAGTCATACCGGGCTTCATATGGTAAGCTCGGAAGGCTTCTTCCACTGCCTTATAAGAGAAACCCGCAGGATAAGTAAACCAGCGATGTACTGGGGCACGCAGGCTGTCCTGGAATGTTCCCAGGTTGGCGCGGCTGAGGTTACCTGAAGGCGGAAGCGCTTCCATCTCTACAGATTCGTCCTCGAAGTCAAACCGGTGCTGAAATGCTGTATCTGATATGCGCAAGCTCATGGGTCATGCTCACTTACAGGTGTAAGTATAACTCTGATTACATTAGAGCACCGGCGCTGATGCAATGTCAAGCGGATACACAGTTCAAGAGGTGTAAGCAAGCATGCTATCCCTTTAGAAGGTATGATGGTGGCAGGGAGGATCGCTATTGACAGCCTGGTATATAATTGCAATACTAACGTGCCCTTTACAGGCTCTTGTTTTTTGGGCCTGAGGCGTAAATACGGGCAACCTTTTATTGTGTCGTTAGTATAGCAAGGAAAGGATACGTTACGCACATGCACAGAGATAAACGTCTAAGGAGTCTTATGGCGAGCGGTTTGCTCATGCTGGGATTAGGTATAATTATGGTCGCAAGCGCGGGGTCAGGCGCATACGAAGCGATGGCCGCTGCGCCACTCGCCACACCCGCCCAGAGCGTAGGCACAGCACAGCAGCCTAAAACGCTCGTGATGCGTGTATATTTCCGCAGCACTGCCGAGCGTGACATCCTGGCTACAGAGTTGGGCGCCGAAGAGGTTGCCACCACGGGCGGCTACCTCACCGTCGTTGGCGACCAGGCAATGTATAACGACCTGCTCTCGCGTGGCCTGCGCGTGGAGGTAGACCAGGCGCAGACGCAGCAGCTTGCTACAGCCACGAGCGGATCCGGGCAGCCGAACACCTTTTATGGCGGCTACAAAACCGTCGAAGATATGCAGGCTTTCCTCGATAGCGAGGTAGCAGCCCACCCTGGTCTGGCTCAGAAAGTAGACTACGGCAATTCATGGTGCAAAGACAACCCCGGCTCATGCATACAGCCTGCTCCATACAATGGTTATGACCTCTATGCATTGCGTATCACCAACCAGGCGATCACCGTCCCCAAGCCTGTCTTCGTCTTCGCCGGTGGCAACCACGTCCGCGAGATTGTCGTACCGGAAGTCGCCATGCGCTATATTAGCTATCTCCTTGATAACTATAACAGCAACCCCGACGCCCGATGGTTGGTAGACTACCAGGATACCGTAGTGGTGCCGATCATGAACCCTGACGGCCACCACATCGTGGAAGCTGGCGGCGGGGGCAACAGCCCTTACTACCAGCGCAAAAACGCTAACAATAGCAACGGCTGCACTGTTTGGCCGCCCAGCAGCAGCTACCAGTTCGGCACTGACCTGAACCGCAACTTCCCCTTCATGTGGAACTGCTGTGGAGGCTCGACCGATCAGGCATGCGGTGAGACATACCGTGGCCCTAGCGTCAACTCGGAACCCGAAACCCAGGCATTCGTGACCCTCGTCAGTGGGTTGATCCCTGACCAGCGTGGGCCGAATATTAACGACCAGGCGCCGATCACAACAACTGGAATGCTCCAAGACATGCACGCCTCTGGCGGAGAGAACCTCTACCCATGGGGTATGCAGGATGGACCAGCCCCCAACGGGCCAGAACTTGCGAATATCGGCGCTCACATGAGCGCGACGAACGCCAGCCCACAGGGCAACGGCTACGAAGCTTGCCAGCCGACGAACTGCCTCTACACCGTAGATGGCGACTCATCGGACTGGGGCTACGGGGTGCTTGGCATTCCGGCGTTTACGGCTGAGATTGGAGACAGCTTTCAGCCGCCGTACAGCCAGGTGGATGGGATATGGCAGCTCAACCGGGGAATGTTGCTCTATTCGGCCAAGGTGGCGCGTGCGCCTTACCTGACTTCTCACGGCCCGGATACGGCGCAAATAGCCACCAACCCGATGACCGTCACTCAGGGCATACCGTCACAGCTTAGTGGCATGACAAACTACGCCTGGGCAGGAAACGCCTTCAGCCAGAATGTGGGGGCCGCTGAATACTACGTGGATACACCACCCTGGGCAGGTGGCACCCCTATACCTATGATGGGCAATTTTACCAGTCCTACAGTGCCTGTAACGGCTAATATTGACACAAGCGGTCTTGCCCCCGGACGCCACGTTATCTTCGTTCGTGGCAGAGGTGTTAACCAGTTCCAGGGCTACGACACCTGGGGTGTTGTTTCAGCAGCCTTCCTCGATGTGCTGCCGGCAGGTGGGGCTACAGCAACCGCAACGGCCACAAACGTGGCGCCGACGCTAACCGCGACTCTGCCTGTGCCAACACTCACCACCACAGCTACAGCCGTCTCTACTTTTACAGCCGTAGCCACCTCCACCACTCAAGCCACCTCCACAACGCAGGCTACCTCTACTACACAGGCAACGGGCACTGTTGAAGCCA
>JADMIH010000058.1 GCA_015478675.1 Chloroflexota bacterium | reverse complement strand
GGGGTGAGGGTGCGCCTCCACGGATACCCCAAGAAGATTGCTCCACCCTAAATCTGAACGCTTGCCTCCTTCTGCATGCTTGCCCGCCCCTCTTTCCGGTGCTATAATAGGGCGAGGCGTCACGCCGAATAAACGGCTGCGACATCTCTTTGTAGTGCAGCCGGATTCGACGGGCCATCAGCAAGTTGGCGGTATGGGCGAAAGCCATCCGGTTGTTGAGGAGGGGTTACTTTGCAGACAGCATCTGGTCAGGCTGTAAACCAACGTCCGAAGGGTGCCGGGACAAGCACAGCGATGAAGCGCCGCATCAGGCGTGGTCTTCGGCCCCTCACTTTTGTCGTCGCCGGCCTCATCGCGCTACTGAGTATTGGTGTGATGGTGCTAGCATTACTGGGCATCTGGCCGCCGAAGAGCTTATCCCCCCAGGTGACCGTCTCGGTTACACCTACTACCCCTTACGCCCTCGGCCTCAAGGTCGAAAAAGCGGGGCCTCCTGTCAAGCAGGGCAGCCAGTGGATTGTACGCGTAAAGGTAACAAACAACGTGATGCAGCCAGGACAGCTGGTTGGCACGCCAACACCCAACGCCGCCACGCCTACCGCCGGCCCCGCAAAGGTGCTGAACGGTGGGATCAAGGTCCTCTTTTATGATCGCCCAGCCTCTGACCCTTCAAAGAAGATTGTTGGGGGCGGTCTCGGCAGCGTGGTCAATCTCGACCCAGGGCAATCCACTATCATAGAGGTGTATGCGACCAACGTCGGCGGCGGCTTCAACGGCAGCGCCGCCAATTACGAAGTCTTCCCTGATAGCGTTTGGACGGATAAGGACCCCGCAGCGAAGGCTCCTTAAGCTTGCTTTGCGCCCGGCCATCCCAGAGTGGCCGGGCGCTATTTTGTTTAATTACGCAACAGGAGATAAAGCAACGATGCTCAGACAATCATTCCTCACAATGTCTAACAGCCGAGAACTACAAAACGTCGCCCTGCACAATCGGGCAGCCCGCAAGTTTGCGCTTCGCTTCGTGGCGGGCGAGACGCTGCAACAGGCGGTGCGCGCCATAGTTGATCTAAACCGCAAGGGCATCACGGCCACCTTTGACCATCTCGGCGAAAACATCACCACCGCCGCCGCCGCCACCGCCGCCGCTGCTGCGTATGTAGATGTGCTGGAGACGATTGCTCGGACCGGTATTAAATCCAACATCTCGCTGAAGCTAACACAGATGGGGCTTGATGTTGATGAAGAGCTCTGTCTGAAAAATATGCTGGCTATCTCTTCGCGAGCGCGTGAGCTTGACATTTTCGTGCGCCTCGACATGGAAAGTTCGGCTTATACAGAGCGCACACTCGCGATGTTCCGCAAATTGTGGCACGAGTCTGGCTATCGCAACGTGGGCGTGGTTTTGCAAGCTTATCTATACCGCACCGAAAAAGATGTGCGCGAAATGAATTCGATCGGTGCAAGAGTGCGACTCTGCAAGGGTGCATACAACGAACCTGCTGAAGTGGCTTTCCCGAAAAAAGCCGACGTGGACGCCAACTACGCAAAGTTGATGCGCCTCCTCTTGAAGGAAGGCAATTATCCGGGGATCGCCACGCACGACGAGCGCCTTATTGAGTACACCAAACGCTTTGCCGCTAAGGAAAGGATAGGCACGGAGAAGTTTGAGTTTCAAATGCTTTACGGGGTTCGCCGTGAGCTACAAGTAGATCTCGTGCGCCAGGGGTACAATATGCGTGTCTACGTTCCATACGGCCAGGAGTGGTATGCATACTTTATGCGCCGCCTGGCCGAGCGCCCAGCTAACGTCGTCTTTGTCCTGGGCAACTTGATCAAAAGCTAACGAAGCAAGGCCTAACAACGATGCAAGATTCGCAAGAAGATAATCAGGACAAAGGGTCGGAGGGCGCGGCTGACCCGAATGCCCCCGCTAACGGAAAGGTGCTGGCGGATGCTGACCTGCCATCGGGGGGCGCGCCACGTCGTAGCGTCAAAATAATGGCTGAGCCTGGCGATTTGGATAACAACAGGCCCCTTGCGCCTGATAGAACGCCTCAAGAGCCGCAGGCGATGACAGGCCGTACTTCGTCCGGCCCTCCCACCCCGCGTAAGAGCAACCCCGATTTGCGGCGTGAAGCGACGGTCAAGGGGAGCCACCCAGGCGACAAGTATGTTCGCTATGAGCGCAACGTAGGCCCTTTCCGCCGTAAAAGCGGCGGCCTTCTCGCTGCCTCGATTGAGACCGATCAGGCCCGCAGCGGCTTTGGCAAAGCCTTCAATCGTGTCAAGCGAGTGCTGATTGGGGCACCTATCAGCAGCGAGCAGTCGATACACGAGCGGCTGACCAAAGTGAAGGCGCTCGCTGTCCTCTCCTCCGATGCGCTCTCATCCGTAGCCTACGCTACAGAAGAAATCCTGCGCGTGCTGGTAATCGCGAGCGTGGCAGGCGCTTTATCGTTCACGCTGCCCGTCGGCTTCGCCGTCATGCTGCTGCTGGCTATCGTCGCCACATCTTACCGCCAGACAATTGCCGCCTATCCACGCGGCGGCGGCTCATACATCGTGGCTAAAGATAACCTGGGCACCACCTGGGGTCTGATCGCAGCCGCTTCTATCCTCATTGACTATACCATGACCGTGGCGGTGAGCATATCAGCAGGCATAGCCGCTATTTACTCGCTCTTTCCACTGCTGAAACCGTACACAGTCGAGATCTGCATAGCAGTAGTTGTGCTGGTGACGATAGCCAACCTGCGCGGCGTCCGCGAAGCAGGCAACATATTCGCCGTTCCCACCTATTTGTTCGTTGTCGGCATACTGGCAATGATCGGCCTGGGCGTGCTGCGCCTGGTCACAGGCATTGGCGGCCCGATGGTCTACACTCCCCCTCCCGCCACTGTAATCTCCGGCGTGGAAGGCGTCTCTCTGCTTCTTGTGCTGCGGGCATTCACTCAAGGCTGCACCGCACTCACAGGGGTGGAGGCTATCTCCGACGGCGTGCCCGCTTTCAAACCGCCGGAGTCGTCCAACGCACGCGCCACTCTCCTCTGGATGGCTGTGCTGGCGATCTCTATGTTTGCAGGCATAACCTTCCTCGCTAGCCGACTCCAGATATTGCCGAGCGCGCAAGAGACTGTGCTTTCGCAGGTGGCCCGTACTGTCTTCCCATCATTCGGCAGTGGTGACCCACAGTCCAATCCTCTCCTCAACCCGGCGTGGTTCTTCATAAACATTGTCACAGCCCTTATTCTGGTGCTCGCCGCCAACACCGCTTTCTCTGACTTTCCACGCCTCTCCTACTTCCTTGCCCGCGACCGCTTCATGCCTCACCAGTATGCATTTCGGGGCGACCGGCTGGCTTACTCCTGGGGAATAGTTACACTGGCTATACTCGCCTGCATACTTATCATCGCCTTCAATGGGGACACTACCGCTCTGATACCCCTCTATACGGTAGGCGTCTTCAACTCCTTCACCCTCTCTCAAGCGGGCATGGTTCGCCGCTGGTGGCGCTTGCGCACGCCAGGGTGGCGGCGCAGCATGCTGATCAACTTACTGGGCGCTCTCGCCACTTTTATCGTCCTCGTTATCTCCATCTACACTAAGTTCGTCTATGGAGCCTGGATTGTCATCGCCCTTATTCCTATCCTGATTTTCCTCTTCCTTGCGATTAACAGGCACTATAAACGCCTCACTACCGAGGTGGAAGCTACTACGCCGCTCTCCCCTCAGAACTATAAGCATACTTTCATCGTACCCGTGGCTAGCCTTAGCCCTGTCGCCTTGAGCGCCCTTGCATACGCGCGCTCTCTTTCCAATAATGTTACAGCTGTGCATATTGTGGAGGGTGAGGATCCGACGGAGGCTGAGCGCTTCACTGCGGAGTTCCATAAGCTGATGCCCGACAGCGATGTACCCCTCGTGGTCATCGAGTCGCCCTACCGCTCGCTCATGGGGCCTCTGATGTCATACATTGACGCTCTCGACCAGCAAAGCCCCGACGACACGGTGACGATTGTGGTGCCTGAGTTCATACCAGCCAAGCCCTGGGAATACCTGCTGCACAACCAGAGCGCGCTCCGCTTGAAGGCGGCTCTCCTTTTCCGCCCCAACACCGTAGTGGTAAATGTGCCTTATCTGCTCGGAAGAAATCGCCCAGGCTCAAGACACCTCTCCTGGTTCCCTGTCATAGTGCTCGTCGTGGTGCTGCTGCTGATATACTTCGTCTTTATCTCGAAGATCGTATAGAGTGCTAGAGTACAGGCGAGAGAATAAGGGCGTATGCCGTATGCATACCCAGGTTGGTATCCGTAAAATGCCCGTCATAGTTACATAGTAAACGTACCTTAGAGCGATGGGCGGAAACCAGGGT
Source organism: Chloroflexota bacterium (assembly GCA_015478675.1). The sequence goes on along the minus strand of JADMIH010000058.1, from coordinate 15,014 downwards.
TGGGGAGAGCGCCAAAGCTGTTGAGGAAAGTACGCGCCAGCAGCGCCTCGCCCTGCGGGTTGAGCGTGCCGTCCGCGCCGGTGAGGGTCACCTTTTGCTTGTAGCTCGATGCGCGGTCCAGGAGGGCTCTGAAGGCGCGTTCAACGTCTACAAGCGCCGCGCCCTCTTCGTTTGCCACTTCCCTTATCGCTTTGCTGTAAAGCTTCAGCGCGTTATTGACCGGGCAGTCGAGATCGTCGCCAAGCAGCACAGTGGTCAGTAGAATAGAGCGCACGCCCGAAGCTGCTAGCTCGGCCACAGCCGCCGCCAGGTCTGCTCGGAAGGTGGTTAGCCTCTCCAGGTGGGATTCAAGCTCAGGCCCTGCATCGTCGCGAGGGCCAGGGTCTCCTGTGTGCGGTCGATGCTCCGGGCCGAAGATGGCCTCGGCGAGATCGTTCCGCCCCGCCTGCCGCGTCTGATATTGCACCAGGAGCCTGCCCACTTGCGGCTCGCGCAGCACGTCTCCCAGCCCCACGCCGATTACCAGCCAATCGGGACGAGACGATGCCAGTATCTCCATCAGCAGCCGAGACCTCAGCCCTTGCGCCGTCTGCCCTTTGGAGCCTGCGCTCAACAGCTTCAGCTTTAACTCAGGGTGGAATCGCGCAAGCACCTGCCCCATGACCGCCACGTAGCCGGGGTTGTCAGGGCCGGTGTGATCCCCCAGGAAGAGTACAGTCTGGCCGGGTGAGAAGTGTTGCCCTATGGAATCCTGGGGTGGCACCTTTTCAGCTATTGAATGGTGCCTGTGAAATCAGCTTGCACCACCGCTCGGTCGGAGGCTGGGTCGCCGACGAGGAAGAGGGTGACGCCCGCGTGGTCTTGCGCCATCGCCGCAGTCACCGTGAACTGGCCTGCTGTGGTTGCCGGGCCGTTCACTGCCCGTTGCGCCTTCGTGACGTCAAAGCTGAATGTCTGCCCAGTGTTCATCCTCAGCTTGAGGGCATCACCCACTTTGGCGGCGCTGAAAATAGCTGCGTTCTGATCTGTATAAGGCAGGTAGAGGATGTGGTTGGTGACGGTACCTTCGATCCAGGTGGCGGTGCCCGGGTCTTGCGACTGCTTCCAGTCGGGGAGCAGGCTTGTACCCGGGTTGACGCTGTAGGTCGTCCCTTCGAACTGTAACTGCACCGGGATCCGCGCCACTTCGCCACTCTCCCCCGCGAGCCACACGGCGGTTTGGGTTGCCGAAAGTGAGAGATTCTGGGTGGCGGTCGTTGGGCTGGCTTGTGGCAAAGTAGTGGCACTAGGGGCACTAGGGGCACTAGGGGCACCAGGCTCTACGGTGGAGAGAGCGTCAGGCGTTGCCGCTGTTGTATTCTGCCCTGTAGCAGCCGTGGAGGTTGCCGCCACAGCGTTTGCGCCCCCTGAGCCGCCTGCGCCTTGCTCACCAACCGCGGCAGTGGGCGACTCTGTACTGGCTGTGGGCGCGGCGGGCCTTGGGGCGAACGCGCTCGCGACAGGCCCTGCGACCAGGATGAGCACCACCAGCAGTATCAGCGCGGGAAATATTAGCTGCTTCCAGGTAGTTGGTACAAGGGTAGAGACATCTGAGGTGTCGGCTACAGCGCTGCCGTGCCCACCGTCTGTATCCTGCACGTCATGAGTAGAGTGGCCCGTTGTTGAGACATCACCTGCCGACCCTCTATCGGGTGGTGTTGAAGTTGTATTGTGCTGATCGTCTGTCATCCTAAATGCCTCGTAAAGTCCTCTTTATTATGCAACAACGTGCCATAAAGTGTCAGGGCACGCGATTGGGCAATTGCACAGGCGGCAGCCAGAGCGAATGTGTTGCGCGCTGTGGGAAGTTTGAGATCTTTATGTTGATGCCCAGGTAAGGTATGTATATTCTCTCCTCGCTATTCACAGGAATGGTGAGCGAGCCGCTGCCGTTGTCAGGCGTTACCAGGCTGGCAGATGGTGAGAGAATACCGTCGCTTCCTACAAAGTAAACCCTGATGCCCCTGATTCCCTCTCCTTGTTCATACGCGTTGTTCTTGTTGCGATCATAGTATAACCTGAAGAGCATTGGTGCATAACTCAACGCAGGCCCGGGCTGAGCAGAGTTCAGCTTCGATGTGTCAATTTGCGCAGGCAAATCGGGTGCTCCTGTATTTGGCACACCAGGCGGTGTCACCCCTGGCACAATGAAGACCTCGGTGGGGGTTGCTTCTCCGGTAGGGATTTGTGTGACAGTGGCTCTGGGTGCGACTGTTGCCGCTCCCTGAGTACCTACGGGCCCCGGAACTGAGGGGGTGATGCCTTGCGCGGCGGGCGTTGGCTTTATGGCCCCTTGCGTCGGTGTGGGCAGGGGCGGCTTGGTCGGCTGAACGACGGTAGTGGGCACCGGCGGCGATGTCGGCTGGGGCTGTGGGGCTATACCTGTTGCTGTGCTGGGCGGCTGGGGCGCTCCGGGCACCACCACCAGGCTCAGGTCATATGTCTCGTCAGGGCTGCCGATATCGCCTGCATTCTTCACCTGGGCGAAGTAGTAGTCATCGCGCTGTGGATAGAAGTCAATGCGTGACGCTACAGAGCCGTCACCGCCATCATCGTTTTGCGCCAGCACCTTTTGCCCGTCGCTGTCGAAGAGGTACATGTACGTGTCGAGGCCAACGCCCAGGTTGCCTGTGCGTATTGTGTAGACTTTGCCCGCTCTGGCGTAGAAGCGCACCCAATCAGCGTCGGTCGCGGGACAAATCGTGTGGCGCTGTACAGCTCCGATCAGGATCAGCTTTGCGCTTGCGGGCACACCGTCAGGCTCATACGCGTCGGTGCATACTCCAGGCGTGGGGGTCGTCGTGCTCGGGTTCAGCGTTGGCGTAACGGTTGCGGTGCCCGTCGGCGGTAGGCCTCCTGTAGAGGAGAGGCCCAGTGTGTACTGATAGCCGCTGCCGCCGCTGCCTCTCTTGTCTCTGACACGCAGATAGTAGTTGGAGGTATGGGCGAAGGTGAAGTCTATTCGGGAAGCCAGGCTTTGCCCCGGCTGGTAGTCGTCGTTTTCGGCCAGGAAGTTGCCCTGTGCATCGTAGAGCGTAATGATGGTATCTACAGGGCCTGCAAGGTCTCTTGTGTACATCGAGTAAATCTTGTTGGCGGAGGCGGTGAATATCACCCAGTCTTCGTCACCGGCTGGGCAGAGAGTGCGAACCTGTTCGGTGTTCAGATCAATCGGCCTGGCTGTCGCCATGTTGTTGTCGGGTTCAAATACATCCTGGCACCCTATAGGCGTTGCTGTGGCAGGTGTTGCGGGGGTGGCTGTAGCGGCTGAGATAGAGGTGACGGTGAAAGTGTAGAGGAAGTCGGCCCCTCTGTCTCCGGCGTTGTTTGCGTCGGTGATCTGCGCCTTGAAGGTGCCTGACGTAGTAGGTTGAAACCTGATAAGGCTGCTGCGGCTGCCGGGGTTGTTGTCTGTGCCGAGCAAGTTGCCCGAATTGTCGTACAGACGTAGCACAGTGTCAACGCGCGCTCCTTGTGCCCCTGTTTGCAGTGTATATGTGAAGCCGGTGGATAACTGCATTGACACCCAATCCTGATCGCCCGCCGGACAGAGGCGATGCAGGCTGGAAGCCCCCACTGCCTGGCCGCTCGCGGTGGCGGCGCTGTCATCAGGCTCGAAAGGGTCAGCGCACGAGGCGGTGCCCGCCGAGGTTGGCAGCAGGGCGAAATCGCTCCCCTGGTCGGTGTCAAGCCCATCCGGGTAGCGCTGAATTGACTTGGGGCCGTCTTCAGGCAGAGTAGGCGCGGTTGTGAAAAAGTAGGATGAGAAGCGAGCAAAGTTATGTGAGTTAGGATTCGGAGTGCCGTTGTAGTTGACCACGTCAATAATTGCGTCGCTTGGTGATGTGTTTACAAGGCCGAGAAAATCTATGCGCCCCAGGCCTGTGCCCACTATAGTGGGGCGCCCAAGCTGGCTTGGGCCGATTACCTTAAATGCTCCTGCGCCAATGATCTGGTTATCGGGTGCGAGGAGCGACAAGGGGGTCTCATCGTCCTTGTTGTAGATCACGTACGTGGAAAGGTTGATCGGCACAGCGCCGGTATTGTATAGCTCAAAGTACTCGTTCGCCGGGCTCTGGCTGTCATATATCTCGTTGATCACCAGGCCGTTGGGGCTGGCTGTTCCCTTTGGAGCGTCGGCTGCTACACCTACTCCAGCCATGCCAATCGTGATAAAGGCCAATATCGGGCCAAAAAGGGCGAGACAAACCAGCAGACTTCTCATCGTGCGGTTGGGGGTGTTGAGGCGCGGCATCAAACCGTATTCTCCTTCTGCACCGAAGCATTTGCGGGGATATCGTAATATGCAAGGACCAGTAAGACGCCCAGGCCATTATACAGCATAAGACACTGCAAAGGTACAGGTTATGATACCTGATTTACTTCTGAGTGTCAATCTAATGCAGGCCGATTACCTCGCCCTTTTCGTCAATGTCCATCTGCGCCCCCGCCGGATCTGAGGGCAGCCCAGGCATGGTAAGCATAGCGCCGCAGAGGGGGTAAATAAAGCCTGCCCCCGCCGACAGCTTCACGTCGCGCACGGGCAGTGTAAAGCCTGTTGGCCGTCCTTTTAGCTTGGGGTCGTGTGAGAGCGAAAGGTGGGTTTTAGCCATGCAGATAGGTAATCCGCTGTAACCAAGCCGCGTGTAGGTGGAAATCTTCTGATTGGCCTCGTCGCTATACTCCACATCTTTTGCGCCGTAGAACTGCGTGGCAATTGTCTCTATCTTGGCCTTTATGCTCTGCTCAAGCGGGTAGAGGAAGTGGAACTCGGATGGCTCCTCGGCAGCTCTCACCACCGCACCCGCCAGGTCTGCTGCCCCTGCGCCGCCGTTTACGAAGTGCGTCGCAGGCACAGCAGCAACCGCCCCCGCTTCCTTCGACACTTGCTCCAGGTAAGCCCACTCGGCCTCTGTATCTGTGGGGAAGGCGTTGATTGCCACCACCGCCGGTACACCCAGCCGCCGCACATTCTCGATCTGCGCCACCAGGTTAGCGGCTCCCTCCTCAAGCGCCCCAAGATTCTCCTCTGTGAGACCCGGGTCGAGCGGCTTGCCCGCCACTATTTTGAAACGTCCTGAGTGCATTTTGAGTGCGCGCACGGTCGCAACCACCACCGCCACAGCCGGTCTGAGCCCACTCACTCGGCACTTTATATCGCAGAACTTCTCGAAGCCCATGTCTGCCCCGAAGCCGGCCTCGGTGATGAGGTAATCAGTGCCTTTGATCCCAACGTAATCAGCAAGCACCGAGGAGTTGCCGTGAGCTATATTGGCGAAAGGCCCGCAGTGGACAAGGGCAGGTGTGCCTTCAATCGTCTGGAGAAGATTAGGCTTGATTGCTTCCCGCAGCAGCACGGTCATCGCCCCCGCAGCCTTGAGCGCTTCGGCGGTAACCGCATCGCCTCTCATATTTTGGCCAACAACGATCTTGCCGAGGCGCTCGCGTAAATCGAAGATAGATTTGCACAGGGCGAGCGCCGCCATCACCTCAGAAGCCACAGCTATATCGAATCCGCTCTGGCGCGGCACGCCGTTGTTCTTGCCTCCTAGCCCCTGGATTATGTCGCGTAGCGAGCGGTCAAGCACGTCTAGCACGTGCCTGAAGTCTATGCGGTTTACGTCAATATCGAGGGGATTACCGTGAAAGATGGATGCGTCGAGAAAGGCGCTGAGCAAATTATGTGCCGCGACCACAGCGTGAATGTCGCCTGTCAGGTGCAGGTTCATATCCTCCATTGGCACAACCTGGCTCCGCCCGCCGCCCGAGCCTCCACCCTTGATGCCAAAGACAGGCCCCAGCGAAGGCTGCCTTAAGGCAACTGTGGCTCGCTTGCCGATATGGTACATTCCCTGTGCGAGGCCAATTGAGGTGGTAGTCTTGCCTTCCCCCAGTGGTGTGGGGGTGATAGCTGTTACTACAACGTACTTGGCGCTCGGTTTATTCTTGTCGCGCTCGATCACTTCAAGCTTGATCTTGGCCTTGTTCGCGCCATACATCTCAATATCGTCGCGCCTCAGCCCCATCATCTCCGCCACCTCTTCTATCGGCCTAAGTTTAGCGGCATGAGCAAGCGCCAGGTCGTTTCTAATATCGCTAGTCATTTCTCTTTTACTCTTCCTTCAAAGTATGGAATCGTAGTATGTAGTGTGTGACAGCTTGGGCCAGGAGATATAGCCCCCACAATCGCCCGCGTACTACGATTCCTCACCCCACGTGCCGCCTTACGGCTTTTACCATGTTTTTCAGCAGCATCGCATTTGTCATCGGGCCTGTGCCCCCGGGAACGGGAGTGATTGCCCTTGCGCGGCCCAGCGAGGCGTCATATTCAATATCGCCGACCATTTGGCCGTCCACTACACTGGCTCCAAAATCGAGCGCTATCGCACCCTCCTTTAGCATGCTGCCCTTGATGAGAGCGGGTTTGCCTGTGGCGGAGGCGACAAGGTCGGCTTCGGCTACCAACAAGGAAAGGTCGCGGCTGTGCGAGTGAGCCATCGTTACAGTGGCGTTTCGGGCCAGTAACAGCTGCGCCAGCGGCTTGCCCACGACGCTGCTGCGCCCTACAACTAGCGCCCTCTTGCCCTCAATCTGGATGCCGTAGTGGTCGAGAAGCGCTATCCCCCCAGCAGGAGTAGCAGGCACATAGCAGTCAAGGCCGAGCATCAGGCGGCCTGCATTTACAGGGTGCAGGCCATCTACATCTTTCTCAGGGTCAAGCACATCTGTAATTGCTTCCAGGCCGATCTGCTCCGGCAAGGGCATCTGCACAATCACCCCGGCGATCTCCGGCAGCACATTGAGCCTGCTAATCTCGGCTTGCAGCAGCGCTCTCGTGGCGCTATCTGCAAGGGCAACCAGGGTGACACTTAGCCCTGCTGCCTCGAACGACTGCGTGATCCGCGCCGCGTAGCTGAGAGATGCAGGGTCTTCCCCAGCGCGCACCACCGCCAGGCCCGGGAGCAGTCCGTAGCGGGCCTTCAGTTCGGCTATTTCCCGGGCGTAGTTGCTACGCAACTCTTTGGCTGCGCTGCGCCCGCTCAAGACTAATGTCTGCCTCGGCTCGTCACTTTGAATGCTGTTGCTGTTGGCTGTCAGGGTGGTCACGACGTGCTCGCCGGCGCACATGGGCGCGCAAGTAGGATTGTTGGGGGCCCATCTGCGCTTTGCAAGCTGCCTCCTCCTCTATTATAAACCATGCACACCTGCGCTGCGATCCTCTTCCAGATAGCTTCTTCCAAACCGTGCAAGCTGGTGTGCTGTCGCGGGCTGTCGCGGAAGGAGCAGGGAGCTAATGTGCTTCAATCTCTGACCGCCGGTCGAGTACGCTGGCGATGCCTGTCGGCGCAGGAAGGTGCTCGGATGAGTTAAGGAGTAGGATATTGGGATTGCCTGTAGCGCACTCGATGGATATAGCTGTAACTCCTGTGTTGCCCATTCGTGCTCGCCTGGTGCGCCACGTCTCCACAAGCTCCCAGTTGTGAATAGCAGCGATCAGCGCCGCCAATGCAGCGCCATGCGAGACAACAATTATGGCCTGGCCGTCGTGCTGCTGCGTCACCTTCCGGTAAAAGGCAAAGACACGCTCCTGCACCTGTGGTATGCTTTCGCCGCCCGGCAATGTAAAGCTATCTACCCGGTCAGCCCATTCGTTGATTTGCCCCGGATAGCCGGCCTCTACTTCGTCTACAGAAAGCCCCTGCCACTCGCCAACATGGATCTCACGTAATGCCCTTGCGGGCTGTGGTGTGATGCCAAGCCTGTCGCCAATCGCCTGCGCCGTTTGGCTCGCCCGCTTGAGGTCGCTTGTGTAAATGGCGGTAAAGTTCACCGACTGCCGTGCTAACCAATCTGCCACCGCCTCGGCTTGCTTTCTCCCCACTTCACTCAGCGGCACGTCCAACTGCCCCTGGAAGCGGTGGCTACGGTTCCACTCCGTTTCGCCGTGCCTTACCAGATAAACATATGTCTGTTCAGCTACATCTTCTTTGCGCGTAGAATGTCTGTTGTCCATGCCGGGTTACTCTCCCTGTGTGTGCAGTGTCTTCCAGTAATGATCCGTGCGGTACACGGGATGCCAGCCCAGCTTATCGTAGAGGCGGCGGGCGTTATGATTGGAGTTTTCCACGAAGAGTGTTGCGCTTTCCACCCCCTCCTCTGCCAGATAACTGAGCGTTTCCTCTATGAGCGCTTCGGCTACACCCCTTCTCCTGTATTCAGGCAGCACTCCTACAGTGCCGATATAGCCGACCTCCTTCCCGCCCTGCGCGTCGATACGAGCGCGACTGGTGCCGATTTCACGCCCGGTCGTGCTGTCTACGGCAAAGAAGTAGCCGCGTGGGCTAACGCCTGGCTCACCAAGCTGCGAGATGACGCCTGCCGCGCTCGCAGGCTCAAGAAAAGCCTGATTGATCAGCTCGGCCCAACGTGCAGCATCGGCCTGCGTGCCGTCAAAGCGGCGCATGGTAATGCCGGTGGCTGAGGAGCCACGCAGATGACTCCGTATGTCATCGAGGCGCATTTGCCAGTAGCTATGGTTAATCTTGAACTCTTTCTCTTCAAGGAAGCGAACGCACTGCGGCTGTACACCGCTTGATCCGACGAAGACCGGGGTGTTCATATAGCGCGCGCCGAGACTCCGCGCACGTCCCTCTATCAGCCTGAAAAGAGCCGCGCCGATTCCCTTGCGCCGCGCTGTGGGGTGGACCGCCAGCGCGAAACCGAGCCTTCCACCTCCGTCGTGATAAAAAGTGGATTGTGAGTAGGCGAGAAAATCGCCTGCCTCACCTGGCAGCAGAGTAACATCAACTTCCGGCTGCACGCCGCCGCGCTTCCAGCGCGCCACAACGTCTCCCGCCACAGGCGCGGGCACGCCGGGGGGCCACGCCTCTGCTTCCCACATGAGGCGGACGAGTTCCTCTATGTCGCCTGGCATGTAAGGTCTCAGCCCCACGAGCATTTTTGGCCCGCTGCCCTGGAAATCGGGTTCTACATCGTAATCGTGCATCTTTGTCGTTGCCTGTTCTAGCTTCTCTTCACCGACAGCCGTTTGCTATATATTCATTGTAAACTACGGCAATAAAAAGCCACAGGGAGAGCAGAGCTACCCTGTGGTCTACGTGGCCCGCCATTGGCCCGGCTGATCTAGAAGGTTCTACGCACCACGAAATCAGCCAGGGCGACGAGCGACTGACGCGCATCTGTATCCTCGAAGCCCGCCAGCGATGCTTTGGCTTCATCAACGAAGCGCTGCGCCACCTGCGCCGCTTCCTGCACAGCCCCTGAAGAGTTGATCCTGTTGATCGCTTCTTCAACCAGGCGGTCGCTGCGGTTGTGCCCCTCTATGACGCTCTGCACCACCTCTCGCCCTTCTTCATCGGCCCTGTCGAGGTAGAGCATTGTGGGCAGCGTTACAGTGCCCTGGCGCAGATCACCGCCTGTCGGCTTGCCCAGTTTTTCGGTGGTAGATTGTAGATCAAGTATATCATCTACTATCTGGAAAGCCATGCCTACCTGCCGCCCGTAATGACGCAGGCACTGTACCTCATCTTCAGGCGCATCCGACAACACAGCGCCGATCTCTCCTGCCGCTGCGAAGAGCACAGCAGTTTTGGAGTAGATGCGGCTGTAATACTGGTCAGGCGACCTGTTAACGTGGTGTGTAGCCACTTTCTGCGCAAGCTCGCCTTCGGAGATGGTAACGAGCGACTCGGCGAAGATCCTGGTGGCACGCTGGCTGCCGCCCATAGTACTCAGCACGGCTGACTTTGCGAAAAGATAGTCCCCAACTAGCACCGTTGTTCCAGCGTCCACCACCGAGTTGAGCGTTGGCAGGCCGCGCCGTATCAATGCTTTATCAATGGTATCGTCGTGGACCAGCGACGCTGTATGCAGAAGCTCAATAGCAGCCGCCATAGGCAGAAGCTTGTCCAGGTCGTAGTGGTGAAGCCTGGCAGAGAGGAAAAGGACGGCGGGCCTGAGACGTTTGCCGCCCGCAGCGATAATTGCCTCCACCCCCTGCTGTAAAATAGGGTATTCAAGGTTGGTCGTTGAGCGCAGTGTATAGTCGATCTTGCCGATGTCTTCGCTAACCGGTTGGAGGATGCTCTGGAGGGTTGGGACTATAAACGCTGCGGGAGTGGTCATGGCTTCACCAGAAGGAGCAAGTGCTGTCGGCTCCATTAATCTTTCATAAACGAGTATATCAGTTGGAGAGAAGATTGTCAAGATTATCACAATCTTTCCCCTCTTTTCCGCCTTGCTCTTCTCTCTCCACGATGGGTATACTTAGAGCAGATTATTTCTACAAATAGTACGTCATAATTCAGAGGCAGGATTTTTCGTTTGGTTTCACGGGCGGAGAAAATCACAGGCGAACGAGCAGCAGCGCCGTATGATTGGCGGCACGAGCCTTTGGGGCTTTATTTGCATGTGCCTTTTTGCGAGTCGAAGTGCATATACTGCGATTTCAACTCCTACGCGCATCTGGAGGAGAAGTACGCGCCCTTTGTCGAGGCTATCTGCCAAGATTTGCGTCGTGGGGTTGGCTGGGACCTCCCCGGCGCTGATGACTGCACGGGCGCGGAGATTGCAACAATCTTTATGGGTGGCGGCACGCCAACTGTGCTACAGCCCACTCAAATCGCTCGCATATTACACTCTGCCCACCAGCGATACAATATCGCGCCTGGCGCCGAAATAACGATGGAAGCTAATCCGGGCACTATCTCTCTTGAGAAGTTTACAGGATACCTGCAAGCCGGCGTAAACAGAGTCAGCATGGGTGTGCAGGTGCTAGATGACGCTATGCTCAAGAAGCTGGGCAGGATACACACCGCCGAAGGCGCGTTGGAATCATACGCTTTGGCACGACAGGCAGGCTTCAATAACATCAATCTCGACTTCATTTACGGCCTGCCGGGGCAGGACCTTGCCCATCTGGGCATGATGCTTGACAGGCTCCTCGCCGTTAAGCCTCTGCCGGAGCACCTTTCATGCTACTCCCTCATTGTGGAGGAGCACACTCCACTTTACATCGGCGTGATGCGCGGCCTCATCAAGGTACCGGCCGAGGACGAGGTTGCTGATATGTATGAGCTTATCTCGGAGCGTCTTGCAGGGGCCGGGTATATACAATATGAGATTTCCAACTTCAGCCGCAGCAAGCCTTGCGCCCATAATCTCATCTACTGGCACGACCAGCGCTATCTGGCATTCGGCCCCGGCGCGAGTGGCTACTGGGATCAGATGCGCTACACCACCCTCCTCTCGCCAGCCGACTACATAGAGCGCGTCGCACAAGGGCAAAGCGTTATCGCCGAGCGCACATATGTGCCTGTTGCGGAGGAGATGGGAGAGTTTATGATCCTCGGCCTGCGCCTCAATGATGGCGTATGCAAGAGCGACTTCAGGCGTCGTTTCGGCCTTCAGTTAGAAGAACAATATCCTGATGAGCTAAAGGGGCTGACGGAAGCAGGTTTGCTGTCTACGATGAATGACCATGTGAAACTGACTGATCGCGGGCGCTTACTCGGCAATGAGGCGTTCGAGCGTTTTATCTAGCCTTGTCTAGGACCTTATATTGGTACATAGACAATCTCACAACTGCAAGCTAAAGTCGTGGTGTGTCTCCGGCTGCTAGCCTTATCTACCCAGCTTCTTGAGGGCGAACATTACCATCTCTTCAGTGGTTAGCTCGCTCTCTTTGGGCAGGTTGGAGAGCGCAGACTGTATCTCGGCCGCGCTGTAGCCGAGACCTGTCAGCGCCTCAACCACCTCGCTCGCTACAGATGGGGTGGCTGAGATGCCTGCTGCGGCAAGAATATCGAGCTTCCCCTTCAGTTCGAGCACAAGACGCGAGGCTGTTTTGCGCCCAATGCCGGGAACGCGTGTGAGAATATCCACGTTGCCGGAGGCGATTGCGTTCTCCAGGGAGTCGACGGGCATTGTGCTCAGGATCGAGAGGGCGGCTTTCGGGCCGATGCCCGTTACACCCAAAAGCGACTCAAAGAGCTTTAGCTGTCGCTCCTCAGGCGCGCCGTAGAGTGCAAGCTGATCTTCGCGCACATAGAGGTAGGTGTAGACGTGAGCTGTGTCGCCTACCGCTCCTAGAGCAGCAATCGTCGAGCCGGGCATAAAGACCCTGTAGAAGACCCCGCCCACATTCAACACGATGTGGTCGGCAGCTATCGAGGCGAGTAGACCTTCAAGCCCTGCTATCATGATTAGCTCGCCTCTGTCTTTTTTGCGGCTGGTCTGACTCCTGCCTTGCGGTCAGGCCTTGAGGCTCCGAGGGTGGTTGACTGTGAGGCGGCTGCGCGCGCGCTGTTCGGCGTCTTGTCTGTATCGCCTTTGTCCGGCTCTTCGCTGCTATGCGCGCTAACGTCGGCAGCCTCATTGACATAACGCGGAAAATAGCCTCCGCCCTTAAGCTCTTTCAGAAGCTTTTGCCAGGCATCATCGCGTGCGGACTCGGCGACGGCGGGAAGGCATGCCACTGCGATAGTAGGGGAGAGGCGTCTGTTGATGTAGCGGCGGGTTTTACGCGAGGCAATCAGCTCATCGAGCACTGACGGATCTTCAACCTCGATGAGAGTGGCGCGGCGTATATCTACATTCTTGATGAGTGACGCCCAATCGGTGATGGAATGCGCCACATTCTGCGGCAGCGCCTTGCCTGTGTTCGAGTCGAGGAAGCGAGTCATCTCGGCAGGCGACAGTCCGCCTTCTACCGCGCTGAGAATGCTCTCTTTGCTGAGGGTATAGACGCTCACACGGTCGTGCCGCACCAGCTCAGCCATGCGCAGTAAAGTCCAGAGTACGCTGCTGTCGGGGTGGAGGACCAGTACCTCGAAGTTCGGCTGCACAAGGAGGCTCTTTTCGAGCGCTCCTTGCCCTGTGCGCTGTGACTCGCCGCTGCGTAAACCAATTTCCGTGTTGAAGAGGTCCTTCCCTTCTTCTGACACGCGAAAGGAGACAAAGCGCTTTGGCTTATCGCGGCCAAGCTCCACGGTCCCAAGCCAGAAGAGCATAGTCTTGATCATATCGGCAATGATCCGCCCTTCGATCTCAAACCAGTGGCTGCGAAAGCCTTGCAGGGCGCGCAGCCCGAAGCGCTTGACAAGCTCATCCTGGCTCCATATCAGAAATGGCTCCGCACTGTGTATTTTGCGCAGGAAGGCATCCAGGTTGATCCACTGCATAGTGGGCAAATCGAGCAGATGTTTTACCAGGCGTTTGCGCGCTGCTGTGAGGTCGCTGTTCCACCAGTAGATGGTGCCATAGGTGGCGGGTTCGGCCCACTTGCGGTCTTCTTCCCACAGACCGAATATGCGGCGGCGCTGTGCGTCAAACGATAGTTTACTCCAATCTTCTGCTTTGTTGGTGAGGACAAGAGCAGGCTGTTCCCCCGGCTTCTCCACGAGGAGCCCGAGGGAGCAAGCCACATGCACCACCATGTCAATGTAGTCCGTATCGGTTTTCATGTCACCGGGGTGCAGAAATGCATCGTTGATCTTCTTGGCGAGGCGTTTGGTAATGCGGCTGTTCTGCAAGGTGAGGCTTAATTCACCCTGCGCGGCTGTGGCAAGGAGGGTTAGCAAATCCCACTCCATTTCATAAGAGAGCCTACTTTCAATGGTGTGGGGTGCTGCCGTATCCAGTTTGGGCTGCATGAAGGCTGCAATTTTCGGCGTGCCTTCCTGCGTGCCATTGAGCAAATCGTGTGCGATAAAAAGGTAGCGACGGTCACCGCTTAGCCTATCCCAGATCAAGGCGCGTTGCACCAGGGGAAGGATAGCGCCCCGTAGCTCGCGCTCGTCCCACCTAAAGTGGTTACGCACCTGCGCGGCTGTCGCCTTTCCCTCTTCTTCCTCGAGGTAGGAGTAGACGTTCTGTGAGAGCTGAGGGAGGCTCTTCACCACAAGATCTCGGCCTTGCTCAGTGGCGAGAAATTCGCCCATAACGCCGATTAGCTCGGATTTGTAGTAGCGTGCCGCCTCAGGGAGCTTCCATGTGAGGGCGATCTTCTGCACATCGTCCTGGTCCAACTTGCCGATAAGATCCGCGAAGGATTCCTCAAAGAGCGCGGGCTGCTTTGCCTCTTCGATAACCTCGCGCAAAACTTTGGCAAGTTCAGTGGCTATGGATACTACCTTTCGACGTACAGCTTCGGGCTGGTTGCGAGCGGCCCACGCGTAGAGATTATCGCCCGATGAAACAACCCGGCTGCCCCTGACCAGCACCTCATCAACGTCAACAACCCCTGCTCTCCTGCTCCTTTCGAGGAGTGTACCGACCTCCTCGGGTGGGCGGTCGAGGTTGGCGGACAACTCATCAACAAGGGCGAGCATGTTGCGCTGGTTGAGGAGCCAAACTATGAAGGCTCGCGCTTCGGGGTCGAGGTTTTCCCAGACGCCACGTACAGCCGAGGGGTCTACCATCGTATGGTAAGCGGCGATGGCAAGGTCGTTCTGCGTGGGATTAGGGTCTCTAGTGAGGGTGCCCCAGGTGGTAGAGATAACTTTCAGTTCATCGAACGGCCTGCTCATCAGCCGCCCAAGTAAGTTCTTCAAAATATCTTCCTCTCGTACGCCGGAAATCGTGGCACAATTCTAGACTATACCTAACAGGAGGGGGGTTGTCAAATGAGCGAACGGCTGTTACTGTCCCACAGACGGTTGGCGAGTTTTAATTCCCACCAGAGGTGCAAAATCGGGTGCAAGATCAGGTATCTCGCCCCACCAGAGGGTCAATTTCGCCCCAAAATCGAAGCACTCTTCCCACACTTATGTCAACCTACCTCCTGTGGGACAGTTACAACGGCTGTAAGGGTTCAGAGTTGGGGTGTAGCAATCTTGAAGGAGTAGCTGTGGAGGCGTACCCTCACGCACCCTCACGCACCCTCACGCACCCTCACGCACCCTCACCCCATGCCCCTCTCCCATGAAGGGAGAGGGGGCTGTAATCACCCTTGT
>JADMIH010000057.1 GCA_015478675.1 Chloroflexota bacterium | reverse complement strand
CTGTGCCCTCATTGGGTTCAAATCCCTCTACGTTTGTACGAAACTTAGGTAGCTATATCTTGACCAGCTCGCCAACACGCACTCCTGTTACAAGCAGCAACTTGATCAGTATTGCGTCTTGCAAGTTCTCACTGTCCCATACCACTCGGTAGTAGCCCTGGATCTCCTCCTCGGTTGGCACATATGGTAGTTTCTGCGGTTGCCTTGGCACCTTGATTTCTAGTTCATCGCGCAAGTGGCGGAACAGTTCCTTCATATATAGGTAGTCAGGCCGCTCTCCACGTAGATACTTTGCTAACTCTTTCGCCTTCTTGCGCGCTGGCGTCCTCGGTGTTCGTTTGGTTGTAGTTGTGTTGGTTGTGTTGGTTGTGTTGGTTGTGTCAGTCAGTAAGTTGCTCACGTTGCTCATGCAACAGCCTCCTCCAACAATGGCAGCCGTTCTTCCATGTTCAGCCGAAACAGGCCATATGGGTTGACATGGCTGTAGATCAGAGGAGTAAGTGCCCGCAGGTCCTCGGGTTTCATGCGCTCCAACCAGCCCTCTTCGCCAAGCACCTCCTGCAGCATCAGAGTGTTGATGTACACCAGGCAGTTCTGCACCAGGTGCAAGGCCAGCAGGCCGAGCTCCTGGTCGTCACGGCTGTTGCTGGCTAGCTCTCCTCCTCGTCCATAGAATATGAAGCCGTTCGCCGAGTTCCAGTTCTCAATCACGTTCAGCCCCTCGTGGATCTCTTGCCGCAGTGCTTCCGAGCGTAAGTAGCGGCAAAGGAAGATCGTTTTCACTGCTTTACCCAACTCAGCAAGAGCCTGGTAGGTCGGGTGTTGCAGATTGTTGCGGGTGAAACGCCTGAGTATCGCTTCTGTCTCAGCCGTTCCCAACCTTAAAGCCGTAGCATACTTCACCATCTGGTCATACTGCTGGCGGATCAGGTCCCACTGGATGGGTCTCGTCAGGATCAACTGCAGGTTTGGATAGGCGTCAGGTCTGCCGGTTTCCGGCCGGTAGAGCTTCTGTGCATGGATAGCCTTGAGCCTGGGCAACAGGTCGAAGTTCAAGAGCTTACAGAAGGCAAATGCCTTGCCCTAATAAAACTTCCCTAATTGACCGTGAGAGTCGACGAAGTTACGCTCTACTTCCATAGTGGTGCAGTGACGTAGCAGTCCCTCCAGCATGGCCGCCACCTCAGAAGAGGAACAACTCTTGAGTTGCGAGTAGATGCAAACAGTGTTCTTCTCAAGCGAAGTAAACTAAGCGAGCCAGTCGCCTGACCCGCTCGTCTTCAAAACCGTGCGTGAGACGTTAACCTCACACGGCTCCTCAGCGCATTGGCTCTTTTCATGAGTACCTCCCGAAGATGCCTGTAGCAGCTTGTTTGTGTTGTCTGCCGCAGTCTTCCTGTCATGGCAATGTCGATGTAGGAGTTGCAGATTGCTGAGGCTATCTCTCCCACCTCGTGCTTTGGGCACAATGTGGTCTTGCTCCAGCAAATCTCCGTCTTTGTAAAACAATCCACAGTAAGGACAGCGCCCCTGTTGTTTCTTGAGCAGAATAGCTATTCTGCTTGAGATTTCCGGGTGTTGTCCCCTTCGCGTTGCCCAATATATCCAATCACCATCAAATGGGCTTCGGCTGCCAGCCACTTTGCGAAAGCGTTGTATTGGTATGCGGCTGTGCTTATGCAGTTCTAAGCCATCGCTCGCGAACCGCCATTTGCCTTCCTCGGTGTGCCAATACTTGTTGGCAATCCAATGTTTGCCCTTTTTATGATGACGGCGATATGCCCAGCTTTGGAGCTTGTGATAGAGTAGATCGTCGAGTTTGCTGAACACCTGTTTGCTACAGGCGTCCGAGTAGTAACGGCTCCACCCAGTGATTACTGGATTGAGGTCCTGTATCAGACGTACCTGATGGTCGTTTCTGTGTTGGTCCACAATGGCGCTCATTGCCAGGTAGTGCCGCTTTATCCCCTCTTTGCTGGGCTTGATGATAGTCTTGAAACCGAGCGGTTTGCCATGTCCGGTGTAGCCTGTTCGCCTCCTCCCTACAGGGTATTGGCGAATTTCGTACCCTAGAAAGTCAAACCCAGGCCTGCTCTTGTGGACCTTATCGCCCTCATCGCCCTCGTCGTCCTTGCTCTTTTCGTTGCCCTCTATCGTTTTCAGGGTGTGGGTGATGCGGGTCTTGCTCGGCTTTAATTCTAATCCCATGTCCTCTAACCACGCGCTTATGAGTTCTTGTGCTTGTTTGATGACATCTCCGTCCTCATCCAAAACCACAAAGTAGAGTAGGCGGCCAGCGAGTTGTCGTTACCGATACTTTTCTGTCCGCCCCTCCCCGAACCGGGCTTACGCCTTTCGGAGTACTCGGCTCTCCAGTGCTTTTCCATTAGCGGCTTTTTACCATATGCAGGGTGTGCTGTGTCAGTTTCCCTGTGTGGATTTCATCGTGACATTTCAGGCACGTTACAAGCGTCTTGCGCTGTCGTGCCGCCACCACTTTCACCCATTCAGGTCTCTCAGCACGTCCTTTCTGTCTGAGGTCTTTCAGAGCTCGAATGTGGTGTACCTCGACCTTTTCATGTGAGCCGCATAGTTCACATGTTTCGGCCAGGAGCCGCTTTTCTAGCTCTGTGTGTGAGTGTGTTCCCCAAACACGTGGGGGTTGGTCGT
This sequence comes from Chloroflexota bacterium, assembly GCA_015478675.1. The sequence goes on along the minus strand of JADMIH010000057.1, from coordinate 16,717 downwards.
TGAGGACTGTTTTCATGTCCCGTGCGAGAGTAATACCACCCCATTGTGCTATCAGTGGCTTCTTTCCCTCCGCGCGTTCAACCTTTACTTGCAGGCCAACACGTGGACCCTGTTCCGTCTCAATGCTGGTTTGGTATCGTTGGTAGATTTTGCTCACGCTGATGCGTAGCTTGTGTGCCAGTGTTTGAGTTAGTGATCGTTCCATGACCCATCTCAGCCGGTTGAGTTGGTGCAGGTTGTAAGCCAGCCGATAGTACTCCACAATGCCCCGGTACTCCGCTTGGTACTGTGCCATGATGCTGTACACGCTATCATGGATAAGTTCGATTCGGTGTATCGGTTTACCCTTGCGTAGGTAGCCGGTATATTTCGCACGTACTACGTCCGAAGGTACCTTCAGCCCGATCTGCCCATTGATGCTGCGGTGACCACGCCGGTCAAGTTTGTGGTCGTTGTTGAGCACTACGACCTCATAACCAAGGAAGCGTGCAGCTTCCCTCCGTGCGTGGGTGATGAGCGTTTTCTCCTCTGAGAGGGTCAGCTTGAGTTCATCGCGCAGAAACTCTTTGAGGCGGTGCTTGATTTCTTCGGCTTCCATGCGGGGGCCGCTGAAACCAAGAAGCACATCGTCCGCATAACGTATGTAGCGCAGTCGTCTGTAGGTAGGGTCGTCAGGGTCAAGAGAAGGTAGCTGCTGCATCTGACGACGTAGCTTGAGTGACTCTTCCTTTTGCCCCATCTGCTTTAGCCTTATGACCTTGCCGCGTAGTTGGGCGTATTCTGGGTTGATCTTGCGTCGGTCTCCTCGGTTGTAAATTGGTAGAAGCATCGTCTCGACGTACTTGTCCAGTTTGGCAAGGTAGATATTGGCGAGTATGGGGCTGAGCACGGAGCCTTGTGGACTACCGCTGAGTGTGATGTTGTATCTCCACCCCTCCAAATATCCGGCCTTGAGCAAACCCTCGATCAACCGTATAAAGCGGTTGTCGTGGAGCTTTTCCTTGAGTATTGACATCATGATTGTATGATCCAGTGAACCAAAACAATCAGAAATGTCGCCCTCCACGAACCACTTTGTGCCTACCCATTTATGATAGATTTCCCTCAACGCTGTGTGACAACCTCGGCTAGGTCGAAAACCGTGGGACGAAGGGCTGAATTGTGTTTCGTAGTAGGCTTCAAGAATGAGGCGTACTACCTCCGCCAACAGCTTATCCGACCATGTGGGTATTCCGAGCGGACGCTTCTTTTTCGAGTTGCCTTTCGAGTGCTTTTTCTCGATGTAGATACGCCTCGCTGGTGTCCATCTGTATCTCTCGAAGCGTAAAGCTTCGATGATGGCATCGATTTTCATCATGGACATCCCATCCACAGTTTCCGGTGTTGTTCCCGGCGTCATTGCTCCATTATTTCGGTAAATCTTGCCATAAGCGAGCAGGTACAGTTGCGGGTTGAATAGTTGTCGATAAATGCCTTGTAGTGGCAGTCCTCTCCTGCCGCGATCCTGGATGATCCCCAGTACAGTTTCGGCGTTCCTCATCTCGAGTACCTCTCTTGCTGGGTTTCAAAGCACCTACCTCCCTTCCCCGTTTGGCCCTTCCCGTCTCTACCCAATGTCTGATATGAGTAATGGTGTGAGTATGGTACTGGTAAGAGATTCGGTAATCCGGGTATTGCCAGTGTAGACGGCTTTCCCGCCCTCGGAGTACTACGGAGGCTCCGTTACCCTGGGCCTCTCGACCCGTGGGGCAATCCCATATTCCCTAAATGCTAGACGTATCGAGCGTAACTTAGGTGCCTCGTCTGCCCCTTTGAGTGAGATCGTTTCTCACCGCCCGTCACGCGGAAGGTTCGAACGACGACGACTTAGTCGCCCTATCGTGGCGGCCCCGCCTTAGAAACTGTAATCGGGGGATGTACGCTTGCATCGCTAGAGACTGAGGTTCAAGCAGTGTGGCTTTCACCAATATTACGCGGGTCTTGCAGGACAAGGTCATAAGCATCTTCTTTCCTTTCCTGCTTTAATAGCATGCTATTGTTCCTTTTGGCTTTCGCCATCAGGTAAGCCATTGACCCAGAGGTCTATTCTTCCGAACCCCTCCTTTCTGTGAAAGGTATCCAGCACCTGGTGATATGGCGCACGTCATCTGCGTATCTCACCACAGCACGGCTGCTGCGGATTATGCCCGGCTTGCGGAACACGCCGAGGGCTTGCTCCATGCCGTGCAGAGCAATGTTCGCCAACAGCGGGCTGACTACGCCACCTTGCGGTGTGCCCGCCTCGGTCTCGTGAAACACTCCACCTTCCATGTAACCTGCCTTCAGCCATTGTTTGATTAGCTCCCTGGCGGGGAACCCACCAATGGTTTGGAGCAGGTACTCATGGCTGATGTTGTCGAACGCTCCCTTGATGTCTGCATCAACCACCCACTTCTTCCGCCTGTTTGGGCAGGCAAGATTGAAGATGGTCTCGATGGCATCATGGCAACCCCTGCCAGGCCGGAACCCATAACTGGTGGCTTCAAAGCGAGCTCCCCAGTACGGCTCCAACGCATTCTTGACCTTTGCCTGTAAGCATCGGTCAATGATGGTAGGGATGCCAAGCGGACGCATCTTACCGTTGGCCTTCGGTATGTATACTCGTCGTACCGGACTGGCTGGTCGAGCGCGCCAGGGCTGATAGATGGACAGGTGGTCCACTAACCTCCCTCTGGCTTGTGGTGTTTTCACAACCACTTTGTCTACGCCCGCCGTGTGCTTACCGGCATTTACCTGTGTTACCTGCCGCACACTCATGAGCGTGTTGGAGTAACTACGCAGCATGAGCTTCTGTAAAGAGCGAACCTTCTTCAGGTCGCCCGCCTGAGATGCCCTAAAGATACGTTGTCGCAGATTGCGAACCTGACGGTTGGCTTTGCGCCAGTTGACGCTATTCCAATCGGTTGGTCTCTCGGTTCCGTTTGCGGACATGACTGCTATGGCTGCCTGCATCTAACTTTCCCCTCAATTTGCAATCATTACTCGGTTCTTTAGGAGGTTTACCCGGTCTACGTCAGCACCCTTTCAGGTTGGGTATCTCCACCTGTGTAGGTGGCCCTATCCAGCGGGTTATTGATTTCCCTTGCCTTTCGGCTGCTAGCATTCGCTTCTTAGACCATCCTTGTCCCACTGAAGGGTTGGGCTTTCCTTGCGGTCAGCTTACTGGCTAGGGTGCCTGCTTGATAGTTTGCACTGCGACCAGACTTCATTGGGGTTACTACGTTGCGCATCGCTGAGATACACCTGGGGTGGATGCCCTCTTTACTCCGGGGTCTGGTGTCCCAGTCAGAGAATTGCACGGTTCTCTGACCTTTGGCAGACTTGTCCCGATGCCTACCTCTTGACCCAATATTGCCGTCTTGGTCAGCCAACCTCCGGCAACTATTTGTAACGAAGCCTCATCAAGGGTTCACTCTCGTTCATCCGTCCAGATTTTCCCTAGCCCGCTCTGTACCGTTGGCTGGCCATCGGCTTAGGCGTTACCCCCAGCTTCGCACTCCATGTTATGATGGCGCACGTGGGGATTGGGAACAGGCTTTGGACACTAGCCTGGGTTGATTGGTTTCAACCGTTCAACCACTCATGCGAAGCGACCTCGTATCGCACGTGCAACTCAAATATGTAAGTGACACCTGGAATGCGCTACTCTGTGATAGAAAATAATGCGTTAGTATGTTAGTTCTCACTATCTATTTTTCAGAAGAAGGGCGGATTGCAATGCGGAGCATCGATATCGAAGTTGTACAAGCACAAGGCAACGGGGACGAAGCTCGCTCGAGCGTTCCGGTACCGGACCAGAGGTTAGTGCCGGTTGCGGCCAACAGACAAGGCTCTGCAGATCAGCATCCCGCTATGGTCTACCTGGCTTCCCTTGCCCCAGGCTCCCGGCGCGGGGTCCGGTCGTCACTGCAGATATGTGCCGAGCTACTTTCATCGGGTAGCTGCGACTGGCAGTCGATGCCCTGGCAAGCACTTGGCCCTCAGCATACACGGGCCCTCCGATCAGAGCTTGCCAGTCGATACGCAGCGGTCACAGCTAACAAGATGCTGGCCGCAGTGCGAGGAGTGCTAAGAGCCGGGTGGGAGCTCGGGCAGGTGGATACAGACCGCTACCAGCGAGCCATCGCGTTCCGGGCGGTGCGCGGCCAAACACTCCCGCGCGGGAGGTCGATCAGCCAGGGAGAGCTGCGTGCCCTCTTCTCGGCGTGCATGAAGGATAGAACACCCCTTGGGTCGCGAGACGCAGCGCTCCTGGCAGTGCTATATGGTTCCGGCCTGCGACGAGCGGAGGCTGTGGCTCTGGACGTGGGGGATTACGATCAGGAGACCGGTTCCCTCACTATCCGAGCAGGCAAGGGTAACAAGGCTCGTGTGTCCTATACGTCTAGCAGCGAGCGGCAACTGCTGGAGGCCTGGCTCAAGGTACGAGCGCAGGAAGGCGCACCTGCATCCGCTGGTCCTCTGTTCTTGACGGTTCTAAAAGGAGGGCACGTGAAGCTGAGGCGTCTCGACTCACGCACGGTGCTTGTGATAGCTCAACGGCGGGCACGGGCAGCGGGCTGTAAACACCTGACACCCCACGACTTCCGCAGGAGCATGATCTCGGATCTGCTCGATGCAGGAGCCGACCTTTCTACAGTGCAGCGGTTGGCTGGACACGCTCAGGTCGGTACAACTGCTCGCTATGACCGGCGCGGAGAAGGTGCCAAGCGCAAGGCGGCTGAATTGCTCCATATACCCCTCGAAGAGTGATATCCGTTTTCGGTCCTTGCGCTATCGTGACTGCCGTCACTGCACTTCGCACTTCCTACCTCCTTTAAATGTAAGCACAGGAGGTAATTCTCCCTTGTTCTTCGGTGCTGCCCGTACTCGTGTGGCGGTTGTAGAACATGTACTGCCACTGGAAGCATTACGCGTCGTCGCGTTCTTTGTACTTACTGGCGTTAGCCGACTTACAACGCCGGCCTTTTTACTTCGAGGGCTTTAAGGCGAGGCAACAGGGCGCTGCCCCACAGTTCCAGTTGGGCCGGGTCATCGGTGTATGGGTGTATGATAAGGTGCTCTACCCCGATCTCTGCCCGCCTGTGACATGACTCTACCACCTCATCGAGGGTGCCGAATAGATAGTAGCGCTCCAGTAGCTCGGGTGGGCGGTGCGAGCTGACGATCTGCGTTGCTATCTCGTGCTGAACCTGCACGGCACGATCGTGGTTGTCCTCCTCAGTCAGATGCAGCCACTGTCCGTGTCCGATGATCAGGTCATCCGGGGAGCGGCCCGCTTCTGCAAGGTACGGCTGCAGTTGGAGCCAATCGCTAGCTATCTCCTCCGGCGGCGCTGAAGGTCTGCTGAACCAGCCATCCGCACTAGCAATACGGCGCGCCACCTGTGGGTGCATGACCGGCTCTTCAACTGAGTGCTCATCGGCAGCCTGGCTCCCGCCTCCGATCCACACAGGCATATCGATAGGGGAGGGTTCGATCTCAAGGTCTTCCAGTGACACGAACGAGCCTTGATAAGTCACCCTTTCGCCACGCAGCAGGCGGCGTACTATCTCCAGCGTTTCGTCTGTCCTGCGGCCCCGCTCGCTACGCTTTGCACCCACCGCCGCAAACTCGGCGGGAGACCACCCTGTGCCTGCCCCCAGTATGAAGCGCCCGCGTGCAAGGGCTTGTATGCTGGCGAGTTCTTTGGCGAGTACAACCGGCTGCCTTAGAGGTAAGAGCAAGACGCCTGGACCCAGAAGCACACGCCGGGTGAGTGCTGCGGCAAAGGCCAGTGTCGCCAGCGGCTCGAGCCAGGGGCGTGCGTACATTTCACGGGCGGGTAGCATATGGTCGGTGACCCAGAGCGACTCAAACCCCAGTTCCTCTGCGCGCACAATCCAGGTTCGCAGCCGTTCTGCATGGTCAATACCGTCCTCCGGGTATGCGAAACTCGGCAAGTAGATACCAACTTTGAGCTGTGTCATAGTGTTTACTCCAATACAAAAGAATAGAATACCTGAAAAAGTGGCTGATAAGGGCTGGTAACCCCTCTACCGTCGCACGTCCGCGCGGTCCTCCTGAGGTAAGCCCGCTTGCCGCAATATCTCTTCGACCAGTTCCTGAGTGCGCACCGCCTCGTGACCGTCTGTCAGGGGCTGCCTGCGCTCACGAACACATTCGATGAAGTGATGTACTTCAGGGGCGAATCCCATGGTAGTAGTAGCCTGCGCCCACCCGAAAGCCCGCGGCCTCATCTCCACGATCCGCGTTTCACCACCGGCGCTGGTAGCTACCGTGTCGGGCGCGGTGACACGCACGCTGGTAGCGCCGCCGTAGGCGTCCAGCCTCTCGTCCCACTCGCCGGCGGTGCGGGCCGCTACCAGCGTGCCGATTGCGCCGGTATTGAACCGAATGAGGGCCATCGTGCCGTCCTCCTGGTAGGGGTCAGGCGCGATAGTGTGCGCTGTTACCTGCTCTGCCTCGCCACAGAACCACCTCAGCAAGTCTATCATGTGGATTGCATTCTCAAGCGTCGCCCGGTACTCGGAGCCGGTACGGTTCTTCTGCGCAACGCAAAACTGCGGGTGGCCATCGCCAAAGTGCCGGCGAGCGGTCTTATATACTTCCGCGTACCGGCGGTTAAACGCGACCATGAGCAATCGCCCCGTCTGATCGGCGACATCGGCCACGTGCCGAGCCTCCTGGAGTGAGGTGGATAGAGGCTTTTCGCAAAAAACGTCGAGGCCGGAAGAAAGCCCTAGCTCAACAAAGGGGGTGTGGTTGTATTTGGGTGTCAGGACAAAGAGGGCATCTAGGCGAGCCTCCCCGATCATCTCCTCGGCGGAACTATAGACTTGCTCTATCGGCCAGCGTTGTATGTTGCGGTAGGCGTTGTCGAGAACCTGGGTCACCACGCCCGCGATCCTTACCCCAGGCTCGGCGGCAAGGGCAGGCAGTTCGGCCACCTGGGCTATGTTTCCCGCCCCCACCAGTCCGACCCGTATTTGACGTGCGTCCATCGTGTTCTCTCCTCACCTATATTCGTGGCTTATACTAGCTGCCTATCTGCGGTAGCCCATGCACGCGGCGGATTGCTGCCACTGTTCGATCCAGCCCCACCTCGAGGCCGAATCTGGGCCGGTAGCCCGTCTCCTGCGCTATATGGTCGAGGCTGAAGTCCCAGGCATCCGGGGGCAACTGCGCCTGGTAAGGCACGGGCCGGGAGGCTGGAGAGAGCTGCTGGAGGTAAGCTACTGCCTCCTGCACGCGGCGATAGGCGCCGGGGACGTTGTAAGCGAGCACACTGGGGCGCGGCGAGTGGAGGCATAGCACTATCGCCGCGACCGCATCGTCCACATAGGTCCAGTCGTTTGGACGGTCGTAGTCGGGATAAGGTACCTCTGCACTCTCCAGCGCAAACAACTCTATCACCCTCTGAAGAGCGTTCCAACCGCGTACTCGACCAGGCCCGTAAATCCACCCAAAGCGCAGCCCGATTAGCTCCTGCTCGGGGCGCTGGGTACGAAGTGCGCCTGCGAGTAACTCTCCAAAGGCCTTGGTAGCACCATACACGCTCGTGGGGCTGAACGCCACTCTGTCTCCAGGCGCAGGTCCCACGTCTTGACCGAGCGCGGCCACCGACGAGCCGAAGACGACCCTGCGTACCCCTGCCCGCCAGGCAGCCTCAAAGACAGCACCCGTGCCCGCGCCGTTCACCATCACGCCCGCCACCATATCGGCAGCGCAGGCGTCGGTCAGCAACGTAGCGAGATGCACGATGGCGTCTATGCGGTGTGTCTTCAGCGCCTGTGCCAGCCCATCCTGATCCGTGACAGAGCCTTGTATGGCGGTGAAGACCGCCCGTGGTGTCGTCGGAGCTTGGCTGTCTGCATCGCCCGTCGCGTCGCAGGTGCCTTCGCTATCGAGTAGAACCGGAGCTTGATCGTAGGCGACGACCGAGTAATCGAGGGCGAGCAGGCGACGAGCCAGGTGCGACCCCAGGAAGCCGGCGGCGCCGGTGATCAGCACGCGCATCAGTGAGAACCTTTCATCAAAACATCAGCACGCCGAGCTCGCGGAATATCTCGTATACGCGGTCGGCATAGCTTACGAAGCTCTGTTCGATGCCCAGCTCGATGGGTCTGGGGCGGGGTAGCTCGATGCGGATCTCCTCCACTATCCTGCCGGGACTCGGTGACATGACCAGCACCCGGTCCGAGAGGCCGATTGCCTCTTCGACGCTGTGCGTGATAAACAGCACAGTCTTGCGCTTTTCCATCCAGAGCAGTTCCAGGTCGTGGCGCATCTGCGTACGAGTGATAGTGTCGAGCGCGCCGAACGGCTCGTCCATCATCAGTACGCTTGGATCGTGGATCAGGGCCCGGGCGAGCGACACGCGCTGGCGCATACCACCCGAAAGCTGCCGTGGATAGCGATTGCTAGCTTTCTCCAGTCCGAGCTGCTTGAGTAGCCTCCGAGTTTCCTCACGCGCTGCCTGCATCGGCATGCCTCGAACCTGCGCCTGTAAGAGGATATTAGCTTCGGCTGTGCGAAAGTCCAGCAGCAGGTGGTCCTGAAACGCTATGCCGATGTCAGTCAGGGGCTCTGTCAGGGCCTTTCCATTCACCACGATGCTGCCCGAGGTGAGGGGTAATAGCCCGGCAGCCATGAGCATGAGTGTGCTTTTTCCGCAGCCACTCGGCCCGATAATACTGACGAATTCTCCCGCTTCGATCGCAAAGTCTATAGGTGTGAGCGCCTGGAACTCGCCTTCTTTGGTCACATATGTCTTGGATACGCCATGACCCTCGATGCGCGCCCCGGCGATTCCGACCTGGGACAGCGGTTTGTCTACTTCCTGCATCGTCGCATCTCACTTTCGTATCGGCAACGGTCGGCGCATGAGGGAAGGGGGAGAGGTGGGAACCGGCCACTGGGGGTCTTTTTGGCTGTGCCCCATTTCTCCCCGTTCCTTCCATGCTTCACAGGCATCACCGCGCTCCACGTTCACTCTCACGGAATACAAGTGCACCCCTTCTTTGCATAACCTGTTCTATGAACATGCATTAGGGGCAGGTTGGAGCGTCCGCCGGGATGAATTTGGTTGTATAGTAGTCGGTCACCGGCTTGGTGGTCGGAAGGCTCTGGTACTTGGTCAGCAGGTCGTAAGTCGCAGCCCAGTTAGCTTCCGGCACTGCTCCGAAAGTTTTGGCGTTCGCGGCACAGACCAGCCCCAGGTCTACCTTGAGCTGCTTCAGTATTTCGTCCTTGTTGCCAGATACAAACTGCTCAACTACGGATGCGGCCGCAGCGTCGGGGTTCTTACGGGCGGCATCCCAGCCCTTGAGGGACGCCGCTACAAAGCGGGCTACCAGGTCCGGGTTGTTCTGAACAATCTCATCGCGCGTGATGATCGATAGCCCCACTGTCGGCACACCCGCGTCTTTATAGAAGATCTGGTTAATCTCTTTGCCGAGGTCGGTGATCTGCACGCCCTGGAAGTCCGCGCCCGCCAGGATTGCGTCTACCTTGCCCTGAAGCAGCGAACTGTTCAGCGCGGAGGGGTCCAGGTTCACGATAGTCACCTTCGACTTATCAACATTGTTGGAGAGAAAGACCGCGTCGAGGAGGGCGGTCTGCGCGGTGCCGGGCTGCACAGCCAGCGTCTTGCCGACCAGATCGGAGACTTTAGTAATATTTTTCTCTTTGAGCGAGATTATAGCGAAGCCGTTGGTCTGAAGTATCGGTGCGACCACCGTTACCGGCCCGCCTTTGACGCGCACAGACATAACAGAAGGCGCATCGGAGTAGCCGAACTCGGCCTGGCCCGCTGCTACTTGCTGGGCGGTCGTAGCGGAGCCTTTGCCTTCCTCAATCGTCAGGTCAATGCCCGCGTCAGTGTAGTAGCCGAGCTTCTTGGCGTACATGAAGCCGGCCTGAGGCCCACCGGCCAGGAAGTTGAGGATAAGCTTTGCGGACTGGGTGCCGGCGGCCCCGGTAGAGGCTGAGGGTGTAGCCTGGGCAGCCTGCGCTGTATCTGTTGGTTGCCCGGCCCCTCCAGCGGTTGGGGCCTGAGTGGCTACTCCTGTGTCCGTATCCGTAGGCTGGCTCGCTCCCTGGGTAGCTGTGGGCTGCAGCTGGGCCGTGGGTGTGTCAGCGGTTCCACCGCAGGCAGCCAACAGTGGCACCAGAAAGGCAATTGTGACCGCTCCGAGTAATCTGGACCTTGCTTTCGATCTGGATATCATTTTCAGTCTCCTTATGTAAGATGAACTTGCGTAACTTGCTTACCCGTGACGAGTGTGACCTGTGATTTCCGACCCTTACAAAACATGGCTACATCTAGTCCTCCTCGCGGAACTGTTGCCACGGCATGATCAACCGCTCGAGGATCTCCACGGCATAGTTGAAGACCAGGCCCAGGAGACTCAGGGCAACCAGGGTGGCAAAGATTAGCTGTGTGTCGAAGTAACTTGAGCCTCGCAAGAGCAGATAGCCAAGACCCGAGTTCGAGCCTACAAACTCGGCGACAATAGCCGCTGTGACAGCCAGCACCACCGACACTTTGAGTCCTGAGAATATAAACGGCAACGCGGCAGGTATACGCACGTACCGGAAGGTTTGCCACCAACTCGCACCCATTGAGCGTGTCAGGTACAGGACACGCGGGTCAAGGGCGCGAAAGCCGCTCATGCTTGCCACCAGGATGGGGAAAAAGCACAGCAGAAATGTCAGCAAATCCTTCGGAAAGACCCCGAAACCGAACCACACGATGAACAAGGGTGCGATTGCAATCTTAGGTATGATCTGGAAGAAAACGATTACAGGATAAAAGGCGCGCTCCAACAAGGGTACAGACACGATCAAGAGCGCCAATGGAATGCTGACTACGGTGGCAGCGAGAAAGCCCACAATCACCTCGCCACCCGTTACCAGCGTATGGGTCCACAAGAGGGCACGGTCTTGCCAGACCCTTACCAGGAACTCCGAGGGGCGTGGCACAATATACTCAGGCACTTTGAAAAGTATGATCAGTACTTCCCACAGGACCAGCAAGCCAACAAAGGTGAAAAGGGGTAGACCTATGGAGACGAAACGGTCACGGGCTACCGACCGCGTGCGCCTGGGTCGCGGAGGGGCTGCGACGGATACGTCCGCCTGCTCTACTTTATCTTGCCTGATCAACGCGCTCCCCTTTCCGCCCCTATCTCTGCTCCCTGCACGCCTGCTATATTGGCCACCTGAAGGATACGGCGGATGTTTGCTCGCTGCGACGCGGTGCATGCGGGAAGGGGCGCTGCCGACCGGCCGTTTCCGATGCCGAGTTCTGCGAGCGTGGCTTTAAGAGCGCTCAGCCAGTAGCCTTGATCGAAAACTTGCGCGAGCGTAGTTGCAGCTCGCTGGACTTCAAGGGCCTTTGCGCGGTCACCCTCGCGCACTGCGACTGCGATCTGCTGCAGGAGTTCGGGCGCAAAATTTGAAAGGCCGGAGATGATGCCGTCCCCTCCCAGCCACAACGAGGCTGCCGCCAATTGCTCGCGCCCCTGGATGACCGCGAACTTGCTGCTAAGCAGTGCCAGGAACTCCTGGTGGAGCATCATGTCCCCCCAGCTGTCTTTCATGCCAACGATATTCGGGTGCTCCGCCAGGCGGGCAGCAGTGGCTGGAGCCAGAGGCGTGGCTGTGTTTTGAGGGATGTTGTAAAGAAGGACAGGCAGCGAAGATGCCTCTGCAATCGCCAGGAAGTGGCCGGCCAGGGCGTCCTGGTCGCTGATCGGGTAGTAAAACGAACTACAAGCAACGATGTAGTCAACACCGGGGCGCGTAAGACGCTTGAGGTTAGCCAGCGCCCGGGCGGTACCGGTGTCACCAACACCTACATAAACCGGAACACGGCCTCCGACGTGGGCTATTACCTCATCCACGAGGTGTTCTGCCGTTGAAGGCCTGAGGAGTGCGAATTCACCTGATGAGCCGAGGGCAAAGACGCCGTCCAGGTCAGGCAGGAGACGGTCCAGCAAGAGATGCAGAGCAGGAACGTCGAGATCTTCTGCATCGTCCAGGGGAGTGGCCAGGGGGCAGATGATGCCACCTATTGTAGATGCCGTAGATGCTGTGGATGTAGCTGCTCTCATGATGCCTCACTTTCAATGAGCCGGCGCAACCGCTCGATCGACTGCCGAGCGGTTGCGACCTTGGGGCGGACGTGGGTTTCAACAGAGATATAACCAGAGTAGCCATCTTGCTCCAGCGCCCTGATCTGCCCTACCCAGTCGACCGAGCCGTCAAAGACAAAGTGGCGAGCACCAGTCTCGGGGTTGACGGCGGCGTCTTTGTAGTGGACATGGCGCACCAGGTCGCGCAAGGCGGCGTAGCCATCGGGAAATGGAGCATCCTCACCCGCGCGGAAAGCGTTAGCGGGGTCCCAGTTGATGCCGAGCGCCGGGTGCCCAACGCGGCGCACCAGCGCTGCGGTACGGGCGCCGGTATCCCCCCAGCAGACGTGTTCGGCCTCCACGGCGAGCGTCAGGCCCGCATCGCCTACCCGTCGAGCGGCATCTCGCAGCACGTCTACTACGCCCTCCGGCACCGTAGCGTCGGTTGGGATCTCGGGACCACGGTCAAAGCTGAAGCAGACGATCACCGCGCTCCCCAGCGCTTGGGCGGCCGCTATGGTCTGTGGTAACAACTCCTCCAGGTGGAATCGTACCAATCCCTCAGCACTCTCATAGCGACGGAAGAGCATGGCGTCTTCCCAGCGCAAAATACGAGTCTCTGGGGCCGGGGGCATGGCGAGTGGGATCTTGAATAAGCCGGGTGATAGTGCCGCCACCTGTAGCCCTGACTCCCTGACCAGCTCAGGGACGCGCGCCTTCCAGAAATCAGAAACGTCCGGGTAGCGCTGCTCGCCGATCCCGCGCAACTCGATGGCAGGCACGCCCCACTCTCGAGCAAGCTCGATAGCAGTCTCCGGATCGGCGCTAATCTCATCGGTGATAACAGAAAGCTTCATTGCCATTCAGCTCCTCATCTTCGAGAGACTTGCGTGCCGAGGAGCTGCCGCAGGTAAGCTGCGCCCCGGCGAAAGCCTGCCTCGGGCTCAGGTAGGTCCTGTGGGTGCCACCGATACTCGTACTCCATGCTCAGATATCCGTCATAGCCACCGGCGCGCAGGTCCCCCAGAATGGCAGGCCAGTCTGTGATTCCTTCCCCAACTACACGAGAGCGCACCGTGCGCTCCTCAGTGGCGACTGACGAAACTGCAGAAGCGCTGAACGCGCGACCGGGATCGGTGAAGACCAAATCCTTGACATGGACATAGCGGATCCAGGGCCTTTGCCTGGCAATCGCCTCCGGATAAGCTTCGCTATGGGTGAATGCCAGGTTCACCTGGTCGTAAAGGATACCTACGGCGGGTGAGCCGACCGCCTGCATAAGCGCCGCGGTCTCTGCCGCCGTGACCGTCATAGTGTTGAAGTGATTCTCGACGCAGAGGGTGACGCCGCTCTCGGTGGCCAGTAGATCGAGGGTCTGCAGTGACTCTACCAGCCGGTGCCACTGTTCGTCTCTATGGGGATCACCGGGCAGGTACCGGCCAGCATAGACTCGGATGTATGGGCACGCCAATCGCTCAGCTACCCTGATGCAACGGGCGAAGCGGTCTATATCGCGGGCGCGTTCGTCGGGGTCCAGGCTGTTGATGCCGGTCATGTAGGGGGTGAGGCAAGAAATATCCAACCGAAGGTCCGAGGCCAGGCTGCGTACCTCGTCCACGCGCTCGTCTCCGGCAGTCTCGGGAAGACCCGACAGATAGTCATCCTGCCAGATTATTTCGGCAGCGTCCAGGCCGATCGCCGCGAAAAGCCGTAGCGCCTCAGCCGCCGACAACCCGGGAGTGCCCATTGTATGGCCCGCTATTTTCATGACCCAGCCCCTTTGCTGACGGTTGCACAGCTCCCCATGCTGCTTTGCTGAAAGGTTTCAGCAAGAATATAACAAAAGAAACAGAGGCTGTCAAGCCCTGATCCCAGGTTACTTGAGATATGATAATACCTCTGGTCTTTGGATGGTAATAACGGGAGGGACCAGGTGTTGTACCAGACCGTGCCGTCCATCGCCCTGAGTGCTCGCTGTCACCGACTGGAGCTGCAGGAAGGGTTCTGTGGCACCTGTACTGCGATATCCTGGTAGCTGAGTTGGGATAATAATGGCATACGAGAGAATACAAAAGGACAAAGGGACGAAGGAGTAGGAGGGTCGGGGAATACCACCGTTCAGAAGCCATCATACCCAGCCGAGGGCTATGCTCCGGCGCGCACGAGCAACTTTTGGATACTGGCACGTGATGGCAGTGACGGTTGTGCACCGGCAGTCGCCGCCGCGAGCGCGCCTGCCGCCGCTCCCCAACGGACTGCCTCCTGGAGAGTGCGGTTTTCGGCCAGTGCCAGGGCTAGCGCACCTGTGAATGCGTCCCCAGCGGCGGTTGCATCAACGGCCCGCACCGAGAAGGGAGCCTGCCGGTAAGTACGATCACCATCCAGTACGAACACTCCACCCTCACCCAGGGTAATAACTACAGCCCCGGCTCCAAGCTCGTGCAGGGCGCGCGCCATCAGTTCGGGGTCCGTGCTGTCACCTCTCTGGTAAGCCGTAAGGGTCGCCGCTTCGGTCTCGTTCGGGACGAGCACATCTACGAGGGCCAGAAGATCAAGTAAAGAATCGTTTACGGGCGGGGCGGGGGCGGGGTTTAATATGACTGGCGTGCCGGCCCGCCTGGCCATCTGTGCCGCCGCTGCCACTACAGGCAGGGGTACCTCCAGTTGCAACAGCAATACTGCAGCCGACCGGATGACCTCGGATGACCTCTCTAAGTCTTTGAGTGTGAGCGCAGCGTTTGCCCCGGGCGCCACGATAATGGTGTTCTGCCCCCGTGGGTTCACCGCAATCAGGGCCACTCCCGTGGCGCTGCCGGCCTGGGTTCGTACGAGTGACACGTCAATCCCCTCGTCGAGCAGCCCGGCATGGAGCATAGGACCGTAGGCGTCCTCTCCAATACAGCCGACCATCGCCACCTGGCCCCCGGCTCGAACGGCAGCCACAGCTTGATTGGCTCCCTTGCCGCCGGGGAAGGTGGCAAAGGGGCCACCCAGGACTGTCTGTCCCGGTACCGGCAGCGCTGGCGTTCTCACGACGAGGTCCATATTGATGCTACCTACAATACAGATCAGCGGTTCCTTCGGGTGTTCCATTAGTGGCTCCTGCATACCCATTACCTCTTACACTTTACCTTTGCGCCGTTATGAAGCGTAACGGCGCGATGGCAACCCCTGCGCTGCCTGATGCCCTGTCTGCTGGCGGCTATTTTCATGGGCTGTCAAAGAACTGAAGCACCGGCCCTTCCGGGTCGCGCCTGAGCGCGTAATGCTCGCGAGGAGTAACCGTGGGCCACATCCCTGGCAGCTCTTGCGCCCCTGCGCCCCTGCGTTCGGCACGGTGCGGCACTACGCATTACGTAGAGGCACGCACTGTGAGTTCGGCGTCGTAGACACGGTGGGTGGTAGCGTGGTGGTGTTGGTGGAGCATTTCCACCACCATAGCCGCTGCATCTCTCGCCATATCGATCAACGGCAAGCGGAAGGTAGTCAGCGGAGGGTCAATAAATCGGGCCATTTCCAGATCATCATGGCCGATCACGGCGATATCTTCAGGTATATGCAGGCCGGCTGCCTTGATGGCGGCGACTGCCCCGAAGGCCATTATGTCTCCCACTGCAAAGAGCGCATCACACTGACCACCAGTTGCGAGAAATCGCTCCATCGCTCGATAGCCCATCTCCTCGCTGAAAGCGTCGCTCACTATCTCAGCGATCCGTGCCGTTGGAAAGTCGGCATCTCTGAATGCCTGGATATAGCCTTCCTGCCTCTCTAAGCGAACCTGAGTCTGATCGGCCGGCACAAGCACCGCCGGGTGTTGTCGGCCTGCGGACATAAAAAGTGAAGCGGCTTGCGCGCCAGCGGCTCGCGCACGGCTGGAAACACAGTTCTGCCCACTGACCTCTCTCAAAAATACGATGAGCGGGACAGGGATGGCTGCTGTGGCAAGGAACTCGTCGTCCTCGGGGGCTGTGTTTGCAATGATTGCCCCGTTGAACCGTGTGCCGTCGAGTAGTCCCGGAAGTTTATCGACGTGCCCGCGCCGGAAGGTTTCGATCGTGATCTGAATAGGGTCGGCTGAAGCCGCCGCAAACTGCTGCACGCCGCGCACCACTTTACCGAGGAGCTCCATGGAGGTTTCAAGGGAGGTGGCGATCGCCAGGTAGGTGCTCTGGTCACCGTGTCCACCGGCCCTCAGTCGACGAGCGGCGATATTCGGCTGGTAGCCCAGTTCACGCGCGGCAGCCCACACTCGCTGCTGCACCTGCGGTGAGATCCGCGCCTCCTCTGCCTTATTGTTCAGTACCGCCGATACCGCCGAAATCGAGACACCCACTCGCTCTGCTATATCTACAATCCGGATTGGACCACGTACCATAGTCCCCTAGTCCCTCCTGGCTGCCGTATGCCTCACGACCACGCCACTCCTCGCATAATGCTGCAACGATCTAGCTTTCACTCTACTATATCAGCGCAGTCCGAAAGGGTCAACGTTAACTCACGCATTGCGGTTGGGATTCCCCCATCAAAGTGGACCAGAG
>JADMIH010000316.1 GCA_015478675.1 Chloroflexota bacterium | reverse complement strand
TGCCCCCTATCTGAAATGCACCCGTTGGTGGTAAATGTTCGGGGTTGGGGGTGGAGCGATCTTGTTGGGGTATCTGTGGAGGCGTGCCCTCACCCACCCTCACCCCATGCCCCTCTCGCTTCATGGGAGAGGAGGCTTTATTCACCCTTGTAACCTCGTCACAGGGGCTTGCCCCTCCACCCTGCTCTGAACGGTTACGGGACTCGTAGTGTGTAATGCATAAGGATTATGGTTAAAGTATCTACAGCCTCAGATATTTACGCATCAGGCATTGCGAGTCCTATTCAGCACGGCAACGGTTTCCATGTGGAAGGTTTGGGGGAACATATCTATCATGCGCACTGACGAGAGGGTATATTCAGGGGAGAGGAGCTTGATGTCACGAGCCAGGCTGCCCGGGTCACACGACAGGTAAATGAGGAGAGGAACCTGCCTGCGAGCGAGCTCTTGCAGGAGGCCAGGGTGGCAACCGGAGCGCGGGGGGTCGAGAACCACCAGGTCAATGGCTTCTGATGTGGACAGGCGCGGCAGGAGTAGCTCAGCGCGGCCCTGGCGGAAGTCGGCGTTGTGTATCTGGGAGGTAATCGCCGTCCAACGCGCGCTTGCCACGGCAGAGCTATCGGTCTCAAAGCCGACCACACGGCCTGCGTGTGGCGCGATGGCTAACCCGAAGGTGCCAACACCAGCATGCGCGTCAACCACCAGCCCAACCTTGCGTGGCGTCTCCTCTAACACTTCCTTGAGGAGCAACTCGGCAGCCTGAGTATTAGCCTGGAAAAATGCGTCGGGCGCTACCCAGTAGATGCGGCCACCAAGCCTCTCAACCCAGACTCCCAGTGGCGGATTCGCCTCCCTGCTCTCGGATTGAGTGGCGCTATCGCGCAAGGAGACGCCTGTCAGCGCGTCTGCCATCGCGTCGGCAGCCAGCGAGGTTGTGCTGCGGCTGCCCCCCAGGAGGTTCACCGTCCCGTCGTCCATCACCTCGACAAGCGTCACGGCAAAGTCGATCTCACGCAACGCTGACGTGACAGCCCGTCGGACCTCGCGGCGCACCAGGAGCGTTACCGGATTCGCCTCTTCGCCCTCGTTTGTGTTTGGGCCTGCATCCGGTCGTCCACCATGTGGCGGTCGTCTACGAACGGCATGGGCAAGAGAAGGTCTGGCCTGACCGGAAGCCTTACTATGGAACACTACCACGCCCTGGCCTGTGTCGGCGCTGAACCGCAGCGCCACCTTCCAGACGCGCATGACACCCCGTAGCTCGTTTCGCCCTGCATCTGCGGCCAGAGAGTGCTCAATAACCTTATTTATGATAGGAATAAGGCTGTTTATTCCCTCATTGGAGATAGGGCAGCTATCTACAGGCACAATCGAGTGGCTGTCACGGCGAAAGTAGCCGAGCCGCTTCGAGGTGGCCTCAATAGCAAAGTGTGAGGTATTGCGATAGTTGTAGGAGCGAGGTGAGCCTATCGAACTCTTGATGAGTGCATCGAGGTTCTCAACGCCAGCGATACGCTGTAGCTGTGAGCGCAGAATCTTCTCTTTGAATTGCACCTGAGCGTCATACTCTATATGCTGCCATTGGCAACCCCCGCAGGTGCCGAAGTAAGGGCATTGAGGCACAGCCCTGAGCGGCGAAGGCTCCTCAACTTCTGTGACCTGGCCGCGCAGCAGATTCTTGCGCCGCTCTACAATATTAACTGTGGCCGCCTCGCCTTCTATTGCGGGCCAGGCAAAAAGAGCAAGACCCGACTCGGGGTCGCGGCCTACAGCGTCGCCACCATACGCCATATCGGTCAGTTGGACGCGCAAAAGCTGAGCGCCGTCGGGCGCGTTATCCTGGGACATAAAGGAAAGCCCGGAGACTGCTAAAGATGGAAATAACCTTCAAGGGGCAAAACAAAGACCGCGCCCCGACCGCTGGGCTGCACCTGCCCCCCTTCTCCGCCGGCGGCCTGCGCTGCTTGCGCGGCTGCGGCGGCTGCTTTGCGCGAAGCTGCGGTGTGCACGCCGCTACGCAGAATAGCCAGCACCGGCTCCACATCTTCATCGTCAACACCCATCATCACAGTTGTGTTACCTTCGCGGCGGAACCCGCCCGTAGAAGCCAAACGAGTCGTCCGAAATCCTGCCGCCAACAATGCATCTGTAATGCCTTCAGCAGCCTGAGTGGAAACAACGGCCAGCACTAACTTCATAATAACAGCACCCCCAGTGGCGTGATTATATGGGCTAACGCCTGCGCTGTCAACAAGGAGGGCTCAGGTAAGTGTTCAGAGTAAGGGTGGAGCAATCGTCAAGAGCCAACTGTGCGGGCATACCTACCCTCACCCCATGCCTCTCTCCCTTCATGGGAGAG
>JADMIH010000315.1 GCA_015478675.1 Chloroflexota bacterium | reverse complement strand
GCCCCTGCACCCCTACTCTGAACATTTACGAGAGGTGTTGGGAAGAGACGGGCAAAGCCCCTCGCCGCCTGATGCAAAGCGTTGTCGAGTATTACGGCGACACTGCCATTTACGTGCTGGAAGTGTGGAAAGTTGCACACGCCTCCACTAAAGAAACAGGTATGCCACAGTTTGCTTGACTGCCCTGCGCTGACTATGACATACTTCCATCGCTATGGAGGACGCCGTTACCCCTCGACCTGTAGTAGATGAAGCCGCTATGCCGCTTGCGGGCATACAGGTGCTTGACCTGTCGCGGGTGCTGGCGGGGCCGTACTGCACGATGATGCTCGGCGATCTCGGCGCTGATGTGATTAAGGTGGAGTCGCCTGAAGGGGATGACACACGCCGTTGGGGGCCGCCTTACGCCGGGAGCGAATCGGCCTACTATCTCTGTTGCAATCGCAACAAACGCAGCATAGTTGTTGACCTGAGCGCTGACGAAGGGCAAGAAATTATCCGCCAGTTGGTGGACAAGAGCCATATAATTGTAGAGAACTTTCGCCTGGGGGCAATGGAGAAATGGGGGCTTGGTTATAACGAGCTGGCGAAGAGCAACCCTGGCCTCGTCTACTGCTCCATATCGGGCTACGGGCGGACAGGCCCTGATGCTGCCCTCCCCGGCTACGACTACATAGCGCAAGGCGCAGGGGGTATAATGAGCGTCACAGGCGAGGAGGATGGGCCACCACTCAAGGTTGGCGTGGCTATCGTAGACCTCACAACAGGGATGTTCGCTCTCTCGTCTATACTGGCGGCGTTGCGCGTTAGCGAACAAACAGGCAAGGGCCAGCACATTGACATGTCACTCCTCGACGCGCATCTTGCATGGCTCGCCAATGTGGGAAGTAACTACCTGGTTTCAGGAGAGGTGCCCGTCCGCATCGGCAACGGCCACCCCAACATTGTCCCTTACCAGACGTTTGCCGCATCCGATGGGTGGGTAATCCTTGCCGTTGGCAACGACCGCCAATGGCAGCAATTTTGTGAGGCCGTAGGGCGGCCCGACCTTGCAGGGGATGCACGCTTTACCACCAACCCCTTGCGCGTGAAGAACCGTTTGATATTGGCGCCTCTGCTGGAAGAGCTCTTCCTTACGCGCACCTCCGCCGAATGGTTAGAGTTGTTAGAAAGGGCAGGCGTACCAGGTGGGCCTGTGAACAAGGTAGACCAGGCGCTATCGGCTCCCCAGGCGACTGCACGCGGCATGGTACAGGAGATAAGCCACCCGCAGATAGGCACGTTAAAGTTAGTAGCATCGCCCCTGAAGCTTGAGACCACCCCACCCACTATACGCCGCCACCCACCTATGCTCGGCGAGCATACCGATGAGGTGCTTATGGAGGTGCTAAAGCTGGACGATGCAGCCCTGGCAACCCTGCACGCGAAGGGTGTCATACGTTGAGACGACGTGCGTCTCAGGGCTTGCGGCTACACGAGTGGAAAGCTCGCCACCTGCCGCGTAGAGAGAGCAGGGCGCAGGAGTGGCGACCCAAAGTCGGCAATGCATATCGGCTGTTGCGTGCCGCCTCGCGCCTCGGCGTGCCGGGGACGCTGCCCGCCCCCCCGGAGTTGCTACCTGCGAGCGCGAGAGTGCTGGCGCAAGGTTACTTGAACAGGTTCTCAATGGTTCTTCTCAATGGCTGGCTCCTGCCCCGCTGGATGCGCGAGCAATCCGACCCCGAATCTACTCACTTCGTGCCTCGCAGCGTTATCAACCTGATGGTGAACCAGACAGCGCGCAACTGGACAGCCCTCGGTGTCCCAGGCGCTAGACATCCAGTTGAGAGCATAGTAGATAGCTGGGGCCTACTAACACCTGTCCCCGGCGGGCCATCGCTCGATTGGTGGGCCGATGTAGATGGAAGCGGGCTGGGTATCATGTCAGCAAGTCTGCAAGCTAACGTGAAGCAGAGCTTGCAGGGCAGGCTGCCGGTGGTTGCTACCGCTTTTGAGGCAGGCGGATTGCGGGTGTCAAGCGAATCGTGGATGCTTCCTGCGCAGGGCGGTGATTGGGCGGCGATGCAGGTGGTCCTCTTCAACATCGCGGATATGAGACTTACCGGCACCTTCAGCTTTGCGCTTCGCCCCTATAATGCCGAGGGCATATCGCCCGTTTACAGCATCAGCTATGACGGCCAGACGCTGATTGCTGACGGCCACAGAGGTCCAATCACATGGCCGAAGCCCCAGGGCTGGGCGCTCTCAGGGCTGCAATCAGGCGATCTCTTCACGAGGCCCGGCGCACAATCCAACGAGAAGCAGCTATACGATCCGCATGGCTTCGCTCACGGGGTGCTCAAATACAGCTTCAGCATCGAACCC
>JADMIH010000056.1 GCA_015478675.1 Chloroflexota bacterium | reverse complement strand
GCCACAAAGAGCGGCTCAAACAACTGCGCGCTGCGGTTGACGTCCTTACCCTCTCCGCCACACCCATACCCCGAACTCTCTATATGGCCGTGTCAGGCGTGCGCGACCTCTCGCTCATCGAGACCCCGCCGGAGGCGCGCCTGCCGATCAAGACCTACGTTACAGCCTACCGTCCCCAGCTTGTGCGCGAGGTGATCCTGCGCGAGCTTGAGCGCGGTGGCCAGGTCTTCTTCGTCCACAACCGTGTAGAAACCATAGAAAAGCTGCGGGAGGAGCTAGAGGCCCTCGTACCCGAAGCTCGCTTCATAGTGGGCCATGGGCAGATGCCCGAAGATTACCTTGAAAAAGTCATGGCGAAGTTCGTGGCGGGTGACGCCGACGTGCTCCTTTGCACCACCATCATCGAGTCGGGCCTCGATATTCCGAACGCCAACACCCTCATCGTGGACCACGCCGACAAGCTGGGCCTCGCCCAGTTGTACCAGTTGCGCGGTCGCGTAGGCCGGGGCGCTAACCGCGCCTACTCCTACTTTCTCTACCACGCAGGCCGCAAAGTAACCGAAACTGCCCGCGAGCGCCTCTCCACAATCGAACAGGCCACCGAGCTGGGCGCGGGCTTCCGTATCGCTCTCAAAGACCTGGAAATCAGAGGAGCAGGCAACCTCCTCGGCCCTGAGCAAAGCGGCCAGGTAGCCGCTGTCGGCCTCGACCTCTACACACGCCTCTTAGCCACAGCAGTAGACAAAGCGCGAGCCGAGCGCAAGCACCCGCAACAAGAAGAGAGCGAGCCGTCTGCCCCCCAATCCCTGGCCCCTGCCGACGAAGCCGAGCCGCCCACCGTCTCCCTCGACCTGCCCATCACCGCCTACTTGCCCGAAGAATATGTGCCCGATGCCACCGTGCGCCTCCGTATATACCAGCGTATGGCCGCCAGCATGACATCCTCGCAGGTGCGCGACCTCACAAGGGAGCTTGAAGACCGCTTCGGCCAGCTACCCGAAGCTGCCACCAACCTGGTGGAAGTGGTGCGCCTCAAAGGACTGGCGATAAGCGCGGGAGTAGAAAGCATCCGCGCCCTCGCCGAAGAGTTCGCCATCCAGACCCCCGAAGCTCGCGCCATCCCCGAAGTGGTGCGTATGCGCCTCCAACGCAAACACAAAGACCTCCTCAAAGTCACCCCCCATCAGGTAAGGATAAACCGCACAAAAGCAGGCGCAAAGTGGCAGCACATGTTGGAAAGCGTCCTTGAGGAGATGGGAGAAGCGTAAAGCTAAAAGCTTACCAGCAATTCCAAACAGAGCGCGACAAAGTATGCCCACATTCTGTAACAGCCCCGTACTCGACCCCCATTTGCGTATTTTCCAGCCCAAAGATCTGCCATGTGCGCCTCTCAAACAGCTCAAATACGACTTCCTGCTCGCTCTTATCCACATACCCGATCCGCACTACCACTTGCGCCGGTACGTGCCAATCACTATAGAAACCCCCGGCTCGTACTAACACAGGCGTAAACGACGCAACTCTGCTTGTCGCCCCCGGTGGATAGGTGCCGTTTTGCTTGATCTGCCCATTCAAGTACTGGACAACAAAAGGCTCCGGTGCCTGGGCAATAAAGAGAGGACTCGGCCGCTGGCTTCGAGGGTCATAGCGGCAGCTGCCATTAACAATGTCGCACGGATACGCAGCCGCAACCAGCCCTACTACCAGGGCTAGTCCGCCCGCCACGAACACCGCAAAGAAAACCCACCTCCCACCCAAACGCTCTTTCATACCAACCCCCACGCCACCAGATAATACCAACTCCCGCTCCCGCCGCGCCAGCCGCCATCAGCCAGGCAACCATCCACATTCAGTACAACGTATAAAACTAACCCTGAGTAGCGTAGCCCTCCGCGCCCTATTACCCGCAAACAACCTATTGTCGAAATCCTGGCATCAATCCCCCTGAACCCATAAAATAGACCAAGCACCCTTTCTCTCCATCTACCACTACCTACTAACCCCTGGCTCGTATCTCCGCCGCAGGCGGGAAGCAGCTCGTAACTACATGCCCACTCCACCCATAGAGATAATCCGCTCGCCGAACCGCACCAAGACCGCTTCCGCACGCATGGTGGACGGCACACTTGTGGTGCGCCTTCCGGCAGGCATCAGCCCCGAAGAAGAAAAGAAGCTCATAGAGACCCTTCTCCTCAGGGTCCTGGGCAAAGTGCGCCGCGCTGCGGGCAACCTCCCCGACATCAAACGCCGCTCATCAGCCCTAAACACACAGTACTTCGGCGGCAAGCTGCGCATCAACAGCATAAAATGGGTCTCCAACCAGCAGAAACGCTACGGCTCATGCACCCCCGCTACCGGCACAATCCGCATCTCCGAGCGTGTAGCCGCTATGCCCCCCTGGGTCCTCGACTACATACTCGTACACGAGCTTGCCCACCTCATCGAAGCCAACCACGCCCCCGCCTTCTGGAAGCTCGTCTCGCGCTACCCACTCGCCGAGCGAGCGCGAGGCTACCTCATAGCCGTAGGTCTTGAAGGCGAGTCCGGCCCCGCAGAGGAAGACACCCAGGACAGCCCGGAGTGAGCGACACCACCCTTCCCATCCAGAATCTACCCGCCGAAGCCCTCCCAGAGGCTGCCATTGTCGCGCCGCGCTTCTTGCGTCGCGGAGCCGAGCCTGCTATCGTCACTCTCTTTTTCACCCTCCTCACTATCGTAATGACATGGCCCTGGGCCGCCAACCTCGCCCTGGCAGAGTACCCTGTCGTAGGCGACATCGCCCTCCAAATGACCGTCATGCGCTGGAACGTCCACGCCTTCTTCACCAACCCGCTCGGCCTCTTCGAAACCCCTTTCTTCTACCCCTATGCCCACTCGCTAGCCTACTCTGAGCCTCTGATCGGCCAAACAATCGTCGCCCTTCCCGCCCTCCTCCTCACTAATAACCCCGCCCTCGCCTACAATATCAACGTCCTACTTTCCTTCATCCTCACCGGCCTCTTCACCTACCTCCTTGTCCGCGACCTGACGGCCAACCGCCCAGCCGCCCTCCTGGCAGCCGTAGCCTTCGCCTTCTGCCCCTATCGCTTCATGCAAATAAGCCACCAGCACCTCCTCGCTACCCAATGGTTCCCCTTCACCCTTTGGGCCTTCAACCGCTGGCTAGGAGTTACCACATCGCCACAAACATCAGATAAGGCTCCCACATCCGCCACCCACCAATTCATAATTTCGCCCCCCTGGCTCGCCACAGCAGGCTTCATCGCCATGGGCCTCTCAAGCGTCTACTACACCTACTTCCTTGCGCTCACTATCGCCCTATACCTCCTCTGGTGGCTCACCTTTGGCCTCACCTCTCAGGAGCGCCGTACCATCAGATGGCTTCCCCTCCTCGCCCGCATGGGTATCGCTGCCTTGCTCGCTGCCATCTTCCTCCTGCCCGTGCTGATTCCTTACGCTCAGGCCAACAGCGATCTTGGCCTGAGCCGCACAATCTACGAGGTGCAAAACTGGTCGGCAGAATGGGGCTGGTATACTAACGTCACAGCCGACAACTGGCTCTATGGCCATATCCTCGCCCCCTCAATGGTCACAACATCGGGCGAGCGCCAGCTATTCTTCGGCATAGTACCATTCCTCCTTGCCCTCGTCGGCCTCGTGCGTGGCCGGGGACGCGCTCGCTTCTTCTATCTTGCCCTCGGCATCTTCGCCTTCGCCATGACCTTCGGCCTCAGCCGTAATCTCCCCGGCACCTCTTTCGACCTACCGCTGCCCTACGCCCTCTTCTACAACTGGCTCCCCGGCTTCAAGGCTCTGCGCGTTCCCATACGCTTCTCGGTCCTCGTTGACTTCTCGATATACGTCCTTGCAGGCTACGGCCTGGCACGCCTCCTCGCCTGGCGGCCCAGCCTACAACCAACCCGCAACCCACAGCACCTAGCAGCCGCCCTCCGCACCCTCGTAACTCTCTTGCTGATTGCCATCGTTCTCGCGGAGTTCGCCAACCCACTCGACGCCTCTCGCCGTAAGGACATAACCGCCCAACTCGCCACCGCCGAGCCTTACGGCTGGCTCGCAAAACCCGAGAACAGCGGCCCCCTCATCGAGCTACCCATGACCGCCGACCAGCCCGATGTCCTCTACATGCTCTACAACACACGCGACTGGCAGCCCCTCGTCAACGGCTGGAGCGGCTTTGTCCCACCGGGCACAGTCCGCCTCAAACAGGCTCTGGACACCTTCCCTGACCCCTTCACAATCACACTCTTGCAGGGCCTTGAGCTTCGCCATGTAGTGGTCCATCTCTCGAACTTTCCGCAGGAGACTCAGCCTGCCCTCAAAAAGCAACTGGACACCACCAAAGAGCTTACCCTCGCCTACCAGTCAGGCGAAGACTACGTCTACACCCTTGCCCCCAACCCCTGGCTGCGCCAGATCGCTGCCACCGTCGGCAGTAACACCCTCTGGGTAGGCGAAGCGCGCTACAACACCATGCCTTCCCTCGACATACTCGCCTACACCCTTCGCCTATGGGGAGTCAACCGCGACAAAATGGCGGGCAATATACAAATCGGCTATCAGCCCGCAGGTATCCTGCCCTTCGGCGCTCCCGCAGACTACGCTCTCGTCCCCAACCTTCAGGGCGCCTCCCGCCTCCCTTTCGGCTACGAAGATATGGAGCAAATCAGCGGCAACCCTGCCGTCCGCCTTCTGCGAAAACCTGCCACCCTCCTCGCAACCTACGACCTCAACCAACCCAACGCCCCCAAACTCGACCCAACCAACACGCGGCTCCAGGTAAGCCCGTCATCTATCTCTTTCAACTCTCAGCCCACAACCCCCAGCTCTCAACTCCCAACCCCTGCCCCCCGCTATGCCGACCTCCGTTTCGCCTCCTTCGCCCCAACCAATCTAACCTTGCGCGCAGGCAGCCAAACCACCACTCTCCGTATACCTGAGGGCCTCTCGCGCTACGTCACCTCACCCATCACGGGCACCGAGCAGCTAACCATCTCCCCCACCGCCGCAATCGCAGCCCAACAAACAACCCTCCTATCCGCCTCCCTCTGGTCCACGCCGCCCCCAGGTATCACCCCCGCCCAGTTATCACCCGCACCAGACCTCATGCTCCTGCAAACCTCATCCCAACCCGCATCAACTCCACTTGATAATTTACAATCCAACATTCGTAGTTCCCTCCGCGTAGTAGCCCCACGCGCCGCCGGCGACTACACAATCACCCTCGATGCCTACGTCGAACCCTGGGGCACTCACCCAACAGGACACTTCGGCTCATGGTCGGTCGTCCTTCCAGCCGATGCCGCCGCCCACACCTACACCTTCTCCCTCAATCCTATCACCAAAGAAGTCACCACCACACGCGATAACGCCCCACTGCAAACCTTCTCCTGGACAGGCCACCCCACCGAGGGCGACTTCAGCATGACCCTATCCATAAGACAAAAAGACGGCAGCCTCATAGCCACCGTCCCCCTATACCTCTTCACCCGCCAATCCGACCGCCTGACCGCCTACCAGCCCAACCCCCCTGCCCTGCTCGTAGTACCCCCGGAGGGGAAGTAAAGACCTGTCTAAATTGAATGCTGCGATCACAATAATCTTATGAACTCGTCTACGCCAAGCCCCACCTGCCGGAGTATGGCCCGAAGCGTACCTCTGTCCAGTTCCTTGTGATCGGGCACCACGACTTGAGCAAATGGATTATCCCGGCGCAGTACCATATGGCTCCCTTGCTGCCGCCTGATTTGGAAACCAATCTTCCCCAGAGCCTTAGCGCACTCTCTACCGGAGATACTTGGCAGTCCGCTCATACAGCTACCAGCAAAGCCTCGAAGCGTTCTTCCGGCACCGGCAGGTTATCGTCCTGCAAGGCTGCTATATACCCTTGTATAGCCTCTCTAATATTGCCTATAGCTTCTTCCTTGCTCACCCCCTGGCTGATGCACCCCGGCAAGCTAGGACACTCCGCCACCCAATAGCCATCTTCCCCCGGATAAATAATCACTTGCCTCATTCCAGCACTCTCCAATACGTATAATTAGCCTCGGCACCCGTCGTACTTATTCGTACCTACAACTTCGAGTATACATCCTACCCGCCAATCCACTCTCTGACTGCCTATCAACCCACAGCCCTGCTCGTAGTGCCACCGGAGGAGAAGTAAGCCTCGAAGCGTTCTTCCGGCACCGGCAGGTTATCGTCCTGCAAGGCTGCTATATACCCTGTATAGCCTCTCTAATATTGCCTATAGCTTCTTCCTTCTGTAAGTCGATCTGAGCGCCTGCCTGTCTACTGTTTCCTACATCTCACTATGAGGTAAATGGGCACGGGGCCCATGCTGGGTGCTACATCCAGCCACTCCTGAGGTGGTTTCGGTTCAGCGACCTCTTCGATCATGAGGCCGTAGTGGGCGAGAGTGTTCAAGTATGTGGAGATCATCCTGTGGTTCGCGCCCACTTTCGTCCGTACACCGCCCGCCGGACCGCTTGAGCGCCACCAGCCTTCTGCGAAATAGCCCTGCCCTGGCGGCCAGCTTGGGCTAGCTCCCTTCGCCTCCCAGCCGGGAAAGCAAGGGTGAAGTATGGAAAAAGTGAAAAATCCCGATGGCCTTATAACACGCGCCACAGTCGCTATAGCCCCATTTAGATCATCAATATCCGACAGGCAAAAGCTGCACACGGCCCCGTCGAAAATCTCTCCTTCAAGAGTATCAGAGGATGTTACGTCGGCATGAAGATAAACTATGCCCATCGGATCCATCTGCTCGCAGCCGCGAGCCCTGTCGAGCAGAGCAGCAGAGATGTCAACGCCAACTACATGGGCACCTCGGCGAGCTAGCTCACGAGCCAGCCGACCATGCCCGCAGGCTACGTCTAGAAGTTGGAGGCCGGAGAGATCATCAACAAGGGAGAGTAACGCACCGCTGACCGGGTCGTCATAGAGATCGGGCGCGAAAGCCACGTAGAAATCTGCAAACTCATCGTACCGCGCAGTTTTGCCGTTCACTATTGACATTTCTTAGTATTCCTATTGTCTACCCTGGTAAATGTTCAGAATATGGGTGCAAAGGCCATACCCCAGGCCCGATTCTGAGTGCCCTATACATCCATAAATCCCAACTAAGCCCCTCTCCCTTCATGGGAGAGGGGACATGAGGTGAGGGTTCTTCCCCCTACCCCCGATCCCGAACACTTACCTACCATGATTGCAGTTGTATTATACTCAAATCCCACCCCGCAAGTCACAGTTGGCAGTTCTACGCTTTCCCTTTCCCCACTCATCCACCTTGTGGATAACTTTCCCTATTCCCCGCGCAAAAACATCCCAAACAGAGTTATACTAAGTGATTATCAGCTAAATAATTATCCACAACACAACATCTTACGCCTACAACGCCCAACCACTACAACATCTAGCCCCACCCGCACCACCCCGCATACCACAGACCCTATGGATAACGATGTAATAGCCGAAATAAAGCAGCGCACACCCGTCGAAGACGTGGTAGGGGAGACAGTGCGCCTCACCCGCGCAGGCCGCAACCTCAAAGGTCTCTGCCCCTTCCACTCCGAAAAAACCCCCTCCTTCGTTGTCTACCCCAAAGACGGCTCGTACCACTGCTTCGGCTGCGGCGAATCGGGCGACATCTTCGCCTTCCTGATGAAAACCGAGGGCCTCGACTTTCGCGGCTCCCTGGAAAAGCTGGCGCGCAAAGCAGGCGTCGAGCTAAAGCCCCGCAACGATCAAGCCGCCGCAGAAGACCGCACCCGCGCCCGCCTCAAAGAAGCCTGCGCCGCCGCCGCTGCCTACTACAATAACCTTTACCTCAACCACGCCGCCGCTGCGCAGGCACGCACCTACGCCGAAAAGCGCGGCCTCACCAGCGCTACCATCGAGCTTTTCCAGATAGGCTTCGCACCCGATTCATGGGATGCCCTCGGCAACTACCTCCTACAGCGCGGCTACACCTCGCAGGAGCTAATAGACGCCGGCCTCGTAGCCGAGCGCGATGAGGGCGGGCACTACGACCGCTTCCGCAACCGCCTTCTTTTTCCTATCCGCGACCATAAAGGCCTTATCGTCGGTTTCGGAGGCCGTGCCCTCGGTGAAGGCCAAACCCCCAAGTACCTCAACTCGCCGCAGTCGCCCATCTTCGACAAAAGCTCTATCCTCTACGGCTTCGACCTCGCCCGCTCCCATATTCAGCGCGCAGGCCAGGCCGTCATTGTCGAAGGCTACATGGACGTAGTAATCGCGCACCAGGCAGGGCAATCCAACGTCGTCGGCACCATCGGCACAGCCCTCACCGACCGCCATGCCGAGCTACTCAAGCGCATAGCCCGCCATATCATCCTCTGCCTTGACCCCGACACCGCGGGCGATATGGCGGCCCTCAAAGGCTCCGAAGTACTACAGGAGCACGCCGAAAAAATAGCTATTCCAATACGTGGCGAGCGTGGCCTCATCAACGTCGAGCGCCGCTCTGAGACCGAAATCCGCATAATGCAACTGCCACCTGGCAAAGACCCCGACGAGCTTCTTCTCTCCGAGGGCGGCCCCCAAGCGTGGTCCCGCCTTCGCGACGAGGCGCTGCCCCTCATAGACCACGTTATAACCGTAGTCGCTGCCCGGCACGACCTCAAA
This sequence comes from Chloroflexota bacterium, assembly GCA_015478675.1. Next base: position 10,894 of record JADMIH010000056.1, on the reverse strand, counting down.
AGCGCACACGGCAAAAGCGATGCCGTAGCGCAAATCTCTCTATTTCTCCGCGAGTTAGGCGACCCTATCCAGCGCGCCCACTACGTCCAGCGAGTAGCCTCCGTCCTGCACGTCCCCGAAGAAGCAGTTCAGGAAGCCGTAGGCCGCACCTCTGCAAACCGCAACCACAGAGGCCGCGATACCCGCCGCACAAGCGAGCCAGGCACGCTCCCTTCCGGCCAGAGTGATCTATATACCCCTGTCGAGCCTGTCTCCACGCCCGAAGAGCACCTGCTAAGCATGATACTCAAATACCCGCAAACCACCTGGATGGCGAGCGCGCCCCTTTCCGAAGACTTTACACGTCTCGAGAACCGCCTCATCTACGAATCCATAGCCGCTCTCGCAGCCGCCGCCGACAAAGCGGCCCCCGACGCGCCATCCATTCGCGCCGCCGCCCGTGAATCGCTTGACCCCGCGCTGATACCGCACTTCCTACGCATCGCCTCTCGTGAAGAACCGGAGCTATTTAGATTCGTCTTACCCTATGAGCTGGAATCGCGCCTCTTGCGCCTTCGCCAGCATAACGACCGCATGTGGATACAACAGTGCCAGCTAATGATGCAAGAAGCCCAGGAAACAGGCGACGCCGACACCATAGATAAGCTCAAAATCCTCTGGAGTCGCTCCCTCGCCCGCTTCCACCACTACGACCCTAAACCGAGCACGGTCTTCCGCGACAGCAGAGACTGAACAGGGAGTTACGAATTACTAATTACGAGTTACTAATTGAGAACGGAGCGTAAGCACACAGGAGAGTTAGCAGCTAGTACAGCTTGGCCTAAAAGGACCAGCAGTTTCGCAGGCAACAGTGTGGTCATGACAGGTTCTATAATGTGGGCTTATTTGAGCCAAGCTGTACTAGTCCTTTATTCGCCCACAGGAGTACAGCCTATGGTAACTTGTAACTCGTAATTTCTGGTTCATAGTTCGTACGAGAGTTTACTGAGAGTTTTTGAGGATCGAGAAAGAGGGAATAAGATGAACGCAGAGCTTCTGGACGACCTGGTACCCAACCCCGCTCGCCACTCCAAGCGGGACAATCTTACCATGCTCCAAATAGACGATATTTGCGAAGAGATGGTAAACCTTGGCGTTATGCCACTCGATGGCACCACTACCCTCCCCGGTATACATGATCTCCACGACCACTCCGACGAAATCGAGGTCGAGCCTGCCGACGAGCACGTAGAAATGGTGCTCAGCATGGAGGGCGTAGGCACCGATGACCCGGTGCGTATGTACCTGCGCGAGATTGGCCGCGTCTCGCTCCTCACCGCCGATCACGAAGTCTCCCTCGCCAAGAGAATGGAGCGCGGCGAATGCCTGAGCGCCGTCCTTGAAGGCCTCGAAGACCACTACGGCTTCTTGCCCCCCGCCGAGATAGTCTGCCTCGAAATCTACGAGTCGCTGGTCCGCAGTTGGCCCATCCTCGAAGCGGTTTACACCGCCCAAAGAGGCGAGCAGCCGCCTGCTTCCCGGCGCGCCCTCCTCTCCTCTATGTCGCCCGCCGACACTATCGAGCAGGCTGTACTGCGCAAGCTCGCCGTGCGCCAGTCCACCGTGCCCGAAAGAATCGCCGATAACGTGCGCAGCACCCTCCTCACAGCCTTCATGCTTCCTGAGCCGCTACAGCTCGCCATTGACCGGGGCGCATGGCCCGATGGCGAAGAACTGGCCTTCATCCTCCTCAGCTACGAAGGTAACCTCGATAACCACTGGCAAAAAATCATAGATGATGCCCACGAAGCTCGCCGCCACCTCATCGAAGCTAACCTCCGCCTTGTTGTCAGCGTCGCTAAAAAATACACCGGCCGCGGCATGACCCTCCTTGACCTTATACAGGAAGGCAATATCGGCCTCCTCAAAGCCGTTGAAAAGTTTCGCTACAACAAAGGCTTCAAGTTCTCCACCTATGCCACCTGGTGGATACGCCAGGCTATCACCCGCTCTATCGCAGACCAGGCACGCACTATCCGCATACCCGTCCATATGGTCGAGACAATCAACCGCGTCCTCAAAACCTCCCGCCGCTTGATGCAAGACCTCAGCCGCGAACCTACCCCCGAAGAGCTTAGCGAGGCCATTGGTATGCCTGCCGACAAGGTGCGCGAAATCCTCAAAATTAGCCAGGAACCTATCTCCCTCGAAACTCCCATAGGCGAGGAAGAAGACAGCCATCTCGGTGACTTCATTGAAGACTCTAAAGCCGTCGCCCCACCTGAAGCCGCCTCACATCATCTCCTCAAAGAGCAAATCTGCTCCGTCCTCGGCTCCCTCACCAAGCGTGAGCGCAAAGTGCTCCAGCTCCGCTTCGGCCTCGAAGATGGCCGCAGCCGCACCCTGGAAGAAGTAGGCCGAGAGTTTGGCGTCACCAGAGAGCGCATCCGCCAGATAGAAACCAAAGCTCTTCGCAAGCTCCGCCACCCCTCTCGCTCCAAAAAACTGAAAGACTATATGGAGTAACCAGTAGCCAGTGGTCGGTGGTCAGTAATAGTGCCATAGCAGATGCAGCTGACTGCAAGCTAGATCAGCCGTCCACCCGTCCACCCGTCCACCCGTCCACCCGTCACCCACTTTTCCACATCCGGCCCGCCTATCCCTCACCCTTGTCCAGCATCCTTGACTGACCCTTAGCACACGTCTATAATGATGCAAACTCCCACCCGCACGAGGAATATACTCTGTGTTATCCACCCGACCTCGCTTGACCACGCCTGACGAGGAGCATACAGCCCCCACCGCCTTACAAAAGGGCGCGCACAGCCGCCCCCTTGCCGAGATAATCGGCGAGCGCGGGCTAACAGTGCCCGCCGTAGTCGCCCTACAAACCGCCAGGCCGCTCGCCTGGATAGCAGGACAATGTCTTTGGATAGTTCAACCCTTTTTCGATTCGCTGAAGCTGAGCAGGCGCGGTGCTCTCTCGCTCTCCTCCTGGGCGCAACTACTCGAAAAGGGCGTTGCCGTAGACACCTTAATCCACGACCTGACCGCTTACTCTCACAGGACCCGACAAGATGAACCTGAATAACACAGCGCCCGCCTACGGCAACGCCCTCATTTTGATGCTAGCTCTGCTCACGCTATTCCTTATCCTCTTTGTCACCTACCTGTGGCGCTCCGGCTATGGGCGCGGTAAGCCAGGACAACACTTCTTCCTTCGCCGCATACCCGCCTACGATGCCACTCGCACGGGGCTCGCCCGCGCCGCCGAAACAGGGCACGCGGTTCATACCTCCCCCGGCACAGGTCGCGTCGGCGCAGCCGGTATCTCCACTGCCGCCACTCTCGCTGGCCTCGCAACCGTAGAATCGATGGCACGCGTCAGCGCAATTACAGGTGCCCCTGTGCAGGCTACCACCAACGATGCCGTCGCCTTTTCTCTTACCGACAGCGCGCTACGCCGGGGCTATCAGCGTGCAGGCTGGTCGCTGGAAGACGATGCAAGTGGCGGAGCACGCTTCCTCACGCACAACGACCCCCTGGCTTACGTTGCAGCCGCAGCCGAGGTAGTAAATCAACAGAAGGTAACGCACGCCGTCATGGCCGGGCAGTTTGGCCCTGAAGTCCTCTTGCTCACCGAGGCCCAGCGCCGCACAGGGGCGCAGCAAATTGCAGGCTCCTCTGAACACCAGGGCCTCGCCATTCTTTTTATAACCGCCGACTACCCCCTGCTTGGCGAAGAAATATTCGCCTCAGGCGCTTATCTTGAGCAGCGCACAACTAACATAGCGACCCTCCTCGCCCAGGACGGCCTCCGCTGGGTACTAGTAGCCTTGATAATAATTGGCTTCATTTTGACAAATATAGGCATAGACCTGACTAAAATATTCAGCCTTTATCCCTGAAATATTTAACTATCGCTTAACAGGTGTTTACAGCATGAGAGGCCAAAGAGCCAACTCTCCACACCTCTTACGCAATACGCACCACACACTACACCATGATCCGACGCATCACCACACAAATAATACCTTTCCTCAACCTGATACTCGCCTATATTGTAGGCATTATCAGCCTGATAGGATTCTTCACCCGGGGCACTTTCGCCACCCTGGGAGGAACCCTCGCCCAGTGGGTATCTGTGCTCGTCGGCTTCGCCCTTCTTGTCGGCCTTGCCAATCTCGTCAAAGTACACATCGGGCGCATCTTCAAGCGTGAAGAAGGTTGGCTATACAGCATTGTCCTAGTCGGCAGCGCCCTCGCTGTCCTCGCCCTCGGCTTGCTCGGCGGCGGCCCCGGCACGCCAGCCGTCGCCTGGCTCTTCAAGTGGATTTACCAGCCCCTCGGCGCTGCGGTCTTCAGCCTCTTAGCTTTCTTTCTGACAACCGCCCTCTTCCGCACGCCACGCATGCGTAGCCGAGAGGCCATAGTGCTGCTCATCGTGGCTGTCGTCGTCGTGCTTGGGCAAGCTCCCTTTACTTCTATTCCCCCACTCGACATAGTAGCCGCCGTCAAAGACTGGATATTAGACTACCCCGCTCTTGCAGGCATCCGCGCTATCATCCTGGGCGTAGCTTTCGGAGCCATCGGCATCAGTATACGTGTCTTGTTAGGTTTTGATAGACCATACCTGGAGTGAACCATATTGCGTAATGCTGAAGGGATAACAGCAAGTCGGAAGGCTAAAAAACCAACTCTCCCATATTCCCCAAGCACTACACACTACATACTATCTTATGGATGTGACCTGCCTAAACTGCGGAGCTACTAATCGCAGCACCAGTCGCTTTTGCGCCCGATGCGGCCATGACCTGCACCCTGCCCAGAATCATGAGACCACAGGCAACGATGAGCCGCAAGCCGTAGACTTGCCCTGGCTGCAAGGTGTGCAAGACAGGGCTGTGCTCCCCACAGATCGCCTCAAAGCTGATAACCTCGCCCAAACACCACCTACACCACCTACATCATCAACGCCACCCTCTCTCTCCCCAGGCGAACAGCCCCCAACCCAACAGCCGATGGAGCCTGCGACTACAGAGGAACCGCCCCAGACACCAGCACCCGACGAAGCGCCGCCGCCCTGGGTGGTAAGTATCCTCGAACCATCAGTAGCCCCTCCCCCTAACGTCGAATCATATGAGCCGGAAGAGATGGCCCACATCATGCCCTGGACTGCCGGCGCACCCCCAGCCGAAGGCGACCTGCCCCCTCCCGGCAACGCCAGCCTCCCACCCTGGTTGAGCGACGTAACGGTGCAGGAAACACTACAGCGTTCTCCTACTTCCGCCGACGCAGCCTTGCCCTACGAGGCAGACCTCGGCCTCGAAGAGATAGAGCCATTCACGCCACCCAACACGGAGGACGAAGCGCCCGTCGCACCTGCCCATCCTCAAGAGCAAGAACCACACTGGCTCCGCTCCCTTAGACCGCCCGAAGAAGCTGCGCCGCAACACTCACCCCTTGCCCAACAGGCAGTTCAGCCGCAGGCTTCCTCCGAGCCGGTCCCCACAGAAACACTCGCTGAGCCTATCGCCCGCGATCTATCCGTGCGCCCCCCCAGAGCCGGAGCGGTAGAGGCCCTTGCCACTCTCATGCAGCCGCCCGCCGAAAGCGCACGCCGCGTAATTCCTGATGCCCTCATATTCCCCGGCGCCGCTGCTTCTAACACTACTTCTACCCCCGCCTCTGCCCTTCGTCCAAAGATCGCACGCAGTTGGCTCTTCCCCAACGGCATAATCTACCTGCTCATTCTGGCCGTACTTCTGGCGGTGCTTATTGTCAGGCCCCCTTTCGGCAATGTAGACGCACCTGCCGCTCGCGGCGCGCAGCAATTCTATAACGCAATCGAGGCAGTGCCCACCAACAAACCTGTGCTCGTCGTATACGATTGGGAAGCCAGTCGCTCTGCTGAGATGTCGCTCCTCTCCGAGGCAGTTATCCAACACCTGATGGCACGCCGCATCCGCTTTGTCACAGTGAGCACCGTGCCACAAGGCCCAGGCTTCGCCCAGCAAACTACCGACGCGGTAAAATCGGGCTATGGCTACGAGTATGGCCGCGATTACCTTATACTCGGCTACCTCCCCGGTAACGAAGCAGCCCTTACCTCCCTCATGAGCGACTTTAATAACTTGCTCCCCCTCGACTATGTAAATAGCCGCAACGTCAGCGACACAGAGCTTGCCCGCAGCACAAAGATAAGCAGCATGGGCGACTTCTCAATGATAATAGACCTTGCCTCAGAAGAGGCCGAGCTTCGCAACTGGATCGAGCAGGTATCCACCCGCACAGGCCTTCCCATAATAGCTGCTGTCCCCCAGGGCCTGGAGCCAATAGCCCGCCCCTACGAAAATGTGCCGGGCGCCGGCATCGCGGCTCTAATCAGCGGCCCCACAGGCGCCATGCAGTACAGCCAGGAGATCGCGCGTGGCCGGGGTGCAGCATTGCTCAACAGTGATACTATTTCCAACAGGCTTAACACCCAATCAGTAGCTCAGCTACTCGTAGCCCTCGTAATAATAGCTGCCCTGATCACAATGGGTACAAAAAAAGCGCTTAGGAGGTAAGCGGCGGGGACGAATTATCAATTAGCAGTTGTGAATTGATGCACAGCGTTTAGCCACCAGGCACGCGGTTTATCAGCAACTCGTAATTCATAATTCGTCCCCGCCGTAACGTATGGACATAAATCTTATCGGTGGTATAGTCGCGGGGTTGCTCACCTTGATGGTATTCAGTTACCTTCTCGGCGCTAACCCTTTATGGCGACTCGCCCAGAGCCTTTTCGTAGGTGTCTCGGTCGGCTACGTTACTCTGGTGATCCTCACACAGGTAATCGCCCCCTACATAGCACGCGCCATAGTACCTCCCACTAGCACCCCCGCCGCCGGCAGGTGGCTCGCCTTGGTGCCCATAGCCCTGGGACTCCTCCTCCTCCTCCGTATAGCCTTCCCCGGTGCGTGGCCCACCTCCTTCGCCCTCAACATTGTGGCGGTCGTCGGCTCGGCCCTCGCCATAGGAGGCGCGCTCGCAGGCTCTATCGTCCCCCAGGCGCTCGCCACAATGCGCCTCCTTGACTTCAACACCCTTGACGCCCCAACCATAGCACGCGACATAGGAGACCTGGTCCTCGTCCTCGGCGTAATCTGCGCCTTGTCATACTTCGCCTTCGGAGCACGCCACAACGGCGACCGCCCGCGCCCCGTCAGAGCCTTGTCAGCCGCCGGACGCTGGGTGCTGGTAGTCTCCTTCGGAGCCATTCTAGGCTCCCTCGCCACCACCTTCTATGCAGCCCTCATAGAACGGCTGCAATTCTTGTTAGCACTGGTAGGGTTATAACGTCTACCTCCTGTTGGTGATCTTGATATGAACAACAACCAACCAAACACACCATCCAGCGCGCCTACCATAGCCACAGTGGGCGCCGTTGTCGCCGTTGACATCGGCTCACTCTACACACGCACCGCTCTCTTCGACATCGTAGGCGATGAATACCGCTTCATTGCCCGCGCAGCCGCCGCTACCACCGCCGAAGCACCGTACGCCGATGTCACATCCGGCCTCTACAACGCTATCCAGGAGCTTGAGCAGATCACAGGACGCAAGCTTACCGACGGCACCCGCCTATTGATGCCCCAGCGACGCGACGGCAGCGGCATCGACCTCTTCATCGTCACCGCCAGCGCCGCCCCCGCCCTTCGCCTTGTTGTGGCAGCCGTCAGCGGCGACATCTCAGAGGCGAGCGCCATGCAAGCAGCCCATAGCACCTACACCCAGATCGTCTCCCACATCACCCTCGACGAAGGCATACGCATCATCCCCGCTGAAGACGACGCCATCCTTAGCTCAGCCGCCACAGCCTGGCTGCAAGAACAAACAGATAAGCTCCTAGCCCAACCCCCCGACGTGGTGCTCATGGCAGGAGGCATAGACAACGGCCCCATCGCTCCTCTCCTCCGTCTGGCCCGCGTTATATCGGGCGCAGCCCGCGAGCAAAGCGATAGAGCCGAACGTGTAGCACGCATAGGCAAGAGCGCGCCCGGTATGCCAACCGTGATCTTCGCGGGCAACAGAGCCGCCTCGGAGAGCGTAGCCCAGGCGCTGTCCCCCATCTCCGAAATCAGGAGCGTACCCAACCTGCGCCCTGAGCTAAATGTAGAGCAAACAGCCCCAGTCGAAGCCGCCCTGGCCAGCATTTATCACGATAGGAGCGTGCCCCAGATACCCGGCTACAACGCCCTCTCACGCTGGATTGAAGGCACTATCGTGCCCACAGCCGAATGCGAGCGGCTTATCGCCCGCTACCTCTCGGCCCACTACGAGCGCGAAACCCTAATAGCTGATGTGGGAGCAACCTCTACCTCCCTCTTCCTTGCAAACAAAGACTACGACCAGGCAGTGGTCCTCGGGGGTATCGGCATGGCCTACGGCCTCGGTAATCTCCTCGCCGAGCGCGGCGTTGAAAGCGCCCTGCGCTGGCTCCCCTTCGACATAACCCCCGAAGACCTTACCGACTGGGTTCTGAACAAAGTCATACGCCCACTCTCCCTTCCCCAGACTGCCCGCGACCTTGCCATCGAGCAAGCCCTTGCCCGCGAATGCCTCTCCGCGGCTAGAGAAAGCCTCCAGGCTGCGCATGCCGCCGCCGGTGGTGAACCACGCTACGACCTCCTTATAGGCACCGGCGGCCTCCTGGCAAACACACCCCGGCCCGGACAGGCTGCCCTCCTTATGCTCGATGCGCTTCAGCCCACAGCCGAAGGCCTCGGCTCTGTCGAGCTTGCCGTAGACACAACAATGCTCATCCCTCCCCTCGGCAACCTGGCCCGCCACCATCTCGCCGCCGCCGCCTATATCTTCGACCGCGACTGTCTCGTCTGGCTCGGCACAGCTATCATTCTGCACGGGGCTTCCTACAACGCGGACGACCTACCGTCCCAGCCCCGCCGCCCCGCCGTTATAGTCACTATAGAGCGCGAGCAAGGTGCTGCTGAGACCGTAGAAGTGCCCTACGGCACAATCCAGACCGTCCCCCTCCGCCCCGACCAGCGTGCAAGCCTCACGGTAAAACCCGCCCCCGGCTTCAGAATAGGCAGCAGCGAGCCCGGTAGACCGCTCAAAACTCAGCCCGGCCAGGAGGTGAAAGGCGGCATCGTCGGCCTCATCATAGACGCCAGAGGCCGCCCTCTAACCCTACCCTCAAACCCCGATGCACGCCGCAGCCAGCTGCGCCGGTGGTGGTCAGCCCTCGACGCAATCCCCACAGGCGAAACCTTTCAAACAGGGCCTTTCGCCCCACCCGAACCCCCGCAGAACTTCACCACCCAACACGACAATATCCAGCAATAGCCGAGGAAGACCATGAGCCTCTACTACCCCGTACCCCAACCTACTATCGCCACCAGCATACTCGTGCGGCGCGAGCGGCGTTTGCCCGTGCCCGGTGACGTGCTCGTGCGAACAGGACAGCGCATAGAGCCGTCCGAAGTGGTCGCCCAAAGCACCCTCGCCGCCGAGCCTGTGCGCGTAGACGTAGCCGCCGACCTCCTTATGAACCCCGCCGCCGCGGGCAAGCGCCTCATTGTCAATCCAGGCCAGCAGGTAGAGGCGGGCGCTCCTCTTGCACAGCGCGGCGGCCTCGGCTCACGCGCCTCTCGCACACCCGTGACAGGCACCTTCACCGGCTACGACCCCTCCACAGGCATCGCCCTCATAACCACCCCCCCCGAACCTGTAAGCGTGCAGGCTCACCTCAAAGGCATAGTAACCGACCTTATACCCCACTTCGGCGCGATCATAGAAACCCCTGCCACCCTTATACGCGGCATCTTCGGCATAGGAGGCGAACAGCACGGCATTTTGCGCGTCGTCGTCTCCGCCAACGACGAGCCACTTTCCGCCGATAGAGTAGACGCCCGCGTGACCTACGCTATAGCCCTCGGCGGCGCTGAAGTCACAGCCGAGGCCCTTCGCCGTATGATCGAGCTGGGAGCACGCGGCGTTATCGCAGGCAGCATAAGGTCGAGCGAGCTGGCCACCTTCCTCGGCTACCCGCAAGGGGGAGGCTGGAAGCTCGGTTCCAGCGCCGTCAGCAGTAATGGCTGGGACTTCCCGCCACCCAACCCCGGCGTTCCCTCCCCTGTGCCCCCCGACTTTGTCCTCATCATAACCGAAGGCTTCGGCTCCGTGCCCATGTCTCCACGCACCTTCGAGCTAATAGCTGCATACGACGGTGGAGAAGTAGCCATAGACGGCGCTACCCGCCTGCGTGGAGGTCTATCCCGCCCTGAGATAATAATCCCCCTCGCCCGCACCACCTCCGTCCGATGGCTTGAAGAGACAGGCCCCAGGCTCGCCGTAGGCACCCAGGTCCGCCTACTCACCCCAGACTACCTCGGCCAAACCGCCCAGGTTGTCAGCCTCCCCATAGGCCCTAGAGCAGCCCAATCAGGCGTAATCTCCCCCGTAGCCGACGTCCAGCTAATTGACGGCCAGCGCCTACGTCTCCCCATAGTAGACATAGAAGCGCTGGAATAGCCGCCAACGCACCGCCTGCCCTCTATTCCACAACCGTCAGGAACTCCCACCGGGCGTGCGGCTAACTGCCATCTCTGGAGTGTGTGCCTCAGGGCAATACCATACCACCATCTCCACCTACAACGCAGTAACTCTCTGCCCACTTCCGCGCCATCGCGAATGAACTCAGTCACCGCAGCTCCCTACTCCCAAACGAGCCGTAAGCATTCAGAATAACTCACGACCCTGCGGCCCACCACTGGAAATGAGAGTAGGCTGCTGACAGCCTCATTTCAGAAGAATTAGGTGTGAGGGCGCAAAGCCCTAGACGGGGTTACAGGGGTGCCCCCTGTGCACTCCCCATGACTAAAGCCCCCTCTCCCCTTGGGGGTGAGGG
>JADMIH010000314.1 GCA_015478675.1 Chloroflexota bacterium | reverse complement strand
CGATTGGCACCTATGTAATAGCGGGGGCCCCCCCTTAAAAAAAAAAAAAAAAAAAGCTGGCAGCGCAGGCGATCGCCAGCCGCATCGGCCCGCTGCTCAACCAGGTTGGAGACGCCACCCAGACAGGCTTCCTCCCGAAGCGCTGGATTGGGGACAACGTGCCAGGTTTGAGGAGATCGGCTACTTGGCGGCCACCCATCAGCCAGGCGTCCCTGTATTCCTGGACTTCGAGAAGGCCTTCGACCGTCTCGACAGGGCCTGGATCGAGCGGTGCATGTCGGCCTTGGGCCCGGAGCGCAGCGCTGGATGCATCTCTTACACTCCGGCACGACAGCACGCGTCGCCTTCAACGGCTGGCACACCGACGCCTTTCCAGTGGACTCGGGCGTCTTCCAGGGCAGCCCGCTGTCGCCGCTCCTCTTCGTGCTCGCGGCGCAGCCGATGGCAGCACATGCCAGGCTCCTCGCGCAGCAGCAGGTCTCCCAGCCCATCAGGCTTCCTTCCGGAGAGCCAGCACCAGTCATGCACCAGCATGCCGACGACACGACAGTGCACGCGAGAGGCCCCAACGACGCCCAGATAGTTCTGGACTCCAGCGTGAGCCTACACTGCGCAGCCACGGGGGCGAGGTTGCAGCGCAGCAAGAGTCAGGCGCTGGGCCTGGGCAGCCTCAGCCACTTGACCGGGCCAGATCCGGTCACGGGGGTCACCTTCGCGGCGCTAGGCGGCAGCGTCAAGCACCTGGGCATTCCTCTGTCCACCCAGCCAGCAGCGGCGGCCACAGCCCTCCAAACAGCCATCGTCACGAAGGTGGAGGCCCGCATCGCGCGCTGGTCCGGGTTTCGCCTCAGCATGCTGGGCCGGGCGTACGTCGCCAAGCAGGTGCTGGCGTCCATGGTCACCTTCGTGCCAGTGCCGCGGGAGCTGCTGGACAGGCTTTGCAGAGCCGTTCACACCTTCGTCGCTCGAACAGGCCAGTGACAGGCATCGCAGCAGCACTCTGACCTGCGCGGGACATTGCGCTGGTGGACGTCAGCGCCCAGATCATGGCACTCCAGGCCAAGGTGCTTGGCAGGCTGCTGGAGCAAGAGCAGCTGGCCTGGAAGGCCTTCTTCGACTTCTGGCTGGACAGGAACGCCGCTTGGCTGGCAGCCCAGGAGCCCGCCTCGCTCTCAGCGCGCCGCCAGCATATCTGGGAGCTGGGCAGATTTCTACTCTTCCCCAGTTTCTCAGCAGAGCGGCTGCAAGCCCCGACGCGGTGCGGCACAACTTGCATGCTTACCAGAAGATGCAGCCTCATCGCCGCATCCAGCCAGACAAGTTCAGCCACGACGCGGTCCTCAGCGAGCCGCTCTTCTTCAAACAGCTCACGGACGCCGGCGGGAAGCCTCTTGCCTGGGAGGACTGGGCCGGGCTAGACCTTGTCAGGATCAGTTACCTTTGCCACCTGTTGAGCGGCCCGGAGCACCAGCACAGCGCCATCCGCCATCGCCTGCCGACTCTTCTCGCCGCTCTGCCAGCGTCCTGGAGGCAGCTCTTTCAGTCCCATCCAGCAGCGGCCCTGGCACCCGCGCACTTGGAAGCGCCAGCAGCCTGGAGCACAGGAGCAAGAGGAGGACGCTCTGGTGCCCCCGGCCGCAGCACCCACGCTGTACCTCTTCTGCCTCTGGGGGCAGCCAAGTCGTGAATCCCCAAGCTTGGGGACTCGGCCTGCGGCCGGCACATGCGTTCGTGGTCAGGGAGGCCTCCACGCGCCGCCAGGTGCTCCACAGGATCAGCAAGGGTACTCGACCCGCTGCGGCCGGCCATCTGGGCCGACACCACGGACGATCAGCGCAACGGTCTTGAGGCACGCCGGCAGTCCAGAGCAGCGGCAACGGGCACAGGGACTGGGGTCCTGCTCGCAGCCCGTATCTTGTCTTCCTGCAGGAAGGCTCTCCTTGCCGATTTGCGACTTGCCACCACCAACATACGGCTGTCAGCGGGCGTGCTCAGCGACTGGCTCCGGGGACGCGACCCCACACTCAGCCGGGAAGAGTTCACAGCGCACTGGTGCCACCGCAGAGTCCTCTGAAGAGTGGATGGATATATATATTTAGGCAGAGGCCAAAATACGAAATCAAACGGGACATAATCAGAACTGTGATTCTACAGCTTGTAGCTGAGAACTATAGGCCTGATGCGCAGCTCGGCATCCGCTGTCGTTTCTTGCCATCACGTATGCCCTCAGTTTCTTAATCATCCGTGGCATTTTGCCAGAGGCTATAGAGCACCCGCCATTTGTGCACCAGCTCCGGTTGCGCAGGAGGGCATACTGGCCTGCTGTTGTTTTTTTTTTTTTTTTTTTTTTTTTTTTAAGGGGGAGCCCCCGCTTTTACATAGGTGCCAAT
>JADMIH010000055.1 GCA_015478675.1 Chloroflexota bacterium | reverse complement strand
AGTTAATATATGCTACCTCTAGATATGGCAGGTAGACAGCCCGCGCTTCTCCAGATACTGCTGATGATAATCCTCTGCGGTATAGAACTGAGTCGCCGGGGCAACCTCCGTGACAACTGGCTTTCTATATCTTCCGCTCCTCTCAAGGCTCGCCTTCGACGCCAGGGCGGCGGCCTCCTGCTCAGTGCTGGTGAAGAAAATCGCTGACCTGTACTGACTGCCTACATCCGGCCCCTGGCGGTTTATCGTAGTCGGATCGTGGTTTTCCCAGAAGACCTTCAACAGGTCATCATAAGAAACCTTAGAGGGGTCGTACACAACCTCAACCACCTCGGCATGTCCTGTCCTTCCCGTGCAAACGTCTCTGTAAGATGGATTCTCGTACGACCCACCGCTATAGCCTACCGAGGTGGAGATAACCCCCTTGATCTGGCGGAAAGCCGCCTCTACACCCCAGAAACAACCCGCTCCAAAGATCGCTTTCTCCATTGTCTTCTCCTATCCCCTTATGGTTAATGGCTGTAAGTGGAACTGCATTATACAGTACATATTACAGGTCGGCCTCACACGCCTTCTTTCTCCAACTTCAGGGAGGCAGAATTGATGCAATAGCGCAGGCCGGTCGGCCTGGGACCATCATCAAACAGATGGCCCAGATGAGCGTCACAGGCACTGCACAGCACCTCAGTGCGCCGCCCCCAGAGGCTGTTGTCCGACTCGGTGATGACATTCTCCTCCGATATAGGCTGATAAAAGCTCGGCCAGCCTGTACCCGACTCGAACTTGGCCTTCGCGTCGAATAACTCTGCGCCGCAGCAGACGCACCTGTATACTCCTCTCTCCTCCGTGTGGGCGTACTCCCCCGTGAAGGCAGGCTCGGTCCCTTTCCGGCGCGCTATCCGATATTGCTCAGGGGTAAGTTGTTCCTTCCACTCAGCATCCGATTTCATTACTTTGTTCGCCATTTTCGTTCCTCCATTCATATAACCTACTTTAATATATACGATTCCCTAGCATGATTGTATCTAATAATCATTACAGAACTACTCCGAAGATTTGCCCACCACTAGCCTTTGTAGCTCGCTAACCCGGGTTTCAGCGGGAGCGCAGAATAACGTGCGGCCTGCGATAACTATACCAACTCTAACCCGGGAATCGCGCTATGAGGCTGCCAAACCAGCCCCACCCGCCGTGCATGCGGTCTGCCGCCAACCGCCATCTTGCCCATCATGGGGACCGCATAGTTGCACACACTTTGGTAAAATATAGATAGACACACGAAGCCGCAGCTATCCGAAGATCCAACGGCTTCGCAACTCTTTCAGGATAAAATCAACCATGCACGACGGCACAACACAACAGGACATGTACGATGTAATAATCGTGGGCGGCGGCCATGCGGGCTGCGAGGCTGCCCTTGCCTCTGCCCGCATGGGCCACCGCACCATGCTAATCACCCTTAACCTCGATACTATCGCGTTGATGCCCTGTAACCCCTCGGTGGGTGGGCCTGCCAAAGGCCATGTAGTGCGCGAAATAGATGCCCTCGGCGGTGAGATGGGCCGCAACACAGACCGCACGTCCATCCAGATAAGGATGCTCAACGAGCGCAAAGGCCCAGCCGTCCAGGTGCCAAGAGCGCAGTGCGATAAAAAACTCTACGCTCTCTCGATGAAAAGCGTCCTTGAAACCACACCCGGCCTGAATATCAAACAGGGAAGTGTATCCGGCCTCCTCCTGGAGCCTCTTCACAGGCAAGCAGGCCACGAGCAAGTCGCAACCACCCTGAGCCACACACCCTCGGCTGCCAACGAAGCTCTAACCTCGCAGGGGCGGCTTAAGATCGTTGGCATTACCACGGCCTCAGGGCGCGAGTACAGGGCGCGCGCCGTGGTCCTCACCACAGGCACATTTCTGCGTGGCCGCATCATCTCCGGCCACTTCACCACCCCTGCGGGGCGAGCGGGCGAGGCACCTTCGACAGAGCTTCCGGCCATGCTTGGAGAGCTTTCTTTCCCCCTGATGCGTCTCAAAACAGGCACTCCACCCCGTATTGATGCTCGCACTATAGATTTCTCGCAGACAGAGCTCCAACCCGGCAGTCCCACTCCCCTCTTCTTCAGCCATGAGCGCATAGATGCCGCCATTTACGATCCGCTCAACACCTACCCACAGCCCGATCAAAGATATAGCTGGCGGCGGCAGATGGCCTGCTACCTGGTGCATACAACCCCTGAGACCCACACCATCATCCGCGACAATCTCGACCGCTCGCCTATGTTCAACGGGCAAATAGAAGGCGTGGGGCCGCGTTATTGCCCTTCCATCGAAGACAAAATCCACCGCTTCGCCAGCAAAGAGAGCCACCAGCTTTTCCTTGAGCCGGAAGGCTGGCGCACAAACGAAGTTTACGTGCAGGGCGCAAGCACCTCGCTGCCAGAGGATGTGCAGTGGCGGATGATACGCTCTATCCCCGCGCTGCGTAACGCCGAGCTAATGCGCACAGGCTATGCGGTCGAATACGACGCTGTGCCGCCCAGTGAGATAACAGCCTGGCTTGAGAGCAAGAGGGTGGCAGGCCTTTTCCTCGCGGGGCAGATCAACGGCACATCAGGCTACGAAGAGGCCGCAGGGCAGGGGATCATTGCGGGCATAAACGCCGCTCTCTACTGCCGCAGGCTTTCTATACCCCTTTTAGGCAATACCGCCAACCACAGCCTCCTCACGTCAACCCTGGAAAGCAGCAGTGGCCGCCTTGAAAATACAATAGCCAAATTGGTTGACAGCATAAGGCAATGCAACCCCCTTGTCCTCCCCAGGCATCTCGCCTATATAGGCGTAATGACTGGCGACCTGACGAGCATGGACCACCGAGAACCCTACAGGCTGATGACCTCACGCGCCGAATACCGCTTACTCCTCCGCTCCGACAACGCCGACCAGCGCCTCACTCCTATAGGCCGCGCCCTCGGCCTCATCAGCGATGAGAGATACGCCAACCTGCTCCGCAAGCAGGAGATAATAGCTTCCGCACTCAAACGTCTCGAAGACGGAGTTGTAACCAAGGCGGTCGGCGCACGCCTCGCCGCCGCCGGGTACGAGCCGCCGGAGGCTGGCCGTCACACAACCATGCTGGAATACGTGCGCCGCCAGACCACACCACATACCGCCGTCAGCGTCCTGCTCCCCAACCTTGACCTGGACGACCCCGTCGTTGAGGAAGCCATAGAGCAAACGGAAGTAACGGCTAAATATGCGGGCTACATCGTAAAGCAAGAGGCCGAAATAGCCCGCACCCACAGGCTCGAAGACCGAGCCATCCCCCCCGACTTCCCCTTCTCAGAGCTTGCCTCACTTAAGACCGAGGCGAAAGAAAAACTCTCCCGCTTCAGCCCCGCCACCATCGGCCAGGCATCACGCATCGCAGGCGTAACCCCCGCCGACATAGCCGTCCTGCTGGTACACCTAAAAAGGCTAGGAGGAGAAAGCTGATCATGCTGGAACTAATCGCGGTAGAGCTAATCACGCTCCATAACTAAGACCAATCGCTCCACCCAACCGCCAAGCCTGGAGACATAGGGGTATGTCGCTACTACTCTGTAGCCCGGCAGCTTCTTCGTGCCTATCACATACTGTGGGTCTATGATCCTGCTCGGTGGAAATATGCGCCCTATCACCAACACATCATGGCTCGGCAGGCGGCTCAGCGCCTCATCATAGAGATAATAACCGTCCCATTCCGCGCCATTCTCTACTTTCTCATAGGGCACCCCCTGGGCAACGAGGGTGGTGCCTGCCTCCCACCGGGCGGCTAGCGCATTGTACTGGTCCAGGTGCAGCAGCACACCGAAAGTTGCCGTGACAGCCAGCACAGCAAAAGTGACAGCCAAAGCGCGCAAAGAGCGCCTTTTGAGCTGCGCTAATCCAGCCACGATGATAACAGGCCACAGCGGCATCCAGTAGCGGTCCAGGAAGCCCAAACTCACCAGATAAGTGCCGGCAAAAAGGATGATGCCGGTCATGTAAAGAAAGGTGAAGGCGTCCGGCTCGCGCTTGCGCCTGAGCAAAGCCACAGCGCCCGGCCAGCCTCCCTCCACCAGCCCTACAGCCAGCCACGTGCTCAACGCCGCGCCTACACAGTAGACAATCGTGGGGTTGGGCAGCGTCAAACGCAGCCACTCATAAGAAAGCTCAGCAACCGAGCCTTGCCCTTGCTGCACGATATTCGACTTCACCTGCCACAAACCAAAAACCACCAGAGCCACCGCCAGCGACAGAAAGAGAGCCAGCTTCCAATGCCGCACCCGGGCAAAGAGAGGAACCATTAGCCCCGGCAAAAATGTCTCCAGGTAGATAAAATGGCTGGCACGAGTAACCCACGTTGCAGGATTCCGCACCAGAGCCAGGATTTCTTCTCTGCCTACGCTGCCGCTGAAAGTGGTGCCGAAACCTCTGCTCCAAGCAAAGTAGCCAATTGCGGCAACAGCCGGAAGCAGCACAACCGCCGCCACCCTGCGCCAACTCCACCTACCGGCTAGTAGCAGCCAGAGCACAACCGCCAGAGGAACCGCGAGGCCAAATTGCCGCGCCAGAAAGAGGAGCGCCGCGAAAAGGCTCCCCACCCACAGGTATACTTCGCGTCCCCGCAAACCTTCTATGTAAAAGAGGCAGGCGAGTAGCAGGAGCGCAACAAAAGTGATCTCCGTCATGTAGCTGTAGCTAAGGTTGAGGTAGTAAGGGTTGAGCGCCAGCACCGCTACGCCTGCCAGACTCACTTGTAGCGTGAAATCCAGCCGCCGCAGCAGGAGGTAAAAGGTAACCACTGCTGCAAAGCTCATTACCATGTTAGCAATAGTTAATGATGTGAATCCAGGCCCTAGAGCCACCAGGAAGAAAGCGCCCCAGTAGGCGTGGGTCACCAGCGTCATCTGGGCAATCTCGGATGGCACGAAACCCATGCCGCTTACAACCTTCTCCGCGCTGCGAGCGAATGTCCAATCATCCAGGATGGGGAAGTTGCGCTGCAAAGGCATAAAGAACAACGCAATCATATACCCAAGTACGATCAGCCCCAAAGCTATCAGATCACCTCTGTCGAGACCGCACCTCTTGCTTGGATCAGTAGCACCACCCCTCACAGCATTGAGAGATAGCGTGCCCGTAAGAGCCACTAACGGCACGTGGCGCACGTCCCGCAGGCGGGCAGCTCATACAAGCCCGCGTTCGTCACCTTTGTCACTCGCCAGCCTACGGGCGCATCCTGCAAGGCAAAGTCGCGCGCGATCAGGGGAGGCTGCGCCCCCGCGAAGGTGCCTACGTAAGCCGCCGTGCCACTCGTCAGGTCGCAATAGACCCCCTTCGCCCAGTCCGAAGGGTCCCCTGAGTGCAACGTCAGGTCGGTACGCATACCGTACACCAAACGGTAAAAGCGCACCACCGATAGCTCCTCCCAGTCCAAATAGATGCTGGCTCCACGCGGCGCTGAACTAAGCAGCGCCAGCGCCGCGTCGCGCACCCCCTTTTGCCCACTCTGATCAATATTCGGGTAACGAAGCGCGCTCATATAGATGATAGAGCCTGCGAGAGCCACCCCCATAAGAGACACGCCTACTCGCAACGCCCCCCATGAAACCCTGCCCAGCACGCGTGCCGTCGCATAGCAAAGCCAGGCTAGCCCGATGCACATCAGAACGCCCCAGATGAGGTAGGTAGGAATGAAATATAGATACCCCACCAGCGAGTAATTCATCGCAAAGAGGAAGTTGCCGAGCATCATCGCGCTGACAAGAGCAGCCTCCGGCCTGCGGACGCGCCACAACACGGCCAGCCCCACTACTCCGGCGGCTATCCCAACAGGTGTGTACTGCCCCGAAAGCTCCCCTATCCCGAAGGCTACCCGCTCAAGCTGCGATCCCCAGCCGTAGCCCATCACCTGGTCCTGAAAGGGGCCACCTGTCAGCAAATTGAAGAAATCCTTCCAGTTGGTGGGATTCCCCCAATAATAAGGCGAGCCGCCAATGAACCGGTAAACAAGAAACAGAAGCGGGCTTATCCCCACCACAAACCACAACGCCCCAAGCACGCGCCTGCGAATGGGACGGTGCTCAATTGACCCGCGATGCCGCTCCACCTCCACAAAAAGCAGATAAAAGCCATACGCAGGCAGAAGAAGATAAGTAGTGCCGTGATGCACCAGCGAGAGGCCAATTAGCAGGCACGAAGCATAAAACCACCGAGCATCGCCACTCTGCCGCCAGCTCACAAGGGCAAATATCACAGACCCCACTAGCAAAGCATTCAGCGCATAGCTGCGCGCCACCAGCGACATTGACCAGACAATCGGAGCAACAGCGAACAGTCCCGCCCCCACAGCCGCGGCAGGCCACATCCGCCGCAACCCCGCCAACCCAATCAAGCGCACAGCTACCGCGTACAACGTGCCAACAGCCCCCGCCATATAAACAGCAGAGGAGAAATTGACACGATACGCCACATCGCCAATAGGAAGCAAGGTAAATAATTTGCCGAGCAATACATAGAGCGGGTAGCCCGTGGGGTGTGGCACACCCAGCACGGCAGCAGACATCTGAAACTCCGCGTAGTCGCCCGGCATCACCGACGGCGCGAGGGTGCGGACATAAAGCGCCCCCGCAAGCACGGAGAGGAGTAAGCCCACACCTGCAACGCCCCACCGCCGAGTTTCCCCACCGCCAGAGAGCGCCCGCCCGCCCCCCACCGCAAAGTTAGCACCCTCCCCACGCGGATCGGTCATAATTGAAGCCTGCATAAATAAAGCTATATCACAGCCCGCGCGCTATGGCAAGTAACCCACACCTGGTAACTGTGCGGGCGGCCCGCTACCCGCGCTCACCTCCCCTCACCCCCAAACCCCCTCTCCCATGAAGGGCGAGGGGGCTTTCCTCTTGGGCAGTATATCTCCCATGAAGGGAGAGGGGGTTTGGGGGTGAGGGGAAGGACGCCCCTGCACCTCAACTCCTCTGAAAATGAGAAGGGTAGTAGTATAGAGGGGTGCTAAATCACTCGTATTTTCATTCGTAATGGTGGCCCGCAGGGTCATGGCTTACTCTGAACAGTTACCGCCACTGACCACTTGGTACACTTACGACGCATATGATATAGTGACATAGATAATAGCCGGAGAAGGGTCTAGCTGCCTGTGCGTATCGGTATAGTTTCAGATGTGCATGCTAATTTCGTCGCCTTGCGTACTGTCCTTGAGCAGATGGGCAGCATTGATGCGCTCTGGTGTCTGGGCGACCTTGTCGGCTATGGCCCACAGCCTAACGAGTGCGTCTCAACAATCAGCCGCTACCCCTCCCTCGTCATAGCAGGCAATCACGACTGGGGAATGCTGGGCAGGCTTGATGAGCATGACTTCAACCGCGACGCCCGCTCCGTTCTCGACTGGACGCGGGAAACGCTCACACCCCAGAACATGGAGTATATAAAAGCTCTCCCTGTAAGCGTCCGCGCTCTGGAGTCGGCCTTCACCGTGGTGCATGCCTCCCCCCGCGACCCTATGTGGGAGTACCTTCTCGACCTCTTCGATGCCGCCGAGTGCTTCCCCCTCTTCAAGTCGCGCTACTGTCTGGTAGGGCACACCCATGTACCTCTCGTCTTCCGCGATGCAGGCGGCGTGGTGAAAGCCGCCATACCTGAGCCTGGCGAGAGCATTCGCCTCAACGTAACTCCATATAACAACGATGACGCCGGCGGCTCTCGTATGATAATCAACCCCGGCAGCGTAGGCCAGCCACGCGACGGCGACCCGCGAGCTTCCTACATGATACTTGAAATACCCGACGGCGCGGCTACCGAAACCAAAGGCGCAACGCTCACTTATCACCGTCTTGAATACCCCGTCGAGGAAGCGCAAGCAGTCATGAAAAGCCTGGATTTCCCCCCGCGCCTTATCTCCCGAATAGAACTGGGCTTATGAAAGACCGGTCCTTGCTACCCTTTCGAACCTCTTCTGACGTCTACTCGGTCCCCTGTACTTACACTCCCTTCCTGCAACACCATGCAGAGCACGCCCCGTTTGCCGTATAACTCCTTTGGCATCTGCTTGTGGTAAACCATCAAGCTAGAGCATGGCTCGTTTTGCTTGCGTACCTGGAGCACAGCGCCAGGTGTACCATCTGTGGCGAACAAATGCAGCTCATCTCCCGCTTCAAGGTCGCCAAGATCGCCTAGCCCCTCAAAGAGTAGGTTTTCGCCCATGCCCCCATATGGAATCTCCTGCACTCCAAGGCGCTTGCAAGCCTCGCGCACACCTTCCACGCCAACTACGGTAATTGGCCGGTTATTAGGCACTACATGGCCCCGGCTTACACGTGTCTCGCCGTAGTGCCTGTCCCCCGGTATACCCCACCGGGTTATCTGGGCCGTATCATGTGTTTCCTTGCCCACCCCGTTTATTAGCTCACGGCTGTAAGCAACAGCAACTACCGTTCCTGTACGCACAGGTGTAGAGCCGCCTTTTGTCTTATCTTCGCTAACCACTGTTACATTTCTGGACATATCACTCACTCACTCCTGCTGATTGCTTGAAGGCAGGGCGCTGCCGCACCGCTCACAAAATGCTAACGTTAAGATTGTGGCGCAATACACTCTTTGCAGGCACGCCCGACGACCTGCCTCTCCCGTTAATATACACCCACGAGGCGGCTGTCGAAAAGTGGCTGCTGTAGCTCGTCTAAGGAAAGATGCATTGCGAATGGGAAAGGCTTTCCTCCTCACAAAGAGAGCAATAACCACGCCGTGCGTGGTTATTGCTCTCTTTACATCTCATCATCCCCTTCACACAGAGAAGAGTGCTAAGAGGATAAGGGGATGAGGGTGTAGAGTTTGGAATATCGGCCGCAAAACCCATACCCTAATATATATCGAGATAGCGGTCCAGCTCCCACTGGCTGACACGGAGGCGGTAGTCGTTCCACTCCTCAGTCTTAGCCTCCAACAGACGGTCGGTAATGTGGTCGCCCAGAGCCTCGCGCACAAGCTCATCCCGCTCCATCTCCTCAAGCGCCTCAGGAAGGGTGGCCGGCAGCGTCTGGATATTGCGGCGGCGGCGTTCGCTCTCATCGAAGTGATAAAGGTTCTCCTCGACCGCCTCCGGCGCTTCCATATCTTTCTCTATCCCCTCCAACCCGGCACGCAGCATCACCGCGAAGGCCAGGTATGGGTTGCACGACGGGTCGGGACAGCGCAACTCGATACGCGCAGCCTGGGGCTTGTTCGGGCGATTCTTAGGCACCCTGATCAGCGCGGAACGGTTGACCCGCGCCCACGATATGTAAACAGGCGCTTCGTAGCCCGGCACCAGCCTCTTGTACGAGTTGACGAGCGGCGCAAGCACAGCGCACATACCACGTGCATGCTTTAGCTGCCCCGCGATGTACTTCTTAGCTAGTGGCGAGATACCATAAGCATCATCAGGCTCAGCAAAGAGGTTTTCCCCACTCTCCAGCCCCGCCAGGCTCTGGTGGGTGTGCATCCCTGACCCGTTTATGCCATAGACGGGCTTGGGCATGAAAGTGCAGTGAAGCCCCCTCTCCGCAGCTATTGCTTTGAGGGTGTATTTGAGAGTAACCGCGTTGTCGGCGGTGGTGAGGGCGTGATCATATTCGAAGTCAATCTCGTGCTGGCCGCGTGCCACCTCATGATGAGATGTCTCTACCTTTATCCCCATCCCCTCCAGAGCATTTACCATATCCTTACGTATGTTCGCACCCAGATCGCCCGACAGGTCGAAGTAGCTGCCTGCATCGTGAGTTTCGGGGCTTATCTGCCCATTCAGCATGCGAAAAAGAAAGAACTCAAGCTCAGGCCCTGTATTGAACTTGTAGCCAAGCGAAGCCGCATAATCGAGCGCGCGGGCGAGCACCATGCGTGGGTCGCCCTCAAAAAGATCACCGTTGGGGTTGTATACCCAGCAAATAGCCCGCGCTGTGCTCTCGTCGGCACGCTCCCAGGGCATCACGGCCCAGGTCGAAAGGTCCGGCACTAGAAACATGTCCGATTCGGCTATACGAGCAAATCCCTCTATTGATGAGCCATCGAACCACTTGCCGTTGAGACAGGCGTCCTCAAACTGGTGAATCGGTATAGCAACCGACTTGACGATCCCCATCAGGTCGGTGAATTGCAAGTTGACAAAACGCACTTTATCTTCAACCGCGCGCGCCATCACCTGCTCAACTGCCTCGCGTGTATTCCCCGCCGACTCCGGCGTCCAGTACCTCTTCAACTCAGCCGATTTTCCTTTTTCGCGGCCATTCGCCACTGCCTTCTCTAAATCTTGCGCCATGTAAGCACCTCCGATCTTGGACATTCACACAAAAACAATAGGGAGAGAGCCGTAACTCTCCACCTGCTGGAGTATAACACCCACTCACGTGAGCGTCTATGTGCTTAATTCAGAATCATTGCCCGGTATATATGTGTATTTGTCCCAAATAGCCTTCTTATTGAGAACTGTTACACTCTGAATTGAGCTAAACATTTATAGAGTAGAGAAGCGAATCCTGAAAGATAAAGCGCAGCCTATCGCGTAAGTCGTGGTGCTACCCGCCCCCTTGAGAATGTGATACAATATCCTTAATTCTTCACACTTCACGAGTCCATTCACCTACGGGCGGAGCCACTTCATGAATGCAATTGAGACCATTGAGCTAACCCGCACTTTCGGGCAGCGCGCGGCCGTAGAGGATCTTACCCTCACCATCCCCTCTGGCAAGGTCTTCGGCTTTCTTGGCCCTAACGGCGCGGGCAAAACAACTACCGTGCGCATGCTGGCCGCTCTAATCGCTCCTACTCGCGGCACAGCCACCGTAGCCGGACACCACCTTGGCCCCGACGACAGCGCCATACGCCGCTCTGTTGGCCTCCTCACCGAGGCCCCAGGTATGTACGGGCGCTTGACTGCTCTGCAAAACCTCCTTTTTTTCGCGGGGCTGTATGGTGTGAGCGAGCCGAGGGCGAGAGAACAGGCCGAGCGTTACTTGACGATGCTTGACCTGTGGGAGAGGCGCGATGATAAAGTAGCAAGCTTCTCAAAAGGGATGAGGCAGAAGCTGGCAATCGCCCGTGCCCTGCTGCACGAGCCTGAGATAGTCTTCTTCGATGAGCCTACTGCCGGGCTTGACCCCGAAGCCGCACGCACAGTGCGTGACTTTATCAAGGAGCTACGCTCCGAGGGAAGGACTATCTTCCTCACCACACATAATCTGCCCGAAGCAGATGAGCTTTGCGACCTCATAGGGATCTTCCGCACCAAACTCCTGCGGGTAGACAGCCCCGCCAACTTGCGTAGCTCGCTATTTGGCCGGGGCACTATTGTGCGCGTGGCAGGCGATGCAGCCCCTTGGACTGGCGCCGCTCGCGCGCTCCCTTTCGTGCACGGCGTCTCAACCCAGAATGGCGCTCTCTCCGTAACGCTTGATGACCCCGACAGGCAGAACCCCTTGCTGGTGCAGGCGTTGGTGCAGGCAGGCGCACCCATACAGTATATTGAGCCGATGTCGCACTCGCTTGAGGATGTTTATTTGGAGCTTTTAGAAGGGAAATTGCCCACAACCACGCCAACCGATCTCAGCGCAGACCCTGGAGATGTAAAGCTATGAACGATACTTCCCTCAATAGAATAGTCCTGATCCTCCGCAAGGAATGGTTGGAGCTGCGGCAGCAGCGCGGCCTCATATTCGGTACACTCCTTCCGCCGTTGATATTTGCTCTGCTGCCAATCGTACTGGCTTATCTGGCCGGACATACATCTCTAACCTCCACCACCAGGTCCAGCCTTTCCCCAACCCCCACAGCTACCCCCGGCGTAAACCCATCGTTGGCAGGTCTTCCGGGGGCCGAACTGGGGCAGGCGATAGTAGGGCAGCAGTTCTCGATCTTATTGCTCCTTGTGCCTGTGATCATTCCCAGCGTCATCGCTTCATATAGCATCATCGGCGAGAAGACGAGCGGCACCCTGGAGCCCCTGCTGGCGACGCCTGTGCGCACATGGGAGTTGTTGCTAGCCAAGATGCTTACTTCAGTTATTCCTGCTGTTGCCATCACATGGCTCGTTGGACTTATATTCACCCTCGGCATGGCCCTCACAGCACTATCAAGCAGGGTCTTCATTGCCATCATCAGCCCCGGCTGGATCGCAGCCCTCATACTCTGCACTCCCCTCCTGGCGTTGATCGTAGTGGCCGCCACCGTAGCAGTGTCATCACGCGTCAGCGATCCACGCAGTGCCCAGCAAATATCAGCTACAATGATACTGCCTATCATGCTCATCTTCTTCGGGCAGATTACAGGCCTGCTGGTGCTCAGCCCATTCATAGCCCTTATTGCCGCTCTCCTGCTAGCCTTGATTGCGCTGCTGGCACTCTGGTTGACAACCCGCATCTTCCAGCGCGAAGCGATCCTGACACGCTGGAGCTAGCAAGGAGCGCAAAGGCACAGGGCCAGCCAGGATGCGCCCCTCTCACTGCGGTTCTGAACAATTACACTTTGTGGTAACTGTTCAAAGTTGGGGTGGAGTAACCTTCTTGGGGTACCTGTGCGCCGCCACCTGCCCTCACCCCATGCCCCCTCTCCCCTTGTGGGAGAGGGGGCATGGGGTGAGGGTACGTAAGGGTAGGTGAGGGCGTACAGATACCCCAGGAAGATTGCTCCACCCTAAATCTGAACAGTTACTCTTTGTGAAGACTTTGACAAGCTGGCATATCACGTGCTATCATCCATACAGTTAGTAGAAGAATGCAACAAAAGCCTTCAGTCCGAGGCCAGGAGAAGTATAGATGCCGATCTTCAAGAAGAAACAGCGTGGGTATGATGGGGCCTGGGTGCCTGCTCCCGACCCTAAAGCTCTTGAGGCTACAGGTGGCAGGCAAACAGGCCCTAGCATCGTTGCTGCCCAACCCGTACCCGGTAAGGGAAAAAAGACCAAGAAAGTCTTTCGGGTAGTCACAGTACGCGGTCGCCAGGAGCAGGAATGGCTCGACTCCGGTCTCTGGCAGCCCTTGCAAGAAACAGTTATTCCCGCTGAGTCCAAAGCGCCTCTTACAGTCGCCTACTATGGCACCTACGGCTCCGATGGCATGCGACGCGACGGGGCGCCCGGTGGCGCATACTCCTCTGTTTTCGACCAGTATGCAATGCAAGGCAGCGACCTGTATACAAAAGACGAGGCGAGACGTCTTAAGCAGTGGGACACTCGCAAGCCCTTCCCCGGTTTCGATCCGAAGCTGGGCAGCAAAACACTCGATATTTATTCTGAAGATTGATCAGCTACAGATCATCAGGTTAGCCATACAGCAGGGGGCGAGTAAGCACACTCGCCCTTCTCTAATATAAGGAGCTAAAGGCAAATGCACATAGGTGTGTTAGGGGGCGGACCGCTCGGCCTTACTGCGGCGATGCGCCTCGCCCGCAGAGGAGCTCAGGTTACTCTCCTTGAGAAGGAGAATGAGCTTGGCGGTTTGGCGTCAGGTTTCAAGGTCGGGGATAGCGGCACATACCTTGAAAAGTTTTATCATCACCTCTTTCGCTCGGACAAAGAGATACAGGCGCTTATCACTGAGCTTGGCCTGAGCGACAAGCTCGGTTGGTACAACACCAATACCTCGACCCTCTACAAAGGCAAGGTGTGGAGGTTTTCTCCCAAAGACATACTGCTGAATTACCCACTTTCCATACCGAGTCGCGTGCGTATGCCTGCCGTCAGCGCCTACCTCAAATACACGGGCAACTATAAGCGCTTCCGCAAAGAGACGGCTATGAGCTGGCTGCAACGCTGGATGGGCAATGAAGCATACGATATGCAATTCAAGCCCCTACTCGTCGGTAAGTTCGGCGACTTCGCGCCTGAGATAGCGATGCCCTGGTTCTGGTCGCGTGTGCATGAGCGCAGCTTCAGCCTCGGCTATATGCGCGGAGGCTTCCAGCAGCTATATGACCGCCTCGGAGAAGAGGTCACCAGGGCAGGCGGTGAGATACATCTGAGTACCTCTGTTACCCGCATCGCGCCCATAGAGGGCGGCAAAACCCGCGTTGACACCGATCAGACAGAGCCTTATACCTTTGATATAGTTATCTCCACCCTGCCCACCCGCCTCTTCCTGCGCCTCGCGCAAGGCATCCCCGACCAGTACAAGGAGCGCTACGACTGGGGCAACGCGCTAGGGACGCATGTTGTGGTCCTCGCTCTCAAGGAGTCGCTCCTCGACCCTGTTTACTGGCTGAACATCAACGACCCAGGCTTTCCTTTCCTTGTGGCGGTGGACCACACGAATATGATACCCGCCTCTGACTACGGCGGTCGCCACATGATCTATCTCGGTAATTACTTGAAGATGGATCACCCCTACTTTACGCAGTCTGACGAAGAGACCCTCTCCGAGTACATGCCATACCTGAAGAAGCTCAATCCTGCCTTCACCGAGGAGTGGATAATGGAGCGTTGGCTCTTCAAGGCCCCCTACGCGCAGCCCATAGTGACGCGAGAGTACGAAGCTCACATACCCCCTTTCAAGACGCCTCTTCCCAACGTCTACATGGGCAACATGTTCCAGGTTTACCCACAGGACCGAGGCCAGAACTACAGCATAAAGCTGGCGGATAAGCTAACAAGGATGATACAGCTTTAGCACAATGTGGAGGGGGAATAAACCTTCTGCTAAAACCTCTCCTTCAAACCTCATAGGGAGGGCAATAGACCAGGCCGGATTTTGGCATCGTTCTTGCTACCTTGTGAGGTAACAACATTCTGATTATACTGTCACAGTAGCCGGGCTACTAAACCACTGTCAGGAGGAACATTTAGATGAGTAACAAACGAACCGTCAAGGCGCTCGAAGAGCTGGTGAAGACCGAGTATATGGCGATAGGCGCTCTCGATGCAGCCATTGATGAAGTGGATGATAACAAGCTGCGTAAGCAGTATCGTAAGTTCCGAGATCAGCATGCAAAGCAGGCAGAAGCTCTGAACGACCGCATCGAAGACCTCGGCGGCGAGCCTGTAGAGTACGAAACAGGCAGCGGTAAAGGCCAGGCTACTCTCTGGGGTAAAATAAGTGGCATGCGCGACGACACGAGCGTCGAAGGAATGCGTATAGGCGCGGAGCGCGGTATCAAGCGCTACATAGACAATCTAGACGATGTAGACGACGCAAAGGCCCTCAACGTCATACGTAAAAACCTGGAAGCCAAGCAGGACGAGATACGCTGGTACGACGACCAGAGCGGCAAAGAGAGCGTTAAGAAGCTCGACACCAGGCTCGTCGAAGACTCCAAGCAGAGACTCAAAGAGGTTGAGCATGCCAACAACGGCAAGAAGGGTGGGTTGCCTTTCCCACTCTTGCTCCTCGTAGGCGGTATTGGCGCGGCAGCGTTCTTCCTGCTGCGACGTAGCGATGACTCTGACTTCGATGACTACGGCGAAGACGCTTTCCGCTACGAGGGCGACGAAACTACCACCGACTCCGGTTACTCGTCAGCAGGCTCCTACAGCGCCGGCGGCGAAGGCTCCACAGACTATAGCTCAACCAGCAGCACAACTACAGAGAGCTAAGCTCGGCGCAGCCTGTCACACAAGAATGCTCATTGCCAGCTTCATAGCATGAAAGCGTGGATGGAGAAGAGTAGCAGCTTCTATTGGAGTTCAGAGAGTAGCCGGTGCTGCGAAGGCTATCCCCAATCGCTGCGAAGACACTACGGAGTGCGAGAAAGAAAGGTATACTGGTTCAGCCTCCTGCTGCCATGTAGCTGAGTAGGTCTCGACGGTTTGCCCCCGTTATCAGGCTCAAGGCCTTTGTTCTCCCATAGCCTGCAAATCTGAAGGAGAAAGCATATCTCCAGATTGGCTTATAGATAGCTATCACATTGATAGCATGAGAACGCAGAGGTGAAACTTGCAGGTGTGGATAACATCCGAGAGGCAACGCTCTTCCCGCGTGACATGCACAGGTTGGTTCCATAGACGGCAGATTGCCTTTACAGTAGGCTTGTCTGCTGAAGCGGGTCTAAACAGCTACCGCCCCGCAGCCACATAGGGCGCTTTCAGCACTTTCTCAATGAAAGCTCGCGCATCGGCGTCTCTATCCGACACATCCAGGTCCACCCGAATCTCTTTAGCGCCCTGCTTGGCGGGCCACACAGTCACCCACACGAGGCCGTCGCCAAAGAAGGCGATTTGATTGCCCTGGTGCGCGCTCACTGTCATCCCCAACCCGCCCTCCTCTTGCCCAAAGTATCGCTTTGCAGCCTCAAATATCGCTTCTCGCTTCAATAGAGTATGCGTCTCGTGCCGCACTAACTTCACCTCCTGAAGGTAATTAGTATTGCGTAAGGGTTGAGAACCGCTATACCTCTTTCCAAACTCATCATGCATTACACACTACACACTACACACTACACATCACGCATTACGATCCCACTGCCCACTCTTGCCGCCTTCTTTGTGCATTAAGCCTATGTTGCTGATGATAGCGCCACGCTCCACAGCCTTCAGCATATCATAGATGGTAAGGGCTGCTACCGATACGGCAGCGAGCGCTTCCATCTCTACACCTGTGGGGCCAACTGTCTCGGTTCGGGCTTCTATCTCAATGCCCCAACTCTCAATGCGCAACTCTACCCTGACAGAAGTAAGCATTATTGGGTGGCAGAGGGGAATGAGGTCGGGCGTCTTCTTGGCGGCCAATATCCCTGCCACACGCGCCACCGCCAGCACATCCCCTTTAGGGGCTTGCCCGTCGCGCACCAACGCCAACGTCTCCTCGCTGAGATGCACCTCCCCGCGTGCGATTGCCACCCGTTCCGTATCGGGCTTATACCCGACATCTACCATGCGGGCATGCCCACTCTCGTCCAGATGAGATAGTTCCGCCATATCACTACACCTCGCATCTCGTCACTCCGCCAGCCCCTCCGCGCAGGCGCAATATACCACACGCTGCGGTAGCCTTCAAGATTAAACCCACCTGACAGGGCAGTTACAAGCTAATTTACGCACGGCGGCAGGTCAATCTTGTGCTTGCACTGCCACTTCTCACATAAAGCGCCAGGGTTGGGTCGTTTTATGCTAGAATGCAGTAGACAGCACATTCCTCCATTACGCCTCATACATTAGGTTTCCACCCGAAGAGGAGACGCAATGACCGATCAGATTGTCCTCAACTGCACACTCAATGTAAGCACCGTACCCGCCGCCGAGGAGCCTCGGCTCCTCTATCTATTGATAGACCTCAAATCGGGCGAGGGTGCACAGCCTCCCCAGGCTCCTGTCAACGTCGCCATCGCTCTTGACGTAAGCGAGTCAATGCGCTTGCCCGTGCTAAACCAGGAGCAGTTTGAGGAGCTAAAGAAGCTGGGGCAGGTAAGTCAGACAGTTTCTGATGGCGTTCCCGTTTGGACCTTCAAGAACATTCCGGCGGAGATACGCAAGCGTGCACCCTCCAACCTGGAGGCAGTGCAAGCATCTATAGCACAATCCACCAAGTACCTCGAAGATGGCGATAAAGTGTCCCTGGTGGCTTTCGCTGATACCGCGGAGGTCTTGCTGCGCGGGCTTTCCGGTTCCGACCAGAGAAGCGTGATGGACGCAGTAGCACGGCTTGATTCCGTAAAGCTGGGAGATGAGACAAATATCGGCCCAGGCCTTGAGGCGGGGTTGAACGAAGTGCGGCGCAGCCGGACGCCTGAAATGGTGAGTCGTGTGCTCATACTCACAGATGGCTTCACGCAAAACCCGGATGAAGTGCTGAGGCTTGCGAAGGAAGCCCGCACAGCAGCAATAGGGGTAAGCACGCTTGGCATAGGCACGGAATTCAACGAAAAGCTGCTGGTAGAAGTAGCCGACGCCAGTCACGGCAACGCATACTTCGCACGAACGCCGCAAGAGATCCCATCTGCCTTCGAGAAAGAGCTGGCGGCGGTACAATCTGTCAGCCTCAGGGCTGTAGCGATCGGGGTAAAGCTAAGCTCCGGAGTAGAGATAAGGCGTGCCTATCAGGTGCGCCCCGTGATCTCGGCGGTACGCGAAGGCAGACGCGATGGGCGCGCATACGGCTTCAGCATGGGTGACCTCGACCCCGCCAACCCACCTGCCCTCCTCCTTGAGCTTGTAGTGCCCACGCAGTCAGGCGGCACGTTCAGGGTAGCACGGGTCACCACAAGCTACGACGGCAGTGGCGGCGGTGGCGGTGGCGGTGGCAGCAAAGAGAGGGTTGTCGATGCGGCCAGTGACGTGGTAATCAACTATTCCGTCTCCAAGAAGCGCGTTGAGCCGGACCCAGTCGTTATGAACACTGTTGAGAGAGTAACGGCCTACGCTCTGCAAACACGGGCGCTGGATGATATGGCGGCGGGCAACACAGCAGCGGCCACCCAGAAGCTGCGGGCGGCAGCAACTCGCCTCCTCACACTCGGAGAAACTGACCTGGCGCAAGCAGTGGAAACCGAAGCCGTGCGAGTAGAGCAAAGCGGCCAGGTCTCGCCGGAGGGCGCGAAAGAGCTACGCTATGCCACCCGCCGCCTGACCCAGA
Organism: Chloroflexota bacterium; assembly: GCA_015478675.1. Next base: position 1,325 of record JADMIH010000055.1, on the reverse strand, counting down.
GGCTCTAGGCTCGTAATGAGCAATACGCACTGCTTGGGGATTATGGAGAGAATATCTTCACCTTCAACCCCTTACGTAACACGCACTATGCACTACGAACCCGAGTCCCCGCAACAAACCGGTTTGCTCAAACGTATAACTTATCGAAATGCTTATCTGTCCAATTTGTGGCAAAGTTAATCCGCCGGGGAGCAGTAATTGCGACGTGTGCGGCGCGCCTCTTGCGGCAGCCGACGTGACCGCCCCCGCCGTAGCCACTGAAGCCGCGCCCAGCAACATGAGCGGGCCGATCTGCCCTGTGTGCCGTCGAGGCAACCGCACAGCGTCGGTTTTTTGCGCCTTCTGCGGCTACAGGCTAAAGCAGCCCACCGGACCGCAGGCTTATGCACTCCCCTATGCGGGCGCAGCCGCAGCCGCGCCGAGCACGCAGTATGCCCAGCCTCCCGCTATCCCTTCTGATGCTTCCGGCAACCTGCCCACCGGCACTTTGCTCAAGCGGCACTACCGTATACTACGCAAAATCGCCCAGGGAGGGATGGGCGCTGTCTACGAAAGCACCGACATAGCAGGCACATCAGGCACGCCCGGCAGACGGTGGGCGGTCAAAGAGATGAGTCCCGCCGCGCTGCCGGCGAGTGAGCGAACCCAGGCTATCGCTGATTTTCGCCGCGAGGCGCAGATGCTTGCCGCTTTGCACCACCCTAACCTCCCCGAAGTAGTAGAAACCTTCGAGCAGATTGGTAAATATTTTCTGGTAATGGAGTTTATACCTGGGCGAACATTGCTCAACGTCCTTGAAAATTGGCCGGGATTCCTCGCGGAAGAAGGCGTGATGGTGTGGGCGCGGCAGCTATTTGATGTGCTGCAATACTTGCACTCCCAGAACCCACCTATTATTTACCGCGACCTCAAGCCCGCAAACGTCATGTTGGTGGAAAGCACCGAGCGGATCAAGCTGATAGATTTCGGCATAGCCCGCTTCCACAAAGCAGGCAAGTCACGCGATACGGAGGCCTTTGGCACCGCAGGGTACGCCCCTCCTGAGCAGTACGGCAAGGGGCAGACCGACCAACGCTCCGATGTTTACGCCCTGGCTGCCACGATTCATTACCTCGTCACCAAACACGACCCAAGCCTCAGCCCGTTCAACTGGCTGCCGGTGCGCCGCTATAACCCAGCGCTCTCGCCAAGACTCGAAAGTGCGCTACAAACGGCGCTCTCTCTCGACCCGGCCAAGCGCTACCCCACAATAGAAGATTTTGCAACTGGCATGGGCATTCAACTGGCTCCTGTACCCCAGAGGCAGCGCTCATGGGAGGCCGAGC
>JADMIH010000313.1 GCA_015478675.1 Chloroflexota bacterium | reverse complement strand
AGGAGGTGGGTTGACATAATAGTGGGGGAACTGCTCCGATTTTGGGGCGAAATTGACCCTCTGGTGGGGCGAGATACCCGATCTTACACCCGATTTTGCATCTCTGGTGGGAATTAAAACTCGCCAACCGTCTGTGGGACAGTAACCTTGTACAGGGCGATTGCATCTAAATTGGTTTTGGGCCGAGCAGTCAGGTTCTAAGGGCTGCACGCTCTCCAAGAGATGTCTTAAGGCCGAAAAGCCAGTCTCAAGATGCCCCAGGATACCGCTGCAACGGGCCCGAGAGCCAATATCAGAGCCTACTGTGGGTGTACTGTTTGCTGTGGGTAAGGTAGTTTGGGCCATACCTGGTCGAATCCAATTTAGATGCAATCGCCCTGTAACCTTGTACCAGGTTGCTTGACGCCTGGTTTACGGTGTGCTACAATGGCCCCCCAACGCCCTGTTATGCTGCGCTCCGCACATACAACCGGCCAGCCTCGGCCCGCGCGTTGGGCCGCGTTTTTCTTCGCAAATAACTGACAAATCGCTTCGGGTTTCTTACGCTCGAGTTGTATATACGACTCCGCTCAGGCGGGTTCAGATGGCAGCCGGATACATATTCTCAGCAAGGTGGTATGGCCATGCTTACTATAACTCTGCCTTTCAGTATTGACGCATTGCAGTCGGCTATGCGCCGCTATCTATCGCGTCCTGCTCTCGCTATAGAAGAGATCGAGCCTGAGAAAATAAGCGGAGGGGCGTCGGGTAGCCCGGTCTACAGGCTCAAGGTGCGTTACCGCGTCGAGCCTGCGTCGAGCGACAGCGACTATGAGGGTGCGGACCAGATGCTCAATCTGGTGCTGAAGCGCGGGGTGTCGCACGCGGGGGCTATACTATCAGGGTCAGCGCGGCGAGAGGCATCTTTTTACAGGACGTTGGCCGGGCAACTTCCTATGCGCACGCCGCATCTGCTGCTGACGGCTGCCGACATTATTGGCGAGCCGAGCGTGCCACTTGTGGTGAACGCTTCCAACAGTCTGGCTGTCAGCTGGGAAGAGATGTGCTGCAATAGCGACTGGGTGCTGATGGAGGCATTACCTTCAGAGATGGTGTGGCCCCGCGCTTCGTGGGGAGCCGAGCATTATCGTCTGGCTTTGCAGGCTCTCGCCGATTTGCATGCTACCTGGTGGGGGCAGCCGCCCGACCCTGCTGATTATCCCTGGGTGTGGACACCTACGGGGCATCACACCGACGGCCTTGTGTGCGAAGCCCGCTCTGCCCTGCTGGAGATAGAGCAAGCGCCGTGGCTTGAGCAGCTATTTTCAAAGGAGAGGCTGCATGCCTGGCTGCGTGTGCTGGATGATCCCTCTTGTTTGCTTGACCTGCTGCTCGTGATGCCTCAGACGCTCATACACGGGGATTACTGGCCCGGCAATATCGCGATGAGGGCTGATGGTCCTGCTGTCTTTGATTGGCAGCTTGTCGGTGTGGGGGCTGCGGCTTACGACCTGGCCTGTTTTCACTCGTCGTCGCGGTGGTGGTTTGGGCGCATACCAATGTCGCTTGTGGAGATACGTAATCACTATTTGAAGTGCCTCTCCGAGCGATTAGATGAGCGTGTAGACCGCTGTTCGTTCGATATGGCGATGGATGCTGCCCGCGCCTGGCGTTTTGTTGTGCTGTGGCCCCCTGTCATCGCAGAGAACCACGAAAGCCTGCTTGCGCGAGCAGGGTATATGCGCGCTACGGCTATCGAGCCTGCTTTCGCTTCCCTGCGCAGGTGTGTGGGTTACATGGACTAAGGGTAGTTAGCGCAGGTGAGCAAGAGGGCGCGCTTCGACCACAATGCGGATCACCGTACACTCTGCATCGTCTATGATGACGCCAATGCGCTCCGGCACAAATGTGATCTCAAAGCCTGCAAGGAGCAGGTAAGGGCGGGCTATAGCTACTGCTTTAATTGCCTGGTTGACCGCGCCCGGCCCTATGGCGTGTATCTCCGCACGAGCGCGGCAATGCACCGATGAGACTATAGCCCCGGCAACTGCACCGGCACGCGACTGCGCCGACACTTTCAGTATGTCGCTCGGTTTCTGCTCTGTTGTGCTAATAGCCGTGCTTGTTGCTGCTTCCGAATCGAACGTGAGATGCATCTGTACTTGCTCCTGGAGAAGAGTATTGCTGCCGATCAGTGTCGTCTTTCCACATTTATAGCACTGTGCCGGGTGTTTTTGTATCAGTAATCCTACTTAACTTGGGATAAGCAGCCACCTTCTTTACGTAAATGGTGACGGAGGCATCGGAGGGTTCACGATCACGAACCCGCCTACGTGATCATGCATTAACCTGTTAGGCTGCGTTGCGTCAAAGGGTCCTTACTCACTACGCGCCGATGCCGCTAATGTCTGCTATACTGGAACGGTAG
>JADMIH010000054.1 GCA_015478675.1 Chloroflexota bacterium | reverse complement strand
CTCAAGAGCATCGAGGGGCAGCACAGGCCAGCGATGAGGTTGGCACCTCGTGGGGTGATAAATCGCTCCTGGCGTCAGGTTGTGTTTAGCTACCCTACCCACCCTACGAACCCCGACCATCCTAGACAACCTACACTCACTCGCCAGCACCAGAACGGCCTGGACGACGAGGACGACCAGCATCAGCAAGTGCGGCACGCGCAGAGTCATCGGCATGGCCGCCGTCAGATAGACCGGCGCTACTACACTTTCTGCGTGTTGGAGCGGCTACAGGACGGGTTACGAAGCCGGGATATCTTCACATCGCCCAGTGAGCGCTGGGGTGATCCTCGCGCCAAACTGCTACAGGGACCGGCCTGGGAGTCGTTGCGGCCCAGGATTTGCCTCAGTCTGGACCATTCACCCACACCGGAAGTCGAACTTGATGCTCTAGCTCGCCAACTTGATGAAGCCTACAGGCGCACAGCAGAGAACCTGCCGGCCAATGCTGCTGTCCGCATCGAGAGGGTTGATGGGAAGGACACTCCCATACTCACAGGCCTGGACAAGCTGGAGGAGCCGCCCAACTTGCAACTGCTGCGAGAGCAGGTCGAAGCTCTCATGCCGAGGGTGGACCTGCCCGAAGCTATTCTGGAAGTGCAAGGATGGACGGGGTTCGCCAACGAATTCACCCACGTCAGCGAAGGGAACGCCAGGGTGGAAGACCTGACGCTCAGCATCTGCGCCGTGCTTTTGGCGGAGGCCTGCAACATCGGGTTGGAGCCACTCGTCCATCAGGACGTTCCGGCGCTGACACGAGCGCGCCTGAGTTGGGTGCAGCAGAACTACATTCGGGCAGAAACCATCACTCAAGCAAATGCCAGGTTGGTGGATTACCATTCCCGCTTGCCGTTAGCCCAAGCGTGGGGTGGAGGGGAGGTGGCATCGGCTGATGGGTTGCGCTTCGTGGTGCCTGTGCGCACGATAAACGCCGCCCCGAACAGTAAGTACTTCGGAGTTGGTAGAGGCGTTACCTACTACAACTTCACCAGCGACCAGTTCACTGGCTTTCATGGCATCGTGATCCCTGGCACTCTGCGGGACTCGCTCTATATTCTGGACGGACTACTGGAGCAGCAGACCAGCTTACGTCCGACGGAGTTGATGGCTGACACCGCAGCATACTCCGACTTAGTTTTCGGATTGTTTTGGCTGCTTGGTTACCAGTTCAGCCCACGATTGGCCGATATCGGCGAAGCACGGTTCTGGCGCATGGACCGTTCTGCTGATTATGGGGCGCTTGATGGAGTGGCACGCCATCGCATAAACACCAAGTTGATAATGCGCAATTGGGACGACCTGCTCCGGGTAGCAGGTTCGCTGAAGATGGGCACAGTGAGAGCTTCCGATTTGATTCGCTCCCTGCACTTTGGCAGCAGACCCTCTACGCTGGCTCGTGCAATCGGCGAGGTCGGACGTGTGCCAAAGACGCTTCACTTGTTGACCTTCCTTGACGATGAAACCTACCGTCGGCGCATCCTTATCCAATTGAACAGGGGTGAAAGTCGACACAGCCTGGGACGCCACCTGTTCCATGGGCAGCGAGGGGAGCTACGACAGCCCTACAGGGAGGGGCAGGAAGACCAGTTGGGAGCACTGGGGCTTGTGCTTAATGTCCTCGTCCTTTGGAATACTCGCTACATGCAGGTGGCACTGGACGAACTCGAGAGGCAGGGGGTGGAGGTGAAGGCAGAGGATGTGGCACGACTGTCACCTTTGAAACACAAGCACATCCACATGTTGGGGCGCTACCAGTTCACGCTGGCTGAGCAACTCAGACGAGGCGCGTTGCGCCCTCTGCGTGATCCCAATGACCCAGATGAGCAAATGCTCTAGCCCGTCCAAGATCGCACCCATGTCCCAAGAGTCCGGCGTACATTACTGTTCCGTTGCTACTCATGGGCCGATACCAAGAGACCATTCAATTTCGGAGGCTGGAAGATTGATGTTTTGGTAAGGCGGATATAATGGAGCAGCCCATTGGGGTCCAGTTTGCCAGGAGGTATCTTGATGTTGCTTACTTCGCCTATTCCATTTACGCCACCTACGTCCCTCACCTCAGAGGAAAGCACCCCACTCCAGCTCTACCAGGTCCACGTGCTGCTGCTTGAAATCAGCCCGGCCATTTGGCGTCGCCTGCTTGTACGAAGCGATAGCTCGATAGCTGACCTCCATTATACCCTCCAAATTACTATGGGCTGGGAAGATGTCCATCTGCACCGCTTCGTTCTTCACGGCAAGGAGTATGGTCTTGCTCAACCCGGTGGCATGTGGTTTGACGATGATCCTTGGGGTGTGCGTTTGTCCGATTTGCACCTGCGCCTCAAAGAACGCTTCCTCTATCAGTATGATATGGGTGATTACTGGCAGCACCAACTGCGCTTGGAGCGCGTGCTTCCCTTTGACCCTACACAAACTTATCCACTTTGTATCGGCGGCACAAGACAAGCCCCGCCCGAAGATTGCGGGGGACCGGAAGCATTCATGGCTCTACGCCAACAACATACACCTTGGCGCATCGAGTTACGCTTGATGGAAATGTTGGAAATGCTCGGTGTGTTGAAAATGCTGGAGGTGGAAGAACCGTGTGGTCAATCTTCAGACCAAGTCGGGGGTTATGGTAATTATGGCCACGGGGGCTGTGACAATGGTGACTACTGCGATGGGTGCGATGGCTGCGATGACCGTAATAGCGAAGACTATAGAAGCGACTTACGATATAATCTGCGGCTCGAACTTCGGCAACTGGATTACTGGCTCAATGTCGAGAAGTTCGACCGTCGGGCGGCCAATCGCCGTCTGCGACAATATGCACAAGGCGATGATCGGTGGAGATTGCCGCAAGTGATTGGAATAGTTTGAACACCTGAATGCCTGGATAGGAGGAGCACAAGGAGGAGCACAAGGAGGAACACAAGGAGGAGCACAAGGAGGAACACAAGATGAGAGTGAAAGTACGGGTCATTATTGAGGAGGATGGTGAGAAGGGCGATGCCACCCCGTTAGTGGAAGAGATCGCCTGCTTAGAACGTGCAAGCACACAACTCACCCCTGAGACGCTCGGTTTGACCCTGACCGAAGCCAAAGGTTTGCTAGTCGGCATCCAGCATCTGTTGGCAACAGCACAAGTGGCGGCTTACCTGGAGCACCACAACTACTGCCCGCAGTGCGGTGCCGCTTATGCCATCAAGAGCAGGCGGACGTTAGTCTTGCGTACTCTGTTCGGGAAGTTGCATCTGCCCAGCCCACAGCTTTACACCTGTCCATGCGAAAGTTCGCTCCAACACCAACAGACGAGCGACTGCGAACGCCAACCGGATGTGCAAGAGAACCAAGCAGATAGCCATGCAAAGAAGAGCTTCAGCCCTTTGGTCGCACTGCTGGCGCAACGCACTTCCCCAGAGTTCGCCTATCTACAAACCAAGTGGGCAGCATTGATGTCATACGGCCTAACGTCCCGACTACTGGAAGATGTGTTGCCTCTCGATAAAGCTGTCAGCACTGCCGTCCTTTCGCAGCAAGTACAACAAGTGGCCCATCGGCTAGAAAGCGAGTTAGGGGAGGAGCAGCCAATGTTCATTGAGGGTTGTCCACGAGACTGGGCTTCACTACCTGAACCGGATGCTCCTCTTACCGTGGGACTGGACGGTGGGTATGTACATGGGCGAGAGGGAGACAATCGTAAGGCTGGCTCATTCGAGGTGATTGTGGGTAAGAGCATGCCCCAAGAGGGAAAGGCGAAACGCTTCGGGTTTGTGAGCGGGTACGATGCCAAGCCCAAACGCAGACTGTTTGAGGTGCTGAAGGGACAAGGAATGCAGGAGAACCAGCAGATCATCTTCCTATCAGATGGTGGAGATACGGTTCGGGATTTGCCGATGTATCTCAACCCACAGTCTGAGCACATCCTCGATTGGTTCCACGCAGCCATGAGATTGACAGTACTTGGACAACTGGCAAAAGGACTGCCCAAACCAACGCCGAAGCCGACGCCAATGCCACAGATGGGTAAGCCGCAGAAGTTGTCAGGGCCGGTTGGAGTTAGAACTCAGCCCCTTGATATTGAAGAAGAGGAAGATGAAGAACAAGAGGAGGAAGAGAAATATCCTACGCCTGATGAGATAATCCACCAGTTGGAACGGGTGAAGTGGTATCTGTGGCATGGGAATGTATTCTGTGCCTTGCAAACACTGCAATACCTGGAATTTGATTTAGATGTGCTTGGAGAGAAAAGCCGAGAGGGGAAGAAGTTGGTGAAAGCAGTATGGGAGTTCGATGGTTACATCAGGGCCAACCGCCCGTTCATAGTGAACTACGGAGACCGATACCGAAACGGGGAAACGATATCAAGCGCCTTCGTTGAGTCCACAGTGAACGAAGTGATCAGCAAACGAATGGTGAAGAAGCAGCAAATGAGATGGACCAAACGAGGAGCGCATCAGTTGATGCAGGTACGAATGCAAGTACAAAATGATGACCTGAGACAGACATTCGGCCGATGGTACTCAGGTATGAAGCAGGATAAGATGAAGGGAATCGAAGAGCGGAGGCAAGCGGCTTAACTCGTGGACCCCTGTGGGATATGAGACTTCCAGCCTCCGAAATTGAATGGTCTCCTGGGTGTGGAGATTAGAGGCCAACCATGGCGAGGCGGCCAGGCTGGTGGGGGAAAAGACCTATCGTGTCTGGCGGGTGTACATGGCGGCCTGCGCGAGGGCCTTTGCCACCGGCAGGATCGGCATCATCCAGGCGCTGTTTGCGAAGCCTGACAATGAGGGGTCCTGTGAGCTGCCTCTGAACCGTGACGACCTGTATAACAAACCGCTCATTCAACACTAGATAAGGAGATCGATATGCGTACTTTCATTCAGAGTAGAACAGGCCTGGTGCTGATAGTTTTCCTGGCTATCGCGGGCTTCTTCCTGGTCACCGAGCATACAGCCCACCTGTTCGGTCTGTGGCCTTTTGCCTTTCTATTCCTTTGCGTGGGGATGCATTTCTTCATGCACGGTGGGCACGGGGATGCGAGCGATGAAGGGCATATCGGCCATGAAGGGCATATTGGGCGTGAAGGACACGAAGGGCATAAAGAACCTACCGAACAGTTGGCCAACGCCGATAAATCGGATCAACCCCAGGGTGGAGGCGTGTCATGACCACAGAATCTCCCGCATATGGCCTATGGCTGCTGGTCATCATCAACGCAGCAGTCTTCATCATCTTTGCCTTCAGCTTCACACGTCCCCGCACCGGGCGTGATTGGAGATCGTTTGGAGCCTTCGCGGCCTTTATAGTGGCGCTGTTCACGGAGATGTACGGCTTTCCTCTAACAGTCTATCTGCTCTCCGGGTGGTTGGGCAGCATATACCCCGGCCTGGACGTGCTGTCGCATAACAGCGGGCACCTCTGGGAGACCTTGTTCGGCTGGAATGGTGACCCACACCTGAATCCGCTGCACCTGTTCAGCTATGTGTTCATAGGCGGAGGGTTCATACTCCTGGCGACTGCCTGGGACGTGCTATACAAGGCCCAACGCGAACGCAAGCTGGCCTCGACAGGTCCTTACGCATACGTAAGACACCCACAGTACATGGGCTTCATCGCCATCATGGTCGGGTTCCTTCTTCAGTGGCCTACTATCCTCACGCTCCTCATGTTCCCGATACTGGTGACCATGTATGTGCGGCTGGCGAGGCGCGAGGAGAGGGACGCGTTAAGGGAGTTCGGAGATGAATATGTGGCCTACGCACAGATCACCCCTTCCTTCTTCCCTAAATTCCGGAGTAATCGGTATGAGAGTTCCAAGAATGAGGGGAATATACCTCCAGCACATGACAATTAACAGAGGTTCACAAGCTGGTGTCCCATGCAACAGTCTGGCGTGCCAACGCTTCGTGTCCGACGCTTCCCACGAGCTACGCGCCCCCTGACCGCCTCCGAGGGCAACCACGACCTTGTTGGAGCAAATGCCGATCATGTCTTCTGAGGAGAGCAAGGAAGCGATCAGAGAGGCCAACCGCGAGACCCATATTCCCTACTCGCGTTTTGGCCGACGTGCTGGTCCTGGCCCGCGCCGACGCTTGTGATCACACCCGCCACGAGCCAATAGAGCTGAACATGAACAGGGTGTTGTTGGAGGCGCTTGGCGATGCCCGCCACCTTGTTTTGGGGTTAACACCTGGAGGGGGCCGAGTTGGAATTGACGCTGACGCTTGGTGATGCCGACTAGCTGAAGCAACTACTGCTTATCGTGCTCGAAACGCTATCAGGTACGCGCCCCGGGAGGCGACATCACAGTTGGCTGAGGCACAACGGCGGAGTCATGGAAGTCCGCGTGAGCGACCGCGACACCGGGACAGTATGCTGGCCGCAGACCTCCTCCTTACCTGTTCGATCGCACTACATCGGTAGTGCTGTACGTCACAACGGGCCAATGGACCAGTGCTGATGATATGTGGACGTAGGATAGGGGACGTGGGATAGGGGACGTGGCCCCGTTGACGTTTCAAGTCGTCAGTTATCTGGGCCGTTGTAGCCTGGCGTTTTAACCCTGTGGTTGCACAACCGTTAGGTTACGCAAGCTGACAAAGGAGCCAGAATGCAATTCCGCATCGAAGTAGTAGCCATCGCTGATGATGGCACGGAACAACACCAGGAGTTAGCCACGCTGGCACGTAATGGGGCTAATCTGGAAACGATCGGTTTGACCCTGGCCGAGAGCAAGCAGGTGCTGCTGCAGCAGCTACAGCAGGAGATAGTCGAGCAGCAGATAGAGGCTTTTCTCGAACAAGCACGGACTTGCCCGCACTGTGGTAAGAAACGGCAGCTCAAGCAGTCCGAGCCTGCGCCGTTCCGCACATTGTTCGGGGTAGTTGCGGTCAGCAACCCACGCTGGCTGCACTGCAACTGCCGTTCTTGTCAGGCCCACACGACCAAGACCTTGCGACCCCTCGCCGCACTGCTGACCGAACGGACCAGCCCTGAGTTGCTTTACCTGGAGACGAAGTGGGCTTCCCTGGCCGCCTATGGACTGACAACGGAGTTGCTGCACGAAGTCTTACCGATTGACCAGAAACATTGCACCAGCACGGTGCGTAATCATACCTTGCGGGCAGCTCGACGTAAGGAGCAGATGCTGGGCGACGAACAAGCTATATATGTAGAAGGTTCGCCGGATGAATTGAGCCGATTGCCCATTCCAGACGGTCCGCTAGCAGTAGGATTGGACGGTGGTATCGTGCGCGCCCGACGTGGCAAGAATGGTGCGCAGGCCAGCAACCTGTTCGAGGTTACCACCGGCAAGAGCATCCTCTCCTTCCGCCGCGATGATCCCGATAGTGCACCGCCATCGAGCAAATGCTTTGCGCTGGTGCGCACCGTAGACAAGAAGCCGAAACGCCGCCTGTTCGAATTGCTCAAAGCACAGGGTATGCAGGCGAACCAGCGGGTGACGTTCTTTTCTGATGGTGGTGACACAGTGCGCATGCTCCCCGAGTATTTGCACCCTATGGGAGAGCACATTCTCGACTGGTTTCATCTCACCATGAGAATTACTGTGCTGCAACAGTGTGCGCGGGGTTTGGAGAAGCAGTGGTCTGCTCATGTAGCTCATGATCCGGACGAGGAAAGCTTGGACCGACGCCTGGGGAGCGTGAAACACTATCTGTGGCACGGCAACGCGGGCAAAGCGCTGGAGCAGGTGCGATGGCTGGCGGAGGATTTGGATGGTTGGGACTACGATGAGGAAGGCGAGCCGCAGCGGCAAGTAGGTAGTGAAGGGGCGGTGCGAATGCTGAAGTACGTCCAAGAGCTTGAGCTCTACATTAGGAACAATGCTGCCTACATCGTGAACTATGGGGAACGGTATCGCAACGGCGAGCGCATCAGCACGGGTTTTGTCGAATCGACAGTCAATCAGGTAATTAGCAAGCGTATGGTCAAGAAACAGCAGATGCAATGGACGCCGGAAGGAGCGCACCTGCTGCTGCAAGTGAGGACTGCGGTGATCAATGAAGATTGGGAAGACACATTCCGGACCTGGTATCCTCAGTTTCGGCTCGCTGTGGCAGCAGAGGAGGAGAGCCGTGAAGCAGCCTGATACCCCCGACTTTTGCATGCTCTCTACATGCAGGCAGCGCTCCAACACCTCGAGGCTGGAGGGTATGAGGTGGTGGCTGGCGATTTGGAGCATCTGTCACCGGTAATCTCAGGGCACATCCTACTGCACGGCACCCAACACTTCGACTTGCAAGCACCAAAGCGGCGTCAGGGACAACTGCGGCCGTTGCGGATTGGTGGGCCACGGTTCTGATACTCTGATGCAGGAGAGCACGATACGAAGATACTCCGCCTAGCATCTGGACTTAGCGTTGTAAATTGCGTCGGCGGGCCCAATTGGCCATGCTCTACTGCATACGCAGCAGCCTGCGCCCGCCCATTCGCTCTTGTCAGCCAGGTTCGCCGGTTGAGCCAGCGCCGAATGCCTCTCCAAGCTCGTCTGCATAAGGGTTATCGTCATCTCGGAGGGCAGCCAGGTAGATACCTGTCGTGGCCAGACTGCTATGACCTAACCGCTGCTGAATCAGCGATACGGGCGCACGTCGCTGCTCCATCACCTGGGCCATCGTATGTCGCAAGGCATGCACTCGCGAGGTCCCCAAACGTGCCTTGCATATTCGGGAGATCGACACTTTCGAGAGCCTCCCACCACGAGTGCCGTTGCGCTCTGCTAACGATACCCACACGGGGGCATTGGCTTGCACCGTCTGCACTGCCTTCAAGTCAGGCCCATATATAATATGTAGGTAGGCGCGTAGGGCAGCGCTGATTGGTGCTGAGAGTGTGTCGTACAGCACCTTGCCGCCCTTGCACCTCCTGAACGTAATGCGCACCTTGCCCCCGTCGTTACCACCGCCACCACGGTCTTCCAGGTCCCTTAGTTCAAGTGCGGCTACTTCACTGAGCCTGCGCCCGGTTTGCAGATACACATGAAGAAGAGCGTAGTCACGTGCCCCCGTCGGTGTGGTGCGATCTATAGCGTTCATCGCTTTACTGATATCGTCCGACTTCAACGCTTTCGAGCCGGCGTACGCCTGCACCCCCCTTCGCTCCACCCGCTCAATAGGGTTATGTTCAAGGATGCCCTGTTTGCGGGCATAGCGGTAGAAGCTGGATACGCACGCCAGCCGTTGGTTGTAAGTGGTGGGGGCAGGAGCAGAGTTGTCTTCACTCTTTCCGGCCCAGGCCTGCGCCACCAGTGCAACAGGTGTGGGCGATGCGTCCAGATCCAATCCTTCACGGCGTAGCGCCTCTCGAAAGACGGCCAGGGTGTCGGCGTAAGTGCGCGCCGTCCTCAGGCTACCCGAACGGCCACGTTTGGCGTCAAGCCAGCCAAGTATAGCAACCTCCAGCCCCGCTGCCCGGTCCGCGCCGTCGGCCCCGTAGATTTGCAGAGCGCGAGCATACTCAACACCACTTGCTCCAATGGGTTCGGCGCGTTCATCAGTGCCAACCCCGTTCCCGGAGCGGCTATCTCCACCTCTACCGACTACACGGAGTCTATGTTCCTTGTCCTCATCCTTTTCACGGCCGCTGGCACTGGCACGACGTTCGATGTTCTCATTAGTGCTTTCCTCTATGACCTCGTACTCTACACCATCAATAATCTCTTCACCGGGCATTAGTTGCTCCTCCTGACTTTGTTGATTCACCGGGTCTCGGTTGGGCGCTGACCCCCTTGGAGTAGTCATCCCCGGTATCAGATTGTCTTAGCGCCATGATGGCACCTTCAGAACAAACATTAACCAATAGGTGTTAGTTAACCTATGACCATATTCTAGCAGTCGGCAACGCCAGGGTCAAATTTGACATAATAATGTGGAAATCTCGATGTAGGCGGAAATGGGCGGTCCCTGTGTCACTTTCAGATTTCAGTGTCCCTGCGTGCATATTTGGCTGTCCCTGCGTGCATATTTGGCTGTCCCTGCGTGCATATTTGAGTGTCCCTGATTTGCGGCTTTCGTTGTCCCTGGTTCATATGTGAACCATTCTCCGCCTGTGTATGGGTTTGCCGGTAATACAGACGCGCGGAAATAGCCTACCATCGTGCCAGGTAGCCTGGGATGCTTTTCCACTTTGAAAAAGTGAGCTAGAGTGAGTTGATAGATATCACTCGCTCATCATTCACCGAGGCGTAGATACGGAAACCAGTAAGGGCGGTAGCTACCATCCTCGTGACGTAGTTCCTCGGCCACCGCGTAACAAAGAGCCGAGCCGCGCAAGTACACCAACACCGCCGCCTCAGCCAGTGGAGATGGACGTATCGTGACGTGCGCTTTTGGGAAGTAGCGCAGCAGGTCCTCGTCGTAGTCGCGGTAGTGCCACCCATTCCATTCTACGCTTCCGTCTTCTCCCACCACCGCAGGATATGAGGGAAGTAATTCGCCAAGTCCAGGGCAGTGCCGGAGGGGGTCGTCTTGAGGAAGCATATGCCAGCCCAGGTGGCGGATTACCTGTTGCTTTGCCAGGAACGGCGCATTACCGCATGCTCGCTCGCACGCTCGATCCAGGATACGCAGATATTGAACGAGGTCAGGTACCCGACCAGTCAGGTCTCTCTCGCATCCCCATTCCCAGTCCCAATCCCAATCGCAATCCCAATCGCACTCCCAATCCTTCTTACGCTCTGACCCTGGTTGCATGATCTCTTCCGCCTTGATGTGCCATGGACTGGCAGCTTGTCGAATCGCTTTAGGCATAGGAGCTTGCACATAAAGGTGCATTGGCGGAGAAATGTGCCAGGGAGGCCACACGAACTGGCCCTCAGCCGAGAGGGGGAACACCAACGCGTCGTAAAGAGCCAGCTTCATGGCAGTTTCGAGGGCCTCGTCGGCTTCATCGGCTTCGTCGGCTTCGTCGGCTTCGTCGGCTTCGTCGGCTTCAATAGCTCTATGCAGGCAGGGTGAGCAGGGTGAATTGTGGGCACTTGCGCTTGTAACGGTCGTGACGCCGCAGATGTCAGGTGTGCAACGAAAGGCTAGCACCTTTTCTCGCACTTCTCTCTCACTACCCTCTCCGCCTTCTCGGCCCTCTGCGCCAACTCTACCTCCCCTTGGGGCTCTACCTTCCTCCCCGGTCGTTTGCTCCGTCACCACAACCACAAACGAGTTCTTAGGGGACTCGATCGGATGTGGCCACTGTGCCCAACGTGTTGGCCATCGTATCTGCACCTGTGTTGGATGCCAGGTGACCTTCCACGTTGCTGATCGTGGTTGTATCCCCTTTCTCAACATGGCAGCGCGCTCGCGAAGAACGCTGGCACAGACACCTGTCACTACGTCTTCAGGTAATGCATTCGCACCCGCAGATCGCGCCATCCGGCCAACGATTTCCCAGACTGTATGTCTTTCACGAAGCAAAGGCGAAAGGTAGAGGGCTTCGATCATCTCAGCTATCGGCTCAGTTACCTCCCCGAAGAAGGCGGTCAGGGTCGCCTCCTGCTCTGGCTCTGGTTCGGAAGATGGTTGGTCTTGATCTGAGAAGTCTAGGGAGTTTGAGAACAGCGCACGAGTGTAGCGTTCTGTGATCAGTGCTTCCACATTCATGTCTCGGAGCCAGGGAAGCGTATCGTACAGTCGTGGGATGGCCTCGGCCACTTCAAGCAATCGCTCCAGGATGTGTGGGATCATTCCCATCTGCCTCAGTCGTTTGGCAGTATCCCCTGAACCTTCTGAACGTTCTATGCCTTCTGGATCTGAGAGCTTGTTTAATAACGTAAAAGTGAGCTATAACTCCAGGTATGGAAACACGAAAACGATACCCCACAGATTTGACTGATGCCGAATGGGCTCAGATTGAGAACCTTATACCCACTCATTCCAGCGGAGGAGTTGGCTCTTTTGGTGGCAGACCTCCCAAGTACGATAGGCGTGAGATACTCAACGCCATTATCTTCATTACCAAAGCAGGCTGCATCTGGAGAATGATGCCTCATGACCTTCCTCCCTGGGAAGCAGTGTATGGGTACTTTGCCAGGTGGCGAGACGATGGAGTGTTTGTGCGTATCAATGACCGGTTACGCCGCAAGATACGAGTGGAAGAGTGCCACGATCCAGAACCTAGCGTCGCCATTGTAGACAGCCAATCAGTGAAAGGGGCTGAAAAAGGGGGAGCTATGAGGTAGAAGGCACGGTTGGATATGATGGGGGCAAGCACATCAAGGGTAGAAAACGCCATATCCTGGTGGACACATTGGGACTGCTGCTGATGGTAGTGGTGCATTCTGCTGGTATTTCTGATAAGGAAGGTGCCCAACCGTTGCTCAGATGGGCGACTCTTGCAATGCCTCGGTTGTTGGTGATTTATGCTGACCAGGCGTACAGAGGGCTGTGGCAGGAGTGGATCAGCAATATCTACACGTGGACGATGCGCATAGTCAACAGAGAACCAGGTGTGAGAGGATTCAAAGTACAACCCAAGCGATGGATAGTGGAGAGAACGTTCGCCTGGTTGGGCAGGTACAGGCGCTTGTCCAAGGACTATGAATACCTGACCCGATCCAGCGACGCCTTTGTCTACTTGGCGATGTCTCATCTTATGCTTCGTCGCCTCTCACGTTACAAACGTTATTAAACAGGCTCTGAGCTCGACTTTGTACAAAATGAAAGGGGGTGATAACGGGTAAAGGGACCCGCAATCTCTTTGTTGTAAGATAGAAGCTGACCAAAGCACCATCTGCAACAAGGAGGCTCACGATGTCCCTACCCAACCCGATTATATATGTGCTGCTCCACTTTCGGCCAGCTTTCAGGCGTCCCACCTGGGACAAGGCTCTCGTACTGGTGGTTGGCACCATCCTAGCAAGAGGACGGCGCACCGTCACCGCAGCTCTCAAGCAGATGGGCTTGCACAACGATGAAGACTTCACGCTGTTCCATCAGGTACTCAACCGCGCAAGCTGGTCCTGCCTCACACTCAGCCGTTTGCTTCTGCACTTGCTGGTCAGCACCTTTGTTGGGGCAGGTGGCACAGTCGAGATTGCGATTGACGAGACGCTGGAAAGAAGATGGGGCCGCAAAATCGCCAAACGTGGACACTATCGAGACAGCGTGCAATCGAGCAAAGAGCAATCGGTCTCAACAAGTGGGTTGCGATGGGTGGTGATGATGTTGGTTGTGCAAGTACCCTGGTCAAGCAGAGCATGGGCGCTTCCCTTCTTCTCGGTGTTGGCTACCACACCTAAAGTGAGCGAGCAGTTGGGCAAACCTCACAAGACAGTGGGAGAGATAGCCCAGCAGATGGTGATGATGGTGAGGCGCTGGTTGCCGGATATACCCGTTTCACTGGTTGGCGACACTGCTTACTCAATCCTGGAGTTGGGATTGTGCTGTGCCAAACACAACGTCACCTTGATAGCACCGATGCGTTGGGACTCATCTTTGCATGAGCCTGCCCCGCCTCGAAAACCCGGCACCATCGGCAGGCCCAGAGTGAAAGGAGCGGCGTTACCCAAGTTGAGCAATGTGCTGGCCGATCCTAACACCGAGTGGTTGAGGGTAAGAGTACGCTGGTATGATGGATCGGAGCAAGAGCTTGAACTGGCAAGCGGCACAGCAGTGTGGTACAGGATTGGCTCTCCTGTCTTGCCCGTGCGCTGGGTACTCACTCGCGATCCAGCAGGGCAAGGAGGGCAACGAGAACCAAGAGCGTACTTCTGCACCGACCAGAGCTTGTCGGCAGTGGAAGTGGTGAGCCGCTTTATCAAGCGGTGGACTATCGAAGTGACGTTTGAAGAGAGCCGAGCACACCTAGGAGTGGAAACCCAACGCCAATGGTCAGACCTGGCAATCGAGCGCAGCACACCTTGTCTGCTAGGGATGTTCAGCCTGGTGGCCTTGTTTGCAAGGGCGCTACACCCCGATGGCAATGTGCCCGTGCAGCGCACAGCCTGGTACGACAAGCGAGAGGCTACCTTCTCAGACGTGCTGGCCGCCGTCAGGCATCAGTTGTGGGGCAACTTCACTTTTCAGACATCCCCCACAGACCCTGCTGTCTGTTTAGTCCCACGCTCACACGTCGAGCGGCTCGCCTACGCGGTTTGCTATTGAGTTGGTAATGTACAAAGTCGAGCTGAGAGCCAGGCGGGAGCATCTACGATGCTAAACGGATTCGTTCTCATTGTGTGATACTCGCCTGGGTGGTCGTCTGGGAGGCCGTTGCTCCGATGCCGCCTCGTAAGGTCCGGTCGCTCCAACCACACCAACCCCGTCCGGCGCTCCTTGTGATCCTTGAGAACCCTTCGATCCCTGTGGTCCTCGAAGCTCACGGGGTCCTTGTCGCAATGAGGGTAATTGTGGGATGAGTATGAGGCGCAATGTCTCGGCCACGACCTCCTGGGTGATCCGCTCTGCCCCTCGAGCGCAGGCAATCTGACTGGCATATTGCAGCACCACCCGCAGCTTGCGAAACGAGGGACATACCCGCTGCCATAGTTGGGCACCCATCTGCCGGTCCTCGGCATTGTCAGCGTCATAGTGCCATAGTGGCAGGGTAAGAGCCGGGAGGACTGTGGTCAGCACCTCCTCCTGGGTGAGAGGCAGAAACTCCATGTGCAGACCTATGCGGCTAACGAACTTCTCATGCCGGTTGATCACCCTCAAGATACGAGGCAGTCCCACCACCACGACAGGGCAACCGGTGCGGTCGAAAATATGCCGCAGCATCTCAAAGCTCTCAACGTTCAGCCAGTCTCCCTCGTCCACCAACACGAGGTCGAGATCATTGCGCCGGATGGCTTGTGCGACCATCGCTTCCATGTCGTAAACGTTGTACCCACCGCGTTCGCCGTTGAGGGTCGTAATCAACGTCTTGGCAAGGGCTTTGGCGGTAGAGCGCGGGCTAACTTTGATGCTAACGCAGGAGGGGAAGCCGCTGTAAGCTCTTGGCTTGAGATCCTGCAGATACGTCTGAATAGCGATGGTCTTGCCCAAACCGGCATCGCCGGTGACGATGCCCATTGTGGCGTAACCGGTCTGCTCACGGGATTGCATGATGAACTGCATGCAGGAGTGGAAGCGCTTGACGCTGTTGGTCATGATAGGTGCCTGGCCGTATGGCAGGCGGTTCTCGAAATCGAGGTCGTCGGCGTACTCAGGGGTCATCGAGGTCATCGGGTTTCTCCTTTCGAGTTGTTTCGGTCGGTCTGCTGAGTTTGTTGGGCTTGGGACGCTTGGGACACGAGGAAATCGAACAGATCGGGCTGATGAGCCGCTGGGGGCATATCCAGAGCGTTGGCTGTGGCGAGTGTATCCACTGTGTCGAGCACATGGGCTGGTCGCCGTTTGCTCATCAGTTGTTTGGGAGTTGGGGCCGAGGAGGCGGGCGGCGCAGGCGGAGTGAGAGAAAACGGGGAAAACGGGGACACCGTACGAAGCGTCTCACTGGCAGCCTTGATGCGGGTACGGGCATGCGCCCGCTGCCGGCGCTGTGCCTCCACGATCACCTGGCGCTCAAGGGTCTGCCCTTGCGGCGAACGGAGTGCGAAGGCTGTGCAGCGCCACTTCCCCTCGAAGAACACCTCAATCTCGTCAGGCGCTGCGTAATGGGGAGCAGCTCGCACCAACACATCCTCGCCGACCAGGACCGACAATTCCGGGTGCCAGTAACGCTCTGCAGCGTACTTTATCCCGTCCTTGTGCACCCGCCTGGTGGCCGGCTCCTTGAGCAACATGTCGAGCAAGCGTAAGACAGACTCATCCACGGGGATGGGGGTGGCATTGTGCTGCCAGAACTCCAGGGGTGTCTGCTCAGTCTCGCGGTGGGCCTCGTGCACTTCGTGGTGGTAGCGGTCGATGAATGCTTGGAAGTGCTCGTCGAGTTGGGAGATGGTAAGCTCTGCTTTGGCCCTGGGGTTGCGCTCCACGACATTGGAGCCCACGTAGCCCGGCAGCGTGGACCAAAGCCTTGTATCTAGCGTCCTGTGCAGTCGCTCGACAATCCCTCGTATCTCCGGATCGTGTGGAGGTCCGGGCACCAGCTTGATGCCCAACCCTTCCACCAGTTGGTAGACGTGGTGGGCAACCAGGTCCTTGCCGTTGTCGATCCATATCTCGTCCGGAATACCGCCAAAAGGTTTGTGCTCGTTGGTGAGCCCTGCGAGCATGGCGTCCCGAATGGCAGCAGCTACCGTGAAGCGGTTGGGCTCGTCGTAGCTGAATAACCCGGCCATCACCAGGCGGGAGGCGCTGTCAACTACCATCGTCAGGAATGGCCGCACCTCTCCTGAAGGACGCCTGTGAGAGGGTGCTCTGATGTCGCGCACCAGCACATGGAGGGGGTCCTTGTGGTCAATCTGCCAGACGATACGATGAGGGTCATGACGGATGGGGTAGGTCAGGCGGTAGCGGTTGCGAAACTCCCCCTCCCGGCCGTCGGCGAGCAATCGCACTGGCTCCGGAATCTGTGCGCAGATGGAGCGAACCTGATGGAGACTGGGCGGTGTTTCTCCCGTTGCAGATGCATACTGGCAGGCCAGCTCATACACGTGGCGAACCGGGGCATCTCGATGGGTCAGCCTCAAGCTCTCAACGACCTGGTTCATATGAGGGCTGAGGTTATGGGGCTTACCCTTGTCGGTACGAGCACGAGGAGCAAGTCCTGCCAGACCGTAGCGGCGGAAGCGCGTGTGGTAGCGTCGCAGAGTGCGATATGACACCCCTACCTCTTGAGCACGCCCCCTCAGACTGGCATTGCTCACGCGTTCTTGATCTGCAAGTTGTCCAAGCAGAGCACAGCGTCGGAAAAGCTCGTCTCGCTCCTGTTCGGAGAGAGTGCCCATGTCCGGCGGGTTCTTTGCGTCTACTCGGTTCACCAGGTCCACTGGGTCCACTGGATCCGCTGGTTCTTCTGATGCTGCTGGTTCCTTCATTGTTCCGTCCTCCTTTCTTCTTGTCGTTTTGCTTTCATCCGAGTTCTGATGAGGGTGAAATGGGCATTTCTTTCTGTTCCCCTCCTGTTGTATACTCCTTTAGGACATTCGTCCACACGTAGCAGGAGTTATCCAAGCACAGGCCAGCACTTGCTAAGGGGCTAGAATAACAGCGGGAAATATCTTCCGGTGCTATCGGCGGGGCATTGGCGGTAGATTGAGAGGGAAAGGATGGCGGAAATGGGACCGGTTTCACCGGTCAACCCGGTAGTTCCAATCAGGAAGGGTCACCTGAAGTGGACTCAAGAGCGGCTGTCGGAGCAGCTAGAGCAGTGGCGCCGGTCGCTGCAAGAGCAGGATCGATCCCCGGGTACAGTCGAGAAGTATGTGGAGGCGGTGCTGCGTTTTCTCGCCTGGTACGAGCACGAAGAAGGTGGAGAGGGTGCGCCTTTGCAACTGGAGGCCCTAACGCCCATTGCGCTGATCAGCTATCGGAACCATCTGCAGCACGAACAACAGAAGTCGGTCAGCACCATCAACCTGCGCATCAGCGCTCTGCGTGCCTGGTGCGGCTGGCTGGTTGATCAGGGCTATCTGGCTTCTGACCCATCAGCTCGGGTGAAGCTGGTGAGTATGAGTAAAGATGCCTCTGGGAGCAGTTCTAAGCGAGAAGGGCTGAACAGCTCTCAGGTCAATGCTCTTCTTCGGCAGGCTCAAGCCTCGGGTGAGCCGGAGCGCAACTACGCCATTGTCCAGGTGTTGCTGCAAACCGGTATCCGTTTGAGCGAGTGTAGCGGCCTGCGCTTCGGAGACATCACTTTCGGGGAGCGCAGTGGCATGCTGCTGGTGCGGGCAGGTAAGGGTAACAAAGCTCGCTCCGTACCGCTCAATTCTTCAGCCCGTGAGGCGTTTGCTGTCTACGTTGCACCTCGCTTGGGTTGGGGAGCTGGGGGAGCTGGGGGAGAGGAAAAGACGATGTCGCTGAAGGTGCTCCTCAAGGTAGTTGCTGCTAAGTGGCCCAGGCCTGGGACGTCGCAAGCCTTTGAGCCTGTGTGGCTGAGCCGTAAAGGCGGAGCGCTCACAAGTTCGGCCATAGGTCAGATGATGGCCGAACTTGTGAAGGCGGCGGGCACGCTGGTCCCGCAAGAGACGAGCGTCCACTCCTTGCGTCACACATTTGCACGAAGCTACCTATCTATATATCCGGGAGACGTGGTCGGGTTGGCAACGCTGCTGGGGCACAGTTCACTCAATACCACTCGGTTGTACAGCCAGCCTGCTGTGTCTCAATTGGCGGCTCGTGTGGAAAGGCTCCCACTCAATGCCTACTCCGGCTAGTCCGGGCAACCGGGGCAAGCCCGTCATTGGGTCACAGGTGAACCAGGGACAACGAAAGCCCCAATTCAGTGTCACTCAAAGACTAGCGTGACAAGAGGCTAACGTGACAAGAGGCTAACGTGACAAGAGGCTAACGTGACACTGGGCTTACTGGCAAGTGGACACTGAGTACGATACACTTACGATATTCGCGTTACCGGATGTTCTGACCACCATCATTCTGGGTGTGGTCTTGGCTCTTATGACCAACAGGGCCACAGGCTTCGGAAGCATGAAAGACCCGCTAGGTGCGGTCGCAGGGACAGGCAACTAGGCAACGACGTTTTGTTGCACCGAGGCTAAGGCTGGACCTACAAATGCACAGCCTCCGGAGGATGATGAATGAAACACTCGGAAACGGACGGTTCCCCGCACGGCGAGACACCGCTACCAGGGGAGCTGGTGCCCGTCATTGAGAGGCCTGATCTCTCTCCTTCGTCTTCGTCCTTCGGATTGCTGGTCACACTAGCCGGGGTGTCGTTCGTTACCCATATGCTGGTCGCTGGCAACTACGGATACTTTCGCGACGAGCTGTACTATATCGCCGATGGACAGCACCTGCAGGCAGGCTACGTGGATCAGCCGCTGTTGATGGGCTGGCTTGCCGCCCTTATGCGTGTAGTTGCCGGCGATAGCCTGGTGGCTATCCATGTCATCCCGGCACTGGCTTGTGCCCTGATTATCGTCATCACCGGCCTCATGGCACGCGAACTGGGCGGTGGCCGGGTGGCGCAGTTGGTAGCAGGCGTGGCAGCTCTATTCACCCTGGACTTCATGGCGACCGGGTCGCTCTTCTCCATGGATGTGCTCGATCAGCTCTGGTGGGCGCTCGCCAGTCTCATACTGATCCGCTTGTTGCGGCGGAACCGGAACATGAATGCACCGCGCCTGTGGCTGCTCATGGGGCTGGTCATGGCTATGGCCCTGTTGACCAAGCTAACCGTGCTCTACTTCGGGGCGGCGTTGGTGCTGGCGCTACTCGTCACCCCCGAGCGCCGCTATCTGCGCACACCCTGGCCGTGGTTGGCGGGTGGTATCGCCTTCGTTGGCCTGCTTCCCTACCTGATCTGGAACGCCCTCAATGGGTGGCCCACATTGGAGTTCTGGCACAACTATGGCGTCAGAAGCGGCCCGCTGGATTTCTTCTCGGCACAGGTCAGCCAGATGAATCCTATCGCCCTTCCCCTGGCAGTTGCGGGTCTGGTGTTCTATTTTCGCAGTGCAGGCGCGCAGTATCGTCTGCTAGGGTGGGTGTTCGTCTTTGCTTATCTGATCCTCACCCTCCTGGGCACGAAGGCGTACTTCCTCGCCCCTGCCTATCCCATCCTGTTCGCGGCGGGAGCCTTGGTCTTCGAGCGGCTCCGCCTGCGACCGTGGCTGGGCTGGATCAAACCCGCCTATGTCACCCTGCTGGCCCTCGTGGGCGTACTGCTTGCGCCAGCTATCATGCCCATCCTGACACCAGCCACGACCGTGGCCACCTACGGGCCTTTAGCGCAGCCGCTCTCCGACCGATTTGGCTGGGACAGCCTCACACAGACCGTGGAGCAGGTCTATGACGCTTTACCGCCCCAGCAGCGTGCGCAGGCCTGTGTGCTGACCAGCAACTATGGGGAGGCCGGCGCGCTCCAACAACTGGCCGCCCCCGGGCGCCTCCCGCCGGTTATTAGCGGCCACAACAACTACTACTTGTGGGGACCAGGCTCTTGCACGGGTCAGGTGCTCATCGCGGTCGGGTATTCGCCCGCCGACTTCCAGGGCCCGCCCACCCACTACGCTCACATCACTCTTGCCGCTACCGAACGGTGCGAGTACTGCATCGCCTATGAGAATAACCTGCCCATTACCGTCGTATCCGGCCCAACGGAATCGAACCCTATTCGGCTGTGGCCGTCGGTCAAACACTACGAATAAGCAATGCGACAGCGACGGGCGCCGTCCCCGCAAGTCACTTCCCCAAGACGGGTACCACGCCGACACGCCTACCACTAAATGCCTCAACTCCGGAGGCACTGGCTATCCATGTTGCACCTCGCCTCGATTTGTATGAATTGGTTCATGTATGAACCAGTGCGGATTGTACGAAAGTTTGGCGGATTCGGTACGTAAGTTTGGCGGCCACGGC
>JADMIH010000312.1 GCA_015478675.1 Chloroflexota bacterium | reverse complement strand
ATGCTGATTGTCGCTTCTATCCTCCTCTGGTTGTGATTTTGCAGACACGCCCTAGCTGTGGAAGGAGCTTTCCTCGCAAGCAGGGATCTTTCTCTGACTGAAAACAAAGCAACAACTCCGACATAATCGGAGTTGTTGCTTTGTTTTCAGCTTGCCGTTGTCACCCTATGGCGTAATTACGCCGTAGTTAGGGAGTAGTTGAAGGTGTGGCGGCGGCTGTGGGCTGGGGCGCGGGGGTGGGGAAGAGGCTGCCAAAGTCTGTGATACCGGCATCCTCGGCCACCTGGCGCAACGGATTGTAGAACGAGTCGTTCACAGGCGCTAGATTATCAATCTGGTACAGGTCAGCGAGCAGCTTCTTGCCCTGAGGGGTGCTCGCGAGCACCAGCAGGCCATCCTGGATCTGCTTGTCCATCTCTGGGGCCAGACCCTTGCGCACCGAAACTGTGTCGTTGGGTATCTGCTGCGTCTCGCCGATAATGCGCACCTTCTGGTAAACGTCAGGCAGCGTCTTGGCGACGAGCGAGCGCGCATCGGTTGGGCTTCCTGTCACCGGATCAAGAGAGCCGCCGAAGACAGCGCCGCCCGATACCTGGCCATTATAGACGGCGGTAACTACCTTGTCGTGGCCGCCGGCGAAAACCACATTGCCGTTGCCGAAGAAGGCCTCGGTATTCGGTGGGCTCCCTGTGACCAGGCCGAGGTTCTTCAAGTAGGCAACCGGATAAAGATACCCGGATGAGGAGGCAGGATCAACAAAGGCGAACTTTTTGCCCTTGAAATCGGCTACCGTCTTTACGCTCGGGTCGCCTGTGATAAAGACAGACGGGTACGTCAAAGAGCCTTTGCGAACAGTAGAGAGGATTACCTGCGCGCCGTACTTCTGGCTGGCGAGTGCATATGAGAAGGGCGCGAGCCATGCCACGTCTACGTTGTTCGAGCCCATTGCTTCGATGACGGCGGCGTAGGATGTAGGCACACTAACCTTGAAATTGTAGCCTGTGATCTGACCAAGGAGCTGGCCGAGAGGCTCGCCGCTAGCGAGCACCTTGGTGCTGTTGGACGAGGGAACAAAGGCCATCTGGATAGGCTTATCGGCGGAGCCAAGCTGCCCGGCGGCTACCGTGACGGGCTGCACCGTAGGAACGGGGTAGGCCTGCTGGCCCGCATTCTTGTAGCGCCAATCATAGTAGTGCGCGCCAATGTTGCCCATCTGCACCTTGAAGCCATCCGGGGCGCTCGGCACATAGGTGACCACGCGCCGCTGGAAGAGCTGGATAAGGACATCGGCTTGCTTGCCCGCGATCTTTACATTCGCCCAGTAAGGCTCAGAGATCGCATAGCCTGTGGTGTAGAACCAGGGCTCCGACAGCTTGGCAGTGACTTGCTTGCCGCTCGCGTCGAGTACAGGGCCGGATTGGTTCAAGAAGGTCCACATCTGGTCGGCGATGTTGTGCTTCGTTTCAGTGTTATAGAAGCCGTACTTAACGCCGTAGCTATCTTTCGACGCATCACGTGTGACGATGCCGGCTTTCGTCACGTCCTCGTCTACAACCTTGCCTGTGCGATCAACTGCCGGGTGATCTCCCAGGGAAGAGTTGGCGATCAATGTGAAGGTGGCGTAAGTAGGTGCGTTGGTATCGTCGTTGTCGGAGGCCAAAGGTATGTTCGCTGCATACCTGTTCTGGTACTGGCTGTTGCCTGTCTGCATCTTGCCGGAGATAAGCTCAACAGTGAGCAGGCCATTGGTCACATAGAAAGGATCGTTTTTGTTGCCGTTTGGATTATTTATCTCCATGCGGCTCTTATCGAAGTACTGGACGACCCTCTTGCCGCCTTGCCCTTCGGCGTAGTCTTCGCTTTTCATCTCGCCGGGTGTCGGCCCCCAATAGAACGAACGCTTGATCGTGCCGTTCGCAACGAGCTTATCGGTGCGATTCCAGACGTTCTGGAAAGCAGGGTCCGCAAAACTTGCTGCCGAGGCTGGATTTGGCTGGTAGACCGACAGTGCCGGTGCCAAAAGAGCAGCCAGAGCTGCGCCCGTCAGAAGGTATTTTGATTTGCCCAAAACAAGTCTCCTTTCATTCATAATAGAGAAAGA
Source organism: Chloroflexota bacterium (assembly GCA_015478675.1). The sequence goes on along the minus strand of JADMIH010000312.1, from coordinate 340 downwards.
AATCTCCGCTCCTCCACGGCGTAAAAACGCCGGGCCTGTGACACAGACCGAAGTGATTATATCACAACTATATGGCAATACAAGCGATTGCGAAGGAAGGATGCCAAATGGCTAACACGATGTTTACATCTGATGGCACGAAGATGCGCCTGATAACCTTAACGTCGCAAATGGGCGCATTCTAAGTCTCTGGTCTCCTACGAGGTTTAGAGGCGCAAAGAAAGAGGCAAGGACGCGCGTCCTTGCCTCTTTCTATTTTATTTCGCCTGCGTCCAGGGCGGCTCTATTCACCAGATGCCATCGTCAATAGTCGAAGATGTTTACCGGGCGCGAACGGTCA
>JADMIH010000053.1 GCA_015478675.1 Chloroflexota bacterium | reverse complement strand
TCCTGCGCGATATCGAGAATAGCCGGCCCGCGCTGATCATCGATGCTTCGTCCAGCGACAGAATCACCCCGCCCATAGATGTGACCGCCCGCGAGCAGTGGGCACCGATGCTCGTCTATGATATGCCTCCCCAGATGAGCGAGGTGTTCCATTACATAAACTCCCACTATCAATTCGTGGGCAGTCTTGGACCTGACGGCTGGAGATTATATGCCCGTAAACCGTCTGGAGCCATGTGCCATGGCCGCTAGCACATGTTTGACCGCTTCGGATAGACCTTTACAACTACCTGGTGCTGCTCAGCTCAATGTTTTGCAACCTGCTGGGGAAGTGATAGGGCTCGTACCCGCATGATAGATCAAATTTTGAGGCCCACAAGCTTTATGAACAGCCGGAAATTGTTGATCCTCTAGTTGTGCATCTTCATCGTGAGTATCGCGCTCCACTTGGGCGCTACTCTAAGCCCAAACCATTTACCTCAGCAACTCTGGTATGAAGTCGCCAGGCGTCATGCTAGCGGGGATAGTCTGCGAAAGTTGACGAACTGCTACAGCCTTTCCCACGAAGCTCTGCGTCAAGCTCTCAAGAGCTATGGCAATAACCAAACCTGAAGCGTTGCAAGCGTAACATTGGTGGCAAGATGTGCCCAGGAGTCTCATTACTCAGGAATATTGGGACTGTGATTTAGGCAGGGCATTTGGTACGGGCCCTTGCTTTTGATGTAGCGTGCTACACAAATGCTCACAAGTATTCCGAAAAGGGGACGGGCCTGTTGGAAAAGACTGTGCAGGTTGCTTTCAGGATGGGCAAGTGATCCTTCATTCCTCAGAGAGCGCGTAAGCCACTACCTGCTCAATATGCATGGCACGCCCCGCCTCCCATTCTGCAGTCCTTGCATCTCCGCTCGGACCCGGCTTTAGTGAGGCGATGGCTCGATTGTGTAGTGTGACGTCCGTGGGAGGTAGGGGCGAGCCGATCGCGTCCCGTAGTGCCTCGGCAGCGCCGTAGAGTCGCGACGCTCTCTCAAGATTGCCGAGCCTTCCCGCTACAGCAGCTAGGCCCTCCAGTGGGGCTGCCAGGCCTTCTCTGTCGCCCATCTCGTGCCTCAGGACGAGACTCCGGGCATAGAGGCGTGATGCCTCGGCCATATCCCCACTGGCGAGTGCCGCGTTCCCCATGAAATTGAGCGTGTGGGCCATGCCTCCTTTGTCCTTCAACTTGACCCGAATGGCCAGACTCTCCTCAAAGAGGGCGAGGGCCCCCTCCGTGTCGCCTTGCTGCAGGACCGCCCGGCCCAGGTTCGCCAACGAGGCGGCCACGCTGAGGTTGTCCCCAATGCCCCGAGACAGGTCCAAGCTCTCCTCCGCCAGGGCCGCTGCGTGTGTTTTGTCCCCTAGGCAGAGGATCGAGTTGCTCAGACTATTCAGGGCCAGGGCTGTGCCTCGTACATGCCCCAGCCGCTTGAAGATATGCAGCGCCTCCTCGAACTGCACGACCGAGCGGTCATATTTCCCCAGGTAGTACATGCTGATCCCGAGACCGACAAGAGAATTAGCTGTCTGTAAGTCGTCGCCTATCGAGCGGGCCACACCGAGCGATTGAGCGATCAGTTCGGTCGCGCGCGCGTAATCGGATTGGTGGTTGGCCAGCACGCCGGCACCGAACAAGGCTTTCGTGCGCGCGGGCCGGTCCGGGGCATGAGGACGAAGGACGAACGGGGAGCCGGGGACGCTGCCCCTCCGCCTCGGCACCCCCGCTATGGCCTCCTCGAGCCACCGCCTCCCCTCGGTGAGGTAGCCGTGCGCCAGCCAGTAGCGCCAGAGCGCGCCGCCAAGCCTGAGAGCGATGTCCGGGTCATTCTGGAGAGCCCAGGCCAGTGCTGCCCGGAAGTTATACTGCTCCTGATCGAACCTCTCCAGCCAGTACTGTTGCTCGGCTGTGAACCAGACATTTTCGCCCGCCTCGGCGATCGACAGATAGTAGCGGGCGTGTCGCTCTTGCACTTCGGTTAGCTCCCCGCTCTCAGCCAGCCGCTCCCCGGCATATTCGCGGACCGTTTCAAGCATCATGAACCGCGGCTCCGGGCACTTGATTGCTGGTGCAGGCGCATCAACGTGCCGTAAGAGGTTTTTATCGACCAGTAGCGAGAGGTCGTCCAGGACGTTCAGGTTGCCGTCACCTCCAGGCTCGCAGCAGATGGCGGCTGCGGCTTCCTCCATGCAACCTCCGGCGAACACCGACAGGCGGGCAAAAAGGGCCTGCTCCCTCGGGCTCAACAGGTCGTAGCTCCAACCGATCGCGTTATACAGGGTCTGCTGGCGCTCGGGCAGATCGCGGGCTCCGCCGGTGAGCAAGCGCAGGCGGTTGCTAAGCCGCGCCAGTATAGCCTGCGGGGCCAACAGACGCACCCGCGCCGCCGCAAGCTCGATCGCGAGGGGGAGCCCATCCAACCGGCTGCAAATCTCGGCCACCGCGGCGGCGTTGTCGGGCGTGAGAGCAAAGCCCGGCTTGACTGCGGCGGCTCTCGTTGAGAAGAGGCAGATAGACGCGTAATCGGCCAGTTGGTCCGGCGGAGGCAGGTCGGCCAGGTCGGGCAGGGACAGGGGCTGCACCGGAAACTCGTGCTCCAACGTGAGGCGTAGGAGTTCCCGGCTGGTGACGAGCAAATTAAGGCCGGGGCACGCAGACAGGAGCTGGGCGAGCGCGGGCGCTGCCTGGATCACGTGCTCGAAATTGTCCAGCACCAGGAGGACTTCGACGTGGCGTAGAAAAGTCTTCAGACTCTCCAGCAAGGGGCGATCCCCACCCTCTTTGAGCCCGAGCGCCGGCGCGATGGACGGGAGTACCAGGGCATCGTCCTGTATAGGAGCTAGAGGCACGAATAGCACGCCATTCCGAAAATCTCCGAGCAGGGCGTGCGCCACATCGAGGGCTAGGCGGGTCTTTCCAACGCCTGCGGGACCGGTCATTGTGAGCAGCCTTACCTCGGGGCGGCGCAGCTGGCGGCACGCTTCTTCCACCTCGCGCTCGCGCCCGATCAGAGGCGTGCCCGCATCGGTAAGATTGTTTAGCTGCTCAATGCCCACTGAGGGGATATTGTCCTCTGGAATCTGTGCTCTCTGAGATGGCGGGACGTCGCCCCTGGCTATGTCGCCCCGAGCGATGCTGTTGTACAACTCGGTGGTCGCCGGTTCAGGATCGACATTCAGCTCTGACTGTAGCACCTTCGAGCATTGCTTGTACTGCCGCAGTGCGTCGTGGCGGCGACCGGCCAGCGCGTACACGCGCATCAACTCACGGTGGGCCTGCTCGTCGGTGCGCTCCAGGGAAAGGAGACGTTGAAGAGCCACGATGGCGCCTTCGTAGGCGCCCTCTTCCCGGCGAGCTTCGGCCACCGGCAGCAGTGCCTCGATCGCCGCCCGCGAAAGGATGTCCCTACGGGAGATGGCCCACTCTTCATAGGCGTCTTCCGGCAGAAGCTCACCGCTGTAGAGGGACAGCGCTTCTTCGAGCAGTGGGAGCGGCTGCAGGGAGGCGCGGGCCTGTGCGATCAGGCTCTCGAAGGCCTCCACGTCTATCCAGACCTCACCCGGGGGGCCAAGTTTGAGGATCTCCGCCTCCAGGCTCAGATAGTGAGAACCTGCGGGACGCTCGAGGCCCGGCTCCAGGGTGTGGCGGAGGAATGATAGGTTGCGATAGAAGTTGTCGCGGGCTGCGGTAGGGTCGAGGTCGGGCCAGAGCATCTCGGTGACCTGCTCCCTGTGCAGCCGGTGTCCCGGCTGGAGCGCCAGCAACTTGAGAAGGGACCTGGTTTTGCGGCGCGCCCAGTCTACGGCGGGTATAGGGGTGCCGTCGCGCTCCACTTGGAAGTTGCCTAGCATGTAGATTCTAAGCATCGCTAGCCTTCTTGCCACACAGGCAATGCAATTACACACATTATATGACATATGCCCGATTCCAGTTTGTGCAAACCAGGATGAGAGATGGTTTGAGAGGTATTTGAGAGACAGGTGAGAGATGGCTGAGAGGCCAGGCGGTTAGGATAAAGGCGGAAGTTGAGGACGGCGGGTAGCGCCGGAGGCAAAGTAGCATTTATGCCACACTTTCTGAAGTCGTTGGCCAAGGAGTTGCAGATGATTACAACTGGACACAAGGTCTTCACCGAAGGCGAGGGTTTGATCCTCCGATCAGGTCCCGGTAGAGATCTCATTTTCAAGGTTACAGGCGATGATACCGGTGGGGCCTTCGACTATTTCATAGTCCAGGTCGCGCCGAAAAATGGACCTCCATTGCATGTTCACCACATACAGGAGGAGACGATTCATGTGCTGAAAGGCCGGTTCAAAATCCGAATTGGTGACGAAGTCTTCCATGTCAACGAAGGAGGCTTTGCATATCTTCCATCGAAAGTCCCGCACGCCTTCGTTAACTTGACCGACGAGACAGGGGAGATCATTATTGTGTACGTACCGGGCGGAGGACACAGGTTTTATGAAGAGCTTGGGCCTCTTACCCGTAATGGCAGGCCCGACCCGAAGGGCTTAGCGGCGGTCTTCGAGAAATACGATATGTCCCTACTCGGACCGCCGCTAAGCCCTGATTGAGAAAAGTTGAGCGTGGCACGACACTCACAAAGACGCGCAGCCGGTAAGAGGAAGACCAACCAGATTCACGATAAGGAGGCAACTAAAATGATCCAGGTACTTGTTCGCCATAACGTAGAGGACTACGACAAATGGAGACCCGTATACGATGGCCACGAGGCCTTTCGCAAGGAGACCGGTTCGCTGGGGGCACGTGTGCTTCGCGATGCCAACGACCCTAGCAACGTGGTCGTCATCACCGAATGGCCCGACATGAAGGCAGCGCAGGCCTTTGCCACTTCGCCCAGCACGCACGAAGTCATGGGCAGAGCGGGTATAGTTGGCAAGCCCGACGTGTACTTCCTTGAGCTAATCGACACCCAGCCTGCATAGATCCTGCCTCTTCGTGTAGCAGGGTAACCAGTCGTGACGGTTTGACAAGCACACGGGGTTCTTCTAAGCTGTCGGTGATAAAGCTGTAGCGAACGAAGCAACCCCGTGTCTCCTATGGGTATTATCGTAGAACTGTCCTGCGGAGTGGACGATGCCAAGCGAGATGTGCCAAAAGCAAAGTTGCGAAACCCGTTCGCCTGGTCTTTTCCACGTCTGCAATTTGGAGCTTTGGGAGATCCGGGTCTTTGAGCCACCTCGAGGCACCTCGTGCTGCCTCGGCCTGGTGGTCTAGTTCACGAGCACAATGCGCTACTTAATTGAGGCATGGGCATAATTCATTTTTCACGCGTAGAGGCGCGCCAAATAGACCGCCAAACTGCCCATATTGGCCCCAGTGGGCCAATGCTGTGAGCGTGAAATTCCGCCTGGTTTTGGATTATGACCACGCCTCAATTAATTGAACCGATGGCTGGCTGGGCCCACTTTTCCACAGGCTCGACCGTTTTTGGCAGTGGTACAAACAAGTGTTCCCCTGCCCTCTTTAGCATACAAATAAGCCAGTAGTATACTACTGGCTTACTTGACATGAGCGGAAGCGACGGGATTCGAACCCGCGGTCTCGGCCTTGACAGGGCCGCGTGCTAGGCCGCTGCACCACGCCTCCGTGTCCAGCGCCTTCATATTACCACACACCCATGCGAGTGTCAAGGAAGAAAAACAACAATTACTGTTCAGAGCAAGGGTAGAACAAAGTTCTAGGGGTATCTGTGCGGGCGTGCCCTCAACTACCCTCACCCCATGCCCCTCTCCCACAAGGGGAGAGGGGCATGGGGTGAGGGTCAGGGGATATAGCTCTTCTCCCACACATGGGAGAGGGGCTTTACTCCTGGTGAGGGCGGGGACACCCCTGGTCTGAACAGTTACAAACAAGCTGTGAGGTTGTAGTTTACGTCGGCAGAGTTATGCCTGTTGTGCCCGCACCGCTGGTTGTTGTGCTTTGCTCGTGTGCTGGCAGCGTGGGCAGAGGCCTGCCAGCTCTAATCTGTGCGTTTCTCGACCTCCTTTACCAGTGTCTCCAGGCTTTTGTCTTCAGCGAAGCTGGTGGCGATGGTGCAGTTAGTACAGATGAGATGATGGTGATGACGGCGCTCTCCACAAGCCATGTATTCACGGCAGCGGCCATTATCGGCGTCTCGGTGGATGTGCTGCACGATGCTAAGGTGTAACCTTGGTAAGGGTCTAGAGCTAAGATTCTGACTGTGGCACACCAAGGGTGGAGGCGGCGTCGGAAAGAGGGTCCCTGTTGGGCTGGCGCAGCAGGCGGTTCAGTATGCCGTGCCGGGGGGCTATCAGCAGCGAGATGCCGAACCAAACAGTTACGACGAGCACTATCGTGCCGCCCGCCGCGAGGTCTGTATGGTAGCTGGTTAACAGCCCCGCTATGCCGCCGAGTGCGCCGAAGAGTGCGCTTAGGCCCATCATCACGAGGAGCTTATCTGTCCAGAGCCGCGCAGCCGCCGCAGGCGTCACGAGCATAGCCACCACCAGGATATTGCCCACCGCTCGAAGCGAGACTACTATCGTAAGAGCCATGAGGATCAGCAAACCGAGGTCAACAAGCCACACGGGTAAGCCAACGGCTTCGGCCATATCGCTGTCAAAGGCGACCATTACAAACTCTTTATGGAAAAGGAAAAGAGCGCCAAGCACCAGGATGCCGATGCCCACACTCGCCGCCACATCTTCAGGGCTAACTCCGAGAACGTCGCCAAAAAGGAAAGATGCCAGGTCTGCGGTGTAACCGCGAATGGTGCTGATCAGCACGATGCCGAGGGCGAACATCCCGGCGAAGAGGACACCTATGGCTGTGTCTTCCGAGACGCGCTTGTTGCGAGCCAGGGCACCAATGGCGACCGCTGTAACACCGCCGAAGACGAGAGCGCCGAAGAAGAAGCTGACATGGATCAAGAAAGCGACTACTACGCCGGGGAAGATGGCGTGGGAGAGTGCATCGCCGATGAAGGCCATGCCGCGCAGCACCACATATGTGCCTATGATACCGGTGGTTATACCCATCAGGGTCACTTCGAGCATGGCGCGCTGCATGAAAGCGAACTGCATCGGGTCGGTTACCCAGCGTAAGATATCCAAGTTATCTCCCCTAATATTTCTGCGGTTGGGCGCTGGGTGGCGGCTGACCACCAGGGTGACCATGCATATCAGGTACTACAGTGCTTCCGGCTCTCGCCTCGCCATTGCCTGTGGTGGGCACTACCAGCACCTGCCCGCCGTAGGTCTGGCGCAGCACTTCAGGGCGCAGCACTTCGGCGGGAGTGCCATAGGCAATAATTGCGTGGTTGACCATGACCATACAGTCGCACCAATCTGCGGCTAACTCAAGGTCGTGGGTCGCCATCAACACCGTACCGCCCGCTTCGCGTTCTCTCCGTAGCAAAGCTCCAATTGTCTCCTGCGTGGCGGCGTCAACTCCGTTGAGAGGCTCGTCAAGGAGAAGGAGCCGCCCACCCTGAGCGAGGGCACGCGCCAGAAAAACTCTCTGCTGCTGCCCGCCTGATAGCTGGCTGATCTGTCTGCCTGAGAAAGCTAACATATCTACCTGCTCAAGGGCCCCAACCACGGCCTTGTGGTCGGCAGGCCCTGGGAAGCGAAGCCAGCCGAGGCGGGCGGTGCGGCCCATCATCACCACGTCGCTAACTGTCACCGGAAAGTCCCAGTTGACCGCTTCGCGCTGCGGCACATAGCCGATGAGGTTGCGTGCGTTCTTACTCTGGGCAGGGTAGCCGCCGATCTCAACTGTGCCCTGGCTGGGCTGCAAAGTGCCGAGAATGGTCTTGATGAGAGTGGACTTGCCCGCACCGTTCGGGCCGATCACACCTACCAGTTCGCCCCAGCCGATTTTCAGGTTGGCGTGCGCCAGGATCGGCGTTCTGTCGTAGCCGACGGTCATATCACGTAGCCACACCGCCGGCTCACTTAGACTATAGGTATTGCCGGTTGTTGGTTTATCTTCGATAATCGCCATCTCTGGTCCTGCTTATTGATACAGGGTGTCCGCAGGCAGTCTAGCATAGCTATGTAGGGGTGTCAACTTGCCTTCGGCTGGTAAATGTTCAGAGTTGAGGTGCAGGGGCGTCCCTCCCCTACCCTCACCCCCATGCCCCTCTCCCTTCATGGGAGATATACTCCCCAGCAATAAAGCCCCCTCTCCCTTCATGGGAGAGGGGCATGGGGTGAGGGTAGTCGGGAGTACACCCGCACAGATACCCCAAGAAAATTGCTCCACCCTAAATCTGAACAGTTACTTCGGCTGCGTAAATCTTCTATAGTTGTGGCCGGGATGATTACGTGCGCTTTAGTTGTTACCTCCTCTCACCGGAGGGTATGAAATTGTCACGAGCGTGTAGGAGTGTATGCCGCAATTTACAGTACGCAACCCGAACGTAGCGTAAAAACCGTGATCTCCGGGCGCGCCCCGAACCTGAATGGCAGCCCTACCATGCCGAGGCCGCGATTGGTGTAGAGCATCATGCCGCAGACCTGGTAGCGGCCCGCGTAGTATTTGCGCCCCATCGGTGGAAGGCGAAGCGGCCCTATTAGCGGGGCGACGATTTGGCCGCCGTGCGAGTGGCCGGAGATTTGCAGATCGAAGCGACCTGTGGCCGCGCTCTTGTCGGCAAAGTCGGGTTCGTGGGCGAGGAGCATAGCTGCTCCTTCTGCGGGCAGCTTATTGAGAATCGAGTCCAGGCGGTCTGCGTGCTCTCTGGCGGAGTCTACACCTGCGATGTGGAAGAGTGCCCCGTCGCGCTTTACTGTATGGACCTTGTTGTTCAGGTCTATCATGCCGCTTTCTCGGATTATTCGCCTGATGAGTGTGTGCCCCGGCTTGCCCCAGTAGTCGTGGTTACCGAGTACAGCTGCTACTCCATCCTTTGCATGTATCTCACGCATGAACGGTACGATGTCAGCAGGTGCGTGCCTGTAGACCTGGGTAACGAAGTCGCCTGTGATAGCTACCAGTTCCGGTTCTTCGCGATTGACTAGCTCAATTATCTGGGCCAGGCGCGAGTCCGGCAGCCAATCTCCGGCGTGCAGGTCGCTGATCTGCACCACTCGGTAGCCGTCGAACTCCGGGGAGAGGCGGGGCATTTCAATCTCTTCACGGCAGACTTCTATCCAGTTTGGCTCAACTCCGGCTGCATAAGCAAGCGTGCCCAGACCGGTAGCGCCTATGGCAGCTATCGCGAGCGGCGCGATCCGTCGAATGAATGGGACAATCCGTCTGCGCCGCATCATGGTACTCTCCTATAGTTTCAACATCTTGCTTCCGGTTGGGCTAACAAGGCGCGCTGATTACCAGGGTACTACAGCGTCTGAAGAAAGAAGATAGATAGCCCTGGGTTAGCCAACTAACTTATGCGTAGGGAAAGCTACTGTCTCAGCGGCGCTCACTTTGCATGGTTCAGGAGCAAGCCTGCGAAAGCGCTTGCCTGAATTGAAACCGTAGGGTATACCGGTTTTGCAGCCCAGAGGTGAGCTTGCAGACCGGTGCTGCTCTATCTGCCCTGGGCAGGCGGGGCTACGGCCAGGCCATCATAAGATTGCGAGGCCCAGGAGGCCATGAACTTGCTCCAGGGTACCTCGTATTCATATTTGCGCTGGAGATTAGTGCTCGTTGGGCCTAGCACATCCCGTATCACCACCACGTCAGAATTGAAGCCTATCACCACGACGGCGTGGTCGTTACCCAGCACCGTCTGGTACGTGCTTCCATCAGGCATGACCCAGGTGGCAGGACGACCAGGCTTAAAGTCTACCGTAGTCTTGATCCAGATCAGCTCGCCCCGCAGAAGGGCGGCTTCAAGGTTTGCCTTATCATTTACGGCAGTTACAGTGAGGCCGTAGCGTTCAAAGACTTTGCGCATGGCGGAGCCTGTGCTGCGCGCCAGGAAGTTGGTCTTGTAATCTCCTGAATAGAGGTTGGTTATATCTCCACCGTAGATTAGCACGCCGTTGGGGGTCTCTTTATAGTACGGCTCAACCGAGGTGTCCAAGCCGACGATCTGTAGTTGTTGGTCAACGCTGACATCAAAGCCATAGGTTTTTAGCACAACCCAGGCGCTATCGAACTCACATGAGTAGTGATAAACCTGGTTTTTCTTGGTAGCAGCTTGTAAATACGCATCGTAGGTGCGCCCGTTGACGGTGACCGGCTTCCTTGTTGGGGGGGCTGCTGCGGCCTCTGAGGTAGGAGTGGCTGGTTGTTCGTCGAGGCTTGTAGGCGTGGCGTCCGCTGGCGTACTTGTGGCCGCTGCTTCGGCTGTAGCTGTGGGCGCTATAACGGCGGGCGTCTCTGTCTCGGCGGGTGCGGTTGGCGGTGTATCTGTATTGGTAGGCTCTGGCGCAGGTGTAGAAGTATAGCTTTCGATGACCGCTGTAGCGGGTGCCTCAGTAGAGGCTATTGCTGCGATCTCAGGCGTGGATGTGCTTACAGATGCACTTACAGCGGCCTCTGTTGCAGCAGGTGTAGACGCGGCTGTAGATACGCCGTTCGATAGAGATAGCGACGTGTCCCCGCTGTCGCAGCCGGAGAGGGCCAACAAACCGAGTAGCAGCACAACAAGCGACACAGGCCCAACAATCAACTTGCGAATATGCTTCAAGAAAGAATTCTTCATGATTTCCCCTGGTGATGATAACAACGGTGTTCTAAAGAAGCGGGGCGAGGGCATGCGCCACGATGTCCGTAGGTGCGGCGGTCGAGTGTCGCACGGCGTTAGTATACCAAATTATAACTCTGCCACGCCATGAAATTACTCGTTGTAAATGTGCACCCTCACCCCATGCCCCTCTCCCACAAGGGGAGAGGGGGCTTTCTGCATGGTGAGTGCACAAGGGATACAGTTGTTCTCCCCTCATGGGAGAAGGGCATGGGGTGAGGGTGCACAAGGGCTTGGCCTTTACACACTTATTGCTGAACGCTTGCTACTTGTCGAAGCAACTGATGCGGCAGATTGGTATGCTATTTCGAGCCTTCCCCACTCATTGGAGTGTGTTGCGAAAGAGCTTCTAAGTGTTCAGCATAAATGATGGCCTGCTGGTTCCAATCGGGCATACAAATAGATTTGGGCAACTTATTCTTCTAACAGGTATTGACAAGGCTTGCCGGGCATCGTACTATAAGGTCGCAAGGTGGCACTACTCTTGCACTATCGAGGTCGGGCGCAACATAGATGTTGAGGTTGCGCAGCTAACAATTCAACGGCTAGTTTGAGGAGGGTTTTCATATGTTTAAGCGAGCACGGATTTTCGGAGTCTTGTTTGCCATGTTGTTGGGGACTGTTTCCTTTGGCGTTGCTTCTGCACAGGCCGCTACTTGCGACCTGCCGCCCAGCGTCAACGGCACTGCCACGCCCAATAGTGTGCGAACAAACGAAACGACACTGCTGGTCGGCACCGGCTTTACTCCAGGCGAGGCGGTTTCGTTCTATTTCACCCTGCCTGATGGCTCGACCTTTGGCACGGCGAATCCCGTCGAGGGCGGGGTTCTGCCCGATGGCCGCGTGGGGCTTCCACTGACGATCACACCTGAGTTCGCGACGCTCGGAGCTGGCAGGTTTGCTATCACCTTCGTGGGCGCGACCAGCCAACGCACAGCAGTTATCTACTTCTGTGTGAATGCTACACCTTCACAGCCAGCGCCCACCAATACTGCCGTTGCGCCTACTGCGGTACCAGCCACCGCTACCATACAACCCACGTCTGTGGTCACAAGTACAGTGCAACCTACTGTAGAGGCTACCAGCACATCTGCTCCTGTGGCTACTGATACAGTTGCTGCTGCGACGGCGACTTCGGCACCTGTAGAAACGGCTACCTCCGTTGTGATGGATACTCCTACGTCGGCTCCGTTGGCTACAACTGCCCCGATTGAGGCCAGCCCAACGGCGTTCACACCAGGTATGCCGACCACAGGCCAACCTGTAGACCTGCTGCCTTTCGTACTGCTCGGTTTGGCGCTAGCCTTGAGTACTATGGTCGCGGGCTGGTATATGCGCCGCCGCCAGGCCTAGCCGGGTGGTAGCAGGAGATGCTAGCGTAGTTCGGGGCTGTTGGATGAAGTATGTGCCTGCGGCAAAGCCCCACAACATCCCCTCCCTGTAAATGGGGGAGGGCCTTTCCTTCTCGAAAGATGAGCAGATGCGGCCGGAAGGTTGCATCTGCTCTTTATGTACTCTTGGCCTTGTGAAGGCCGGTCAGTCTTCATTATTGACGAGCGTCAAGAGGTCGGTGCCTTTCCTGATAAGGGTGTGGGGCACTGGGATTTCGAAGGTAAGGGTTGTGCCTGCGTTCGGCGCGCTATCTATGCGCATTGCGCCTCCCGCACTCTCGCATCTCTCCAGCATACTGCTCAGCCCTACGCCGTAGCCGTGAGCCTTGGTGGGAACATTCTCCGGCACGAATCCTTTGCCGTTGTCCTGCACGCGGGTGATGGCTGTTCGTGTTGCTTCTTCCAGGCCAATGCTGATCTTTACGCAGGTGGCTGTGGCATGCTTGCGAACATTCGAGAGCGCTTCCTGTACCAGCCTGTAGATCAGCACCTCGATAAGGAGGGGCAAGCGGTCGGACAAGCCATCCTCAAGCTCGATTGTAAGGTTCGTCGACTCTCTCAACCTGCGGATATAGGCTTCGAGGGCGGGAACAAGACCGTAGGCGTCGAGCACCTCAGGGCGTAGATCGGCGATGAGCACGCGTATCTCGCCCACTATATCTTTCAGGTCAGCACGCAGGGGGTGGAGTTCGCTTAGAGCAACTATGCCGTTTTGAGCGCGTTTGCGGATAAGGTCAATATTCAGGAGGCTAACGCCGAGAGATTGCAGGGGGCCATCGTGCAGGTCAAGGGAGATGCGCTTACGTTCGGCTTCCTGTGCGTTCAACACCTGGCGGAGGAGTGCGGTGCGCTCGGCATCGCGCCGCCTTATCTCTTCGTGCTGCTGGGCGTTATGAACGGCAAGGGCTGCGTGGTCGGCGAAGGCGGTAGCTAACTCGAGCCGTTCAGGGGTTACGGCGGCCAGTTCGGGCCAGGCGATCTCCAGGACGCCCATTCTCTGCTCTCCGACGCTGAGGGGCAAGGCGACCAGTGCCCTCATCGGCGTTTCATCCCGCCGCTGTACTCTCACATCGGCCTGCATATCCTGCACAACGAAGGTCTTCTGTTCCGCGAAAGTTGCCCCCGCGATCCCCTCGCTAGCTGAAAGGCTTACACCTTTGTTGATAGCCTTGTGATATGGGGATACACCGGAGAATGTAGTGACTACAAGCGCATTGTCTTCTTTGTTGTACATCAGCACGAATGCTTCTCCGCCTGTCATCTCATGTGCGCGGTCGGCAACAGCTTGCAGCACGTCATGTAGCTCGAGGTTAGCGACCAACGCACGTGCGCTTTCGGCGAGGGCGGCGAAGTGTGAGGCACGCTCGGAGATTCCATACTCGGAGCGTATTCTTGCTATCGCCAGGGCAGCCACCGTGCCAAGGGCCTGGAACATCTGAAACTCTTCGGCGCTGTAGGCGTGTTGAGAGTAAGATTGTACGCTTATCACCCCCAGGGTAAGGTCATGCCATTTGAGGGGCGCGAAGAGGGCTGATTCGCTTCTGCGCTCCAGGTTTCCAATGGGCGAGGAACCGTATGTGTCCCATTCGCTGCGCGTGGAGAGCATCATGGCCTCGCCTGTTCGCAGTAGATAGCTTGTAGGCCCAGGCTGAGGAGGAAGTATCTCAGGGGGGAAAGTGACACCATCATCTACGAGGAAAGGTATCTCTATCTTCTCTCTATCACTGTATGACAGGCAGATAAAGAAGCAGTCGGAGTTGAAGACGCGGCTTATGTGGCTGTATAGTGTCTCGTATAGCTCTGGCAGGTGTGTGGCACCCACCAGGTGCTGCCCGATGTCGTTGAGGGCATCGAGGCGCTCGGCGCGGTCTCTGGCCTCTGTGTAGAGATATGCTCTTTCCAGAGCGGATGCGGCATGTGAGGCAAAGGTCTGCACAATCGCTAGCTCCTCTGGACCGTACATATTCGGCTGGTCGTGATCTACTGTTATTTTGCCGAGACAGCGGTTGTTGGAAAGGAGGGGCACACTCAGCCAGGAGCGCAGCGTTGGAAAGCCGGGATCGAACTGGCCCCGTGCCTCTACCTGGAAGTCGCAGAGGAAGAATGCCTGGCGCTCTACGAGAGTTCGCCTGTTGAGTGGGCTGTTATCAGCTGTATACTTGCGGCCAATGAAGCCGGGCACGGCGTCGGCATAACTATCGAAACCCCATATAGCGGCAATTGTGGCTTCTGTGCCTGTTTTGTCGAGAAGATGAATTGACGCGCCAATGCAAGGCAGTACTTTGCTAAGACCGTCGAGAGTGCATTTCAGCACCATTTCGAGGTCGCTTGCCGCTTGCAGCTGCTGGCTTGCGGTGTGTAGCACTTCGCGCAGGGCAATGTCGCGCTGCTGGTGGCGGATCATGCGCGCCAACACAAGGGCTATCGCGCCCTGCCCCGCGAGGGCCTCTAACCAACCTATCTCTTCGGCTGTCCACTCGTGGTAAACGCTTGTATAATCAACGTAGAGAGAGCCAAGAACCTGATCTTGATGCTTGAGGGGGGCAACCAGCATGGAGGTCACCCCCAGGTGCCTGATGGTCTCTGAGGCGCGTGTCAGCGGGTCGAGATTGACGTTGGGAATGGCTATTGAGCGGGCCTCGCGATAAACCTTCTGAGCTACGAGGTCGGTTTCCATCAGGAAGCTCAGGCGTCCATCGGCGGGCAAGAGGCTGTGCGGGAAGCCCGTATGCGACACGATGTTGAGGTATCTATCTTCCTGGTCAAGAAGGCCTATGGTGGCGCGATCGGCGGCCAGCACCTGGCGAGCGTACTCTACTATGGCGGAGAGAATAACGCTCTCGTCAGAGGACTCGGCCAGAAGCCTTGATATGTTGACCAGGGCCTCGGCGCGAAATCTCTCCTGCGTCGGTAGGTCAGGAGCGTTGTTGTCGGGTGGAGTATGGAAAGAGCCGCGCGAGCTTTGCACTGCTGGTATAGGCCCTGTTGAGGGATCGTGCATATGCTCGCCGGCTTTGTTTTCGGTGGGTGCGCTATCGTTGTCTGGCATATGTGTGGAGGATATGCTAACAGCCTGAGGTGGCTGTTAGCTCCAAGAATAGAGAGGTTGTGCTATTAATTAGCTGCTGGGGGATGCCCTGATGCTATCCAGCCCGGCGGCCTTTGACATTCACAACAATTATATTACCATACAGCGCAGCAGATAAATAGCCGCGATGCACCAGCCTGGGGGGGACCTTAGTCATGGGTATGGGGAGCGGGTACGATAATGTCTGCTAATGTGGAGGGTCTTTTGGAGCAGAATAGCTATGGCACAAGGCGCGCAATAAGCGAATTGGCATCAATCTTTGCTTGCCAGTGGAGCAACGGAATGCTGCCCCAGATACGCTTCATGGAGGGGCCACATGGCTACAGGCCGGATGCCGACGATTGGGGTGTTGCGCCTGAGGTATCGGGCCCCACCTACCTACGTACCTCCGGCATTACCCAACCACCTGTCGTGGGGTTGTGCTTGTACGAGGTCTTCCGCAAGGTAAAAGAGGAAGAGCGAGTGCTACATTACAGCGACTTCATGGCTTTTTCCGAGGGTCTTGAAAGGTATCATAGATGGTTATTGACAGAGCGCGACCCCTGGGGCGAGAGCCTCGCGGTGTGTCTACACCCCTGGGAGACGGGGATGGACAACTCGCCTGCTTTTGATCCTCTCATAGAGAAGACGCGCGCTTATATAGAGGCGCACGAGCTGCCGGTGCAAACCTTTGGGCGTGCCGACACGCTGCACGTCAAAGGCGAACACCGCCCTACGGCCCGCGACTATTTCTCTTATTTCGGATTGCTCGCTCTTTTCAAAGAGCACAATTATAACCAGGGTGCTATTATTGAGGCCACGCCTTTTCTGCTCCAGGATGTCCTCTTTAACGCGCTGTTGGTCGCGTCCTTGCGGTCGCTGGCAAAATTGCAGGACGAACTGGCGGTTATCGGCGGTGGAGGTGGAGGTGGAGTTGGAGTTGGCGCAAGCGAGAAGCTAAAGGAGAAGGCTGCGCATAACGTGGTGCGCGCTGAGGGAGTGGCCGAGGCTATACGTGGTAAGCTGTGGGAGGAGCGGGGCGGATTCTTTTATAGTTACGACAGCCGAGGTGGCCGCTTTCTTCGGACGCGCACTGTGTCGGGCTTCACCCCTTTGATGGGTGAGATCGCTTTGCCTGCACAAGCCAAGCGGCTGGAAGGTTATATGCGCGATCCAGGCGAGTTTTGGACTGAGGTTCCTCTTCCTTCCACCTCTTTGAGCAGCCCTGCTTTCGACCCGCTACGCTACTGGTCAGGCCCTAGCTGGCCTGTTACCAACTGGCTGGTGGTGCGGGGGCTGAGGGAGCGCGGTTCTTCGCAGGCTGAGGCGCTCAGGCAGAGCACATTGAAGATGATAAGCGAAGGGGCTGATGCTGACAGAACGCGGAGAGCCGCTATGGGTGTGATGGAGCGGAACAGCGTAGGTGAGGAGTTCACCACGCCCTCTACGAGGCAGTACGAGCATGGCTGGCTGTGGGATAGCGCTATAGTGGCGGCAAGCTGGCCGCTGGTAAGCGCACGCCCGACCCCTTACCAGCCGCAGGAGGGAGACCCGGGCTTCTGGGAATATTACCAGCCGAATACGGGCGAGCCTCTGGGCGCGGCTAACATGACCTGGACGGCCTCTCTTTTTCTTGAGCTTGAGAGTATGGGCTTGTAAGCCGAAGGGAGGCACAACAGAAAAGCTCTAGCAGACCCGAAAGTCTATCAGAGCTTCTGTGCCTTCGAGAGCTTTAACACCCCCGAAGTGAGATTATAATAGCAGATGTCGGCTGCCCTGTCAAGAGGGTAAAGAGACCAATTTGCCAACGAGTTTCTAAATTGGGCAACGGATACGCATAGTCCCATAGGGGGCCGGCACGGAGCCGGCACGGAGCCAGGCTAAGCAGCTATAACAGCGAAGCTGTTTGCTAAAGCTCCGTTAACGCTGCTCCTCACTGCTGCCCACAGCATGATCCCCACGCGCTTCTCCGCCTCGGCGTCCAATAGCCGACATGTGCTCGCGATTCTGGCTCACCACTTCGCCCCCCTTGCGTCCGATAGCCGACATGTGCTCGCGATTGCGGCTCACGGCGGCTCCACCTTTACGAGCGATTTCGCGTTGCTTGGCTTCGTCCATTGAGGCGAATCCACGATTGCTCCTCACTTTTGCTGCCATTTTACTCCTCCAGTTTGGATTGTATATGCGGGAGTGTAGCCAATCTTCTGCATATGCACGCAGGAATCGCTTTCAGGGCGACCCCTCGGCAACTGAGGCTCTTGTGCGATTAAGGGCGCGTCTCGGCACAAGGATTATCTTCTACTGACAACTCTATAGCAAAGAGTATGCCAGTTGGAGGCGCAAGGTTAAAGGCTGGTGGCGGATCGCTGATTTGTATTTCCTGGCGACTAGAAAGTAGTTACTCCGGTGAATGTGCAGCGTGCGAAGCGCATCGGTGGTACGAAGTAGTTGGTGGTTGCCATGCCATTCTGCGCCCACCAATCCTGACAAAGCTTGCCTGCGCCTGCCTCTTGCTGAGAAGAAAGTAAATCGAGCACGCTCATCTCCAGGCGCAGATTCTTTAGCGCACCTGCTATCTCCCCATCTCTAATGAGAAAGGTGCCATCGCGGGTTGTGCCGGTGGCTATAACCTGCTTCGGGTCGGGACAATGTGTGTAGTGGAACCGCGTCACCCATACGCCATTCTTCACATGCTTGACCATCCCCTCTACAGTTGAGGAGCCTTCAGGCATGACGACGTGGTCGGCTACAGGCCCTGAGACGTAGCCGCCGAAGGGATCACCGGCGTTGCCTGTAGAATGTGTGCCTGCTTCATTAGCAGTCTCGGCATCATAAACAGGGCCCAGCACTATGCCATTTTCGATTATTTCAAGTCTACTGGTCGGCAAGCCTTCATAATCTATGGCTATCGGCAGGCAACGGGGGTCCGTCGGGTCGTCCCATACGCTCACAGTGTCACCGGCTACCCGATCACCTACGTGCCCTGACATAAACGACTGGCCGTCCAGCACAGAGCGCGCGCCCATGCCCCACACGACAGGGAAGCGCAGCATATCAGCCACGGCATTGGCCTCAAAGATAGCTTCATAATCTCCAGGCTCAACTTCTACCTGGTTGCGATTGGCGCGGCACTTGTCCACAGCCTCACGCGCAATCTGTTCCACATCTATGCGATTGTTATCGCGGTCGAAGGCATCGCCGAAGCCGGTGCCGTGTGGCCCTTCAACCAGCGCCTTGAGGTAAACTGTGGTGAATGGAGCATAAGAGCGCACGCCCGTTGTGCTAACCACCGCCAACTCCGAAGCCGACGAGCGGTAGGTGCCAAAGGCTCTATATCCCTCAGCAGCCGCAGCATCAATAATGCGGCCCACAGCTTCAGCGCGTGCCTCAGCTGAGAGGTCAGCAGTTGAATTAAAGAAGGATTGCGGAGAGCTTTGCTGCTGTGGAACCCCCATCTGTGGAGTGGGCAACGACTGGAAGCGAGGGTTAGGAGCCTGCATCCGCGCCAGCTCAACGGCTTCCACTATGGTGCGGCGTAAAAGCTCCGGGTCAACAGAGTTGGTAAAGACCCGGGCCACCGCACGCCCCACCGCCACGCGCACCGACAAACGCCTGTTGGCCTGTGATACGTTCTGATGTA
The DNA here is from genome assembly GCA_015478675.1 of Chloroflexota bacterium. The sequence goes on along the minus strand of JADMIH010000053.1, from coordinate 1,842 downwards.
TCTCAGAATTGGCGTAGCGTGTAACATCACTACTGTCCGTGAGGAGCACCAATTCTGTCTGGTCGGCGGGCGAGCCACGCAGTGCATCCTCCAGGATGGAGAACGCCTCAGCCGCGCCAAGTAAGCCTCTGCTCAGGTTCATAAGTTACACTCTGCTATCAGTGTTGACGGCCAGCGGCTACTTCCAAGCCCCGGCCCTGGCTACACCCTGCCACTATCGCTCATATCCAGGCCATTCACCAGGATGGGCGATGCTCCGTGCGAAACGGGGCAAAGCTGCAACGGCTCGCCTTTAGCACAGTTCGGCAGGCCCCATAGGTGCCACTCGTTAGCTCCGGCTATAGCTTGCACAGATCCCCAGAATCGCGGCGTTCTACCCTGGAACGATGCGCCTTTGCGAAGCTCGCCCAGCTTGCCGCCCTTGATTTCTCTGCACAGCTCAGCCGAGAAGTGGAAGTTCATACGCTTATCATCAAGGCTCCAGGAAGAGGGTGTTTCGAGGTATAGGCCGTCATCAACCTGGGCTATAAGGTCGTTCAGGGAACCGCTTCCCGGTTCAAGCGAGAGATTTACCATCCGCACCAGGGGGATGCGCCCCCACGATGTTGCTCGCCCGCAGCCATTTGATTTTTGCCCCAGCGCCTGCGCGCTCTCCCGCGAGGTAAGATAGCCGGTAAAAACACCCTCACGCACGATAGCGGTGCGCTGGGCAGGGGTCCCCTCTTCGTCCCAGCCAAAGGTGCCAAGCCCGCCCAGCAGGAGAGAGTCGGCGGTCATGTTGACAAGGGAGGAGCCATAACGGAAGCGCCCAAGCATCTCCGGCATAAGGAAGGAGGTGCCCGCGAAAGCTGCTTCCCAGCCGAGCACCCGGTCAAGCTCGGTAGGGTGGCCGCAGGACTCGTGGATTAGGAGCGCCACGAAGTCGGAGGCGAGGATCACCCGCCGCGGGCCGGAAGGCGCCCAGGGAGCAACCACCAGGTCGGCTGCCTCTTGCCCTACGCGCGTTGCTTCAGTCGCTAGAGATAGCTCCTCTATGAACTCCCACCCTGCCTGGCTCATGTCACCATACGATCTCCGGTATGAATACCCCGCGTCATCAGTGGCTACTACGCCAATCTCACCATTGACATAGGTGACACCCTGGCGGAGGCACGCGCCCGCTGTATTCATGAAGAGCTTTTCTGTCTCTATAGCTGCTAGATACCCTGTAGTAACCTTAACGCGAGGGCTTGCAGAAGAAGCGTTGTTTGAGGCCGAAAGCAAGAGGTCCACCCGCTCAGAAACGGGCACAGAAAAAGGGTCACGCTGGGATGTAGTTCGATACTCGCCCTGCCAGGTCGGCATCAGCGACAGATCAGAAAGGGATTTGCGACGTGTGCCGCTGGCGCGTGCTATCTCTACAGCCTGGCGCGCGGTATCACGGATCGCCCCATCTGCGGCAGAAGCAGAGGCTGCAAAGCCCCAGCCTCCATCCGCCAGCACATGGATTCCCCAGCCGGCATCACGGTCGGTGGAAAGGCGCTCTATCGCGCCATTACGAGCCTGCACACGCTCCGAGTGAGTTTCCTCTGCACGCGCCTCGGCATAGCCAGCGCCGGAGCGCATGGCCGCGTCGAGCGCGGCTTGCAGCAAAGTATCTGAGAGCATGGCCTATTCTACAGCATCCTGTCTTGTCAGCCAAGTTGAGAGGCTGTGGTAAGCGTTCAGAGTTGAGGTGGAGCAATCTTCTTGGGGTATCCGTGCGGGTGTTGCGCCATCTGCCCTCACCCCATGCCCCTCTCCCCTTGTGGGAGAGGGGGCTTTAATCACCCCTGTAACCTCGTCAGGGGCTTGGCCGGCCCC
>JADMIH010000311.1 GCA_015478675.1 Chloroflexota bacterium | reverse complement strand
TGTTGCTTGTTCCGACACTGCGACCTGACACATTTGCGGCACTCGGCACTCGGATGGGATCATGGAATGCCTTCGTCCCATCACCTGCTTGCCACAACATGGCAGAAGCGGGTACCTGGTAGCCTGGCACATCCTTGCCTTTGCCCGTACCACTGTCGTTGTCTTTGGGATGGCTCTTACCCTTGTCGCCCTGAGCTTCGCGCACCACTTCCACGAGGCCCGCCACCCGGAGGGCTTCGAGCAGGTCACAGATCACTTTCTGGCTATCCTCAACGCTCAACTTTTCACCACCTGGGAATGTAGTGCGTCGCCGCAGATACTGCCCATATCCGCCTCTAGCTGACAAGTAAACGTCGCCACCGAAATCGCCTGGGCGGCTTGACCGCGGGTATAGGACGCTGGAATGCTCCATCTTTTCGTTCTCGTCGATGGCCCAGGGGTCTATGAGGCGCTGGCTGCTCTGCTGCTGGATCCGTTCCTGTGCGTCCTGGTCCAGGTAGTCCACCTTGATCGCAAGCTCGCGCCTCATGAAATCGAGCAAGACGCGAGATATCCTGGCCCGCGTCTCGGGTGCGGCGGAAGCAAGCGCCGGCTGGCGCTCCGCCCACACTTCCTCCGCCCCGCATACGTCATCGAGCGATAGATAGTCAATGCGCAAAAGTCCGCATTGCTCAAGGTTGGGAGACGTGATACGCCAACCACGCTTGAGGTCACGGTACAGGCGGTAACCGAGCACCTCCCGTAGAGCACGCTCGGTCTCTTTGAGGAGCTGGAAGCGCACATCGGGGTCGCTGGCGTATAGCTCGATGGGCAGATTGATAGCCGAGAATACTCTTTGTGTGAGAGATGCATGGTCGAGGCCTTCGCTACCAAAGTCACGGACGGCGCGGTACAAAGCAGAGCGCAACAGGCCGATCTCCACAAAATCGTTGAAGTGGCCTGCCTGCAGGGAAGCATCCTGGCGGTTGTCAGTGAAGCTGAGGAGTTTGCGAGCACGGCGGGGAAGATCTGACCTCCTCAGTTCGCGCACGGCCGACATGCTGAGGATGGTGGTGGCAGTACTTCTCCCTTCCGAACTGAGTAAAGCTAGCTTTGCGAAGTCGTTTTGCTGGCGGAAGTCATATGATACGCCACAATTGAGGCAGAACCGGAAGGGCGCTCCTATGTAGTGGCAAAGTAGGCTACCGTCGTTAGTTCTCCCTTCGTTATCTCCCCTCTCCCCACTGCCTTCCCCTTTCCTCTCGCGTCCATCGGGCGCTACCCGTACAGGTGTGGGCAAGTCTTTGCGTCGGGAGCCTACCACCCGGCGCACACCGTTCTGGTCTTCCACCCAATCTTCTGGGAGCCGATCGAGCATTCCGTCGTAATCAGACGGCCACGGCTCATCTGAGCTAAAGTGTAGAAACCCTGCTTCGCTGGCGCCGATATCGGCCTGGTCTCCCAGGTCGCGGGGTATGTATGTGTGACCGCCACTATCGTTGTCATAGATACGCCGGACCGAGAAGTATTCTTCACCACATTCTCGGCAGAAGACCACGGGCAGCAGCACATGATCCCGGCTGCCGGGCTTGTATTTCTGCCCGTGGACTGTGATGTACCGGCTGCTTTCCGGCTCCAATGAGGCGTATACAGCATCACCCTTAGAGATGAACTGGTGCAGACGGAAGGCGAATGCTGGGAAGCCGGTTTCAGGGTTGCGTTCGCAAGTGTAGCCCGCAAGGAGTCCCTCTCTTATGGCCTGAGAGCAGCGTTCCTCTGCCACGCCGGTTAACTGGCTCAGTTTGCGAGCCGCACCATCAGGGCCTTCTATGCTCTGCGGCGTGGATCGCACAAGACGACCGCTTGGGTCGGCGGTCACACCAAAGGTGCTCTCGATCCAGATGGAGAGAGGGTCCTTGATGAATTCGGCAAAAGCACTGGGTGGCCGAATGTTTGGATCGGCTATTCTACTGGTAAGCAAATCGACAAAAACGGGGTCGCTCAGGTCACGCTCGTGTGTGGCCCGGCGCAACGTCTCACCTATGACGCTATCCGGGCGCACTTCCGAACCGAAGAGGCGCGTGGCGACGGCGGCCACCTGGGAGCGTTGCTCGTCGTAGCTTCCAACTCCCGCCAGTGTTGCGGAAGTGCCAACACACTGAAGCGGCTGCTGTGTTTCGTGACTTTGCAGTCGGTCTCGGACCCTGCGCACAAGCAGAGCGACATCCGCGCCTTGCCTCCCTCGGTAGGTGTGTAGCTCGTCGAGTACCAGGAAGCGCATACCTTTAGCAGCCTCGATGAGTGGCCGCTCAATAGGACGGGTGAGGATCAACTCCAACATCACATAGTTAGTGAGCAGGATGTCGGGTGGGTTTGCCATAATAGCCTGACGGTCAACGTCCGACTCCTGGCCGGTATAGCGGGCAAAGGTGACAGGGCCTTTGCCGTCCGGGTAGCCGTAGTTGAGGAACT
>JADMIH010000310.1 GCA_015478675.1 Chloroflexota bacterium | reverse complement strand
ATGCAGTGCATGTGATAGTCCTGGTGCTAGTCTGGTGGCTTGTAATATCTCAGATTACATCTGTGATCTGTGACAGTAGGGCAGCTCCTGAATTGCATAGTGACCCGCAAGAACAAGAGCATCAAGGAGGTGTCCAGGGCCAACCCGAAGTTGCTGGGGTTTCCCACCGCCAGCCTCGCCCGGCACATCCCAGCCCAGCGGCTTCACGATCGTCGTGGTCGGCCAGCAGGGGCTGCCCCCCAGGGTGACGACGTCCGTCACTCAGGTCATCTCGCCGGGTGTGAATCTGGAGCCGACGAAACAGGAATGTCATGCGAATGTGGTGGCATGCCTCGCGCTGAGACAAGAGCAAGCCTACCAGACAGGGAGAGTGGTCTTGACTCTGGGATTTGCGGCCATCAATGTGTCGACGGGGCAGTCATGGGCGTCCGAGGGCGTCGACGGCACGGAAGTCAATCATGCGGTGGAGGAGGCGGTCCGTCTCCTGAAGTCCTTCGATCCGCGAGAGATCCTCCTCGTCGCTGAGGACGCACAGAAATGGGAGGCGCGGTTGTAGCTCGGGGCCAGGACTGTCACAAAATGGCTAGTATATACTCCAGACCAGTGTAGATCGACCACTAATGACCCTTTTGGGTCTGAAATCCCGACATTGGTGGTCGTTCTGCTACAAAGGTTTCGGAGAGAGTGGAGAGATCCGCTGACACCAGTCCAGAAAGTTCCCGGTTCGAAACCCATAAGTGGACGAACATTTTTCGGGTTCCTTTTCAGTCCAGAGCCGGAGAGGCCCCGGTGTTGTCCCTACAGCCCTATAGAGGGGGAGGGATGTCACAAAATGGCTAGTATATAGTCCAGACCAGTGCAGATCGACCACTAATGACCCTTTTGGGTCTGAAATCCCGTCATTGGTGGTCGTTCTGCTACAAGGACCGTGCATCACGTGAGTGCACTCTGCCACCATCTCGAATGACGTCGATAGGGTGGCCTTCGAGAACACCTTCCTGGCCACCCTGTTCCCGGACACGGGCATGCTGAGTCCCCTGGAGCACATCGGGCTAGAGATGAAGGGCCTGGCGTCGGCCACCCTCGTGAACACCCTCGTCTTCGTGCGTGATCATGACGAGGCGTTGATGCAGCGCATCTCCCTCCGATGATCCTGAACGACGAACGCATCCTGACGCTGGAGAACTCCACCATCGCCCAACTCAATGTCCTCCCCGCCCCCGGCGTACCCATGACGGTCACGGACTCCCTGTACAGCATCGTGTGCAAGTGCGTGACGCCGATGGGGCGACGGGAGCTGGGCGTCCGACTCAGCATGCCACTAGCCAATCCTGCCAGCATCGAGGCCAGACTCGCTCAGGTGGACCTCATGCTACGCGACGACGCATTCGAGCGCGTGCAGGAGTCCTTGAAGGGACTCGCCGACATCGAGAGGCTGCAGAGGAAGTGCGTTCTGCGTAGAGCCACCACCATGGAATTCGCCACGTGGTGCACCCTCATCGCCGCTTACGACAAGTGCCTGGCGGCCATGCAGCTGGCTGCAGCGATCGGCATGCCCGCCCCAGCACAGACAGAGGATGCACTGCGCAGCTTCCGGGGCTCCGTCGACAGGAGTTTCGATCTGGATGTCATGACCGGTGATGAGTCCGCCGACAGGGGAACTATCGTTAGGAGAGGACTTTCCCCCGATGTGGACTCACTCCACGACGCTGTCCACGCCAACCAGAGCGTGCTGCTTGCCGTACAGGAGGCGCTCAATCTGATGCTCGATCCCCGTGCGAGCCCTCCACAGGTCCGTCTCGAGAGCAACGACAAGGAGGGGCACTTCTTTGTCACGACCAGGAAGCGCGGGGACGCTCTGCGAGAGAAGCTGCGGAGGCGTGGACCCATCGTGGTGTAAAACGCCACCATCGATGCCGCCGAGTGGCGGTTCACGAACGGAGTGACGACGTGCAAGTTGACTTGCAACCTGCTGTCGGAGGTCTTGGACAGGGTGACGATGAGTGTGCAGCGCCTGCGCAGGGACGAGCACGAGGAGTTCATCCACTTTCTCGCCTGCTTCGATGGCATGCAAGCGATGGTCATCTCCTTCGTGAGGTTCATCACCGCTCTGGATTGCTCTGCATCCGCTGCTGATTCCGCCTCCCGTTATCAGTACTGCAGACCTGACCTCAAGGCTGCTGAACAGTCGTTCCTAGAGGCCGTGGACCTCAGGCATCCCATCATCGAGCGCCTACACACCGGGGAGTCCTACGTGGCCAACACAGTCTCGTTGGGGGGTGAGGCGGCATGCTCCTGTATGGCGTCGACGCTTGCGGCAAGAGCTCGCTCCTCAAGGCCGTGGGTCTAGCCGTGGTTTTGGCACAGGCAAGGATGTATGTCACTGTCTAGGTCTTTAGGTGTGAACTTATTACATTAATAGTCGCCCTCACAATTGGTCCGCTCGGGCTTCA
>JADMIH010000052.1 GCA_015478675.1 Chloroflexota bacterium | reverse complement strand
GCATCGAAGTTGTAGACCCTTATACACTGAAGGTAACACTGAACGGCCCAAGTGCCTACTTCCTGGCACAGACCTCACTCTGGACCTACTATGTAGTTAACCAGAAGGTAGTCAGCCAGTGCCCCAAGGATAAGCCCTCCTGCTTTATGGAAACGGGCAAGCAAATGGGCGCGGGCACAGGCGCCTATGTCCTTGATACATGGGAGCACAACCAGCGGCTCCACATGACAGTCAACCCCAACTACTGGCAGGACAAAGCCACTGTAGATGTCGAAGTGCCTATCGTCAAGGATACAGGTACCGCGCAGGTTCAGTTCGAGAATGGGCAGCTCGACGCTCTTGACGGCCCGGACCCGCAGTCGATCAAGCGAATCCAGAGTGACCCCAAGCTGGGGCCTCAGCTTTACAGCGTAGGCCAGGCGCGTGCTGTATGGATTGGCTTGAACGTAATGCAGGCGCCTTTCGGCCCGGTCGGTGATCCCAAAGCCGATGCGTTGCGCCAGGCAATCGCCATGAGCATTGACCGCCAGCAGCTTGTTGACCTCGCCCTCTCAGGCGTCGCCGGAGTGCCAATGACCACGCTATTGCCCAAGGGTGTACCTGGCTACCAGGACTTCCAGGCGTACAAGTTCGATGCGGCTGCTGCCAAGCAGAAGCTGGCAGATGCGGGCTATGCAAATTGCCAGGGTCTCAGCCTGACCTACACCACCCGTGATCGCGATGTTGAGCAGGCCGTGGCTACCCAGCTACAGGCCCAGCTCAAGACCAACCTCGGCTGCGATGTCAAGGTTGACGTTATCCCCTGGAAGGATATGCTCACGGCTCGCCAGGCCCATAAGTACACCATGTTCTATGGCTCCTGGGGGCAGGATTATCCCGACCCGCAGGACTGGCTTTACGCCCTCTTTGATTCGAGCCAGATCCAGGGTGTTGGCCCCGGCTCAGGCAACGACCCCGGCTACAGCAACCCTGCCTTCGACAAGCTCATCCGCGACGCCAATGTGCTGGCCGACCCATCCAAGCAGACTGACCGCATGAAGATGTACCAGCAGGCAGAGCAGATACTCCTCAAAGACGCGCCAATAGTACCTCTCTACCAGGCGACGCGCTATTGGGAAGCCAGCTCCAAGTTCACGGGCTACAACACCAATGCAGAGTTTATCTATCCGCTACGCTTTGTAAAGCCTGCGAAGTAACTGTCAGGCCACTGTATGGCCGGGATGCCCCGGCCATATGCTTTTCTTGATTAGAGGCAGGAGCGTGGAGCTGGTATGGAATCCATCAACCCTGCCTCTTATACTTTCTACCGCTATATAGGGAGCAATGTGGGTACGGCAAAATCGCAAAAGATGCCAGGCATGATTGTTGCATATAAGAGTTTCCAACAATTCTCAGGATGCTGAAGCTGTTACTTCTTCAGGCTCCTGCTATTAAAGGCAGATAAGATGGCTACGTATATCATCCGCCGCCTCCTGGCAATGATTCCGGCTTTACTCGGTATATCCCTGATCACTTTTGTGCTGATGCATCTGACGCAGGGAGGCCCTTTTGCCTCTGAGCACTCCAGCCCCGCGATTCAGGCGGCTATGATGCACGCATATCGCCTGGACCAGCCGATCTGGCCAACCTTCATAGGCCCAAATGGGCGAACAATACAGCTTGTCGTGCTGGTGATAGGTATTCTCGCCTTTGCTGCCGGAATATTTATGGTGTTGAGGCATGTAGCCCAGCGTACCGTTTTGCCGGGGGCTTTGATCAGCCTCGGCGTGTTGATGGTGGTCTGGTACGTGCTCATGTCAACCCAGGCTCCTGGCGTAGTTAGCTCTGTGGGCTTCGTGCCGGGGCAGTACCTGAACTACTTGAATAATCTCATTCATGGCAACCTGGGGACCTCATTCAGCTTCCCATCACAGTCGGTGAATGACATAATCGGCTCGGCTGCAAAGGCTTCGCTCCTGCTGGGAGTATCAGCCTTTCTGCTTCTGGTGGTCACTGCTGTGCCGTTGGGTATGCTTGCTGCGGTAAAACAGAACACCTGGCTTGATTATTCCGCCACCGCGTTTTCCCTCGTTGGCTACTCTATACCTAACTTTGTGCTTGGTATAATTTTCATCCTTCTCACCGGCGTGTGGGTGAAAGTGATACCTGTAGCTGAATGGGCCACATTCCCCAGAGACCTCGTTTTGCCTGCTATTGTGCTTGCGATCCGGCCCTTAGCCGTACTCACTCGCCTCACCCGCGCCAGCATGATCGAGGTGCTAAATCAAGATTATGTTCGTACTGCCTGGGCTAAAGGGCTAAGCTCGCGGATAGTGCTGATACGGCACGCGCTGCGCAACGCCTTACTGCCGGTGGTCACAGTTATGGGTGACCACCTTGGCGACCTCATCACAGGCAGCATCGTAGTTGAGACGCTCTTCAACGTGCCTGGCATAGGCCAGTGGTTCGTCAACAGTGTACAATCAAGAGACTACGGCATGATAATGGGCACCACACTCTTCTACGCCACACTGGTATTGCTGATAAACCTGGTGGTGGACGTGATGTATGGCTTTATAGATCCACGCATTAAACTTGGCGCAGGCGCGAGGAGTTAGCGATGGCAATAACGCAGGCAAAAGGGGCCAAGACCACTGTCGCCAAAGCAGCACCGGTAAAAACCCGCAGCTTATGGTACGACGCCTGGCTGCGGCTGCGACGCAACAAGCTGGCGGTCGGCAGCGCGGCCGTATTGCTGATCCTGGCGCTGATCGCGATAATATACCCTTTTATTGACCCTGAAGGCTATCGCCAGACGGTATATGGCTACGACACGAATGCCGCAGGCAAATTGATCAGGACAGCTATACCTAATCGCCCTCCGTCGGCTGACCACTGGTTCGGCACAGACGCCCAGGCCCGCGACGTCTTCAGCCGTGTGATGTATGGTACGCGCATATCCCTTTCAGTTGGTGTGATTAGCGAATTAATTATCCTCTTTGTAGGGGTGCCTCTGGGGCTTATCGCGGGTTACTTTGGCAGGTGGATAGACCAGGTGCTGATGCGCTTCACCGACATCATGTATGCGTTCCCCACAATACTTTTCGCCATCGTGGTAGTGGTGGCTCTTGGCCCAAGCCTGATGAATATTTACCTGGCTATAGGCTTCACTTTCTGGCCTCCAATGGCGCGGTTAGTGCGCAGTCAGGTGCTGTCGCTGCGTGAGAAAGAGTTTGTAGAGGCGGCGCGCTCCCTCGGCGTGTCGTCGTGGCGCATCATGTTCGTTCACATCTTGCCCAATGCCCTGGGACCTATAATCGTTGCCGCAACCTTTGGCGTGCCTTTCGCTATACTGACTGAGGCGTTCTTGAGCTTTATAGGGATCGGCGTACCGATTCCTTTACCAAGCTGGGGCGCTATGATAGCCCAAACCCGAGCGCAAATCCGCACTGAACCCTATCTGGTCATTTTCCCCAGTGTAGCTCTGGCAATCACGTTGTTCGCCTTCAACTTCTTCGGCGATGGCCTGCGTGACGCGCTCGATCCACGAAGTAGAAAGTAGGAACCAGGGATTAGGGATTAGGGACCAGGGATCAGCTACTAACCCGTAACCCCTCTTCTCCGGGAGTGCATATGGCAGAATTACTAAAGGTAAAGGACCTTGAGACACGCTTTTTCACCCAGGATGGGGTGGTGAATGCCGTCAATGGGGTGTCGTTCAAGCTGGATGAGGGTGAGACGCTAGGGATTGTGGGCGAGTCGGGTTCGGGGAAGAGCGTGACCGCCCTCTCGATTATGCGCCTTATTCCTTTCCCGCCCGGCAAAATTGTAGGCGGCCAGATCATCTATAAAGGAGACGACCTCCTCAGCTACAGCCAGGACGAGATGCGCCACATACGGGGCAAAGAGATTGCCATGATCTTCCAGGACCCGATGACGTCGCTCAACCCTGTGCTGACGATCAGCAAACAGATAGGCGAGGCGCTCCAGTTGCACCTGGGGATGAATACCAGAGAGGCGCGCAATCGCACTATCGAGCTTTTGCAGTTGGTAGGTATACCATCTGCCAAAGAGCGCGTGGATCACTACCCACACCAGTTCTCCGGGGGTATGCGCCAGCGGGTGATGATCGCAATGGCGCTGTCGTGCAACCCCAAGTTGCTGATAGCCGATGAGCCTACTACCGCCCTCGATGTGACAATCCAGGCGCAGATCCTTGATATTCTCAAGCGCCTCAAGAGCGAATTCAACATGGCAGTGATCTTCATCACGCACGATTTGGGCGTGGTGGCGGGCCTCTGCGACCGGGTGATCGTCATGTACGGGGGCCGCATCATGGAGCACGCCGCGACACACGATCTCTACAAAGACCCGCGCCACCCGTATACCCTGGGCCTGCTCAAGTCCGTGCCGCGCATGGATTTGGAGAGGCAAGAGCGGCTTGAACCGATCCCCGGCATGCCGCCCGACCTGATGCACCCCCTGCCGGGCTGCCCTTTCTACCCACGCTGCACCTTCCGAGAGCCTTATCACAAAATCGAAATGCCGGAGCTTCGAAGCGTAACGCCGGGGCATGAAATCGCCTGCTTTATTGATGTGCGAACCGCGCCGCAGCACGCAATCGCTGACGAAACTGCGGTTGTAACAGAATCAGAACACGATGAGCAGGTGGAGTTTGGCGTCACCAAGAACGAGACGGAAGAACAGGCCGGAGTAGGAGCGAAGTAGGAGCGAAGTAGCGATGGAAACGATCAACAAGGCAAATGCCGGCGTAGACTCACGGGCGGTCGCCTCCGGCAGTCAGCCCATACCTTCCGGCGATGGCAAAGCTCCTGTGGATAGCGACGTCTTGCTCAAAATAGAAGGGCTAAGGATGTATTTCCCCATCACTCGCGGGCTCTTCGTGCAGCGGCAGGTGGGCGCAGTGCAGGCAGTAGATGGCCTGGATTTCTTTATCAAGAAAGGCGAAACTCTCGGATTGGTCGGCGAGTCGGGCTGCGGCAAGAGCACCGCGGGGCGCGCCATTTTGCAGTTGTACAAGCCTACGGCGGGCAAGGTGATATTCAAAGGCGAAGACATAACGCAGGCACGCAAAGACGACATGCGCAGGCTCCGCCGCCAGATGCAGATGATCTTTCAGGACCCTTACGCCTCGCTGAACCCTCGTATGACCGTTGGCGATATAATTGGCGAGCCTCTCGGTGTGCATAAGCTGGCTTCGGGCAAGGCTCGTGACGAGCGCGTGCAAGAGTTGTTGCAGGTGGTGGGATTGAACCCCTACTTTGCCAACCGCTACCCACACGAGTTCTCAGGCGGGCAGCGCCAGCGCATCGGGATAGCTCGCGCCCTCGCGGTCAACCCTGAGTTCATAGTGGCCGACGAGCCTATCTCGGCCCTTGACGTATCAATCAGGGCGCAGATTATCAACTTAATGGAGGACTTGCAGGCCGAGTTCGACCTGACCTACCTTTTCATAGCCCATGACTTGAGCGTGGTGCGCCACATATCGGATCGCGTGGCGGTTATGTACCTGGGTAAGATTGTGGAGATCGCCGATCGCAAGGAGCTATACGAAAACCCCATGATGCCCTACACAAAGGCTCTCCTGTCGGCAGTGCCTCTCCCCGACCCTGGGATAGAGGCCCGACGCGAGCGTATCATCCTGAAGGGCGATGTGCCCTCGCCAATCAACCCCCCGAAGGGTTGCCACTTCCATACTCGCTGTCCCATAGCCATAGATGCCTGTAAAGAGATAGACCCGCCTCTGCAAGAGAAATCACCCGGCCACTGGGCCGCGTGTATAAGGGTATAAGGGCTGTTGAGGATCAGGGATTAGCAGCCGGTGCCCGCATGCAAGCTGTGATCTTCGTTGGAATACAGGGGAGCGGTAAATCTTCCTTTTACAAAGAGAGATTTTTCAACACGCACCTGCGCATCAACCTGGACATGCTGAAGACCCGGCACCGCGAAGAGCTACTCTTGAAGGCGTACATCGAGATGCAGCAGTCGTTCGTAGTAGATAACACCAACCCCACCATCCAGGAACGGGCCCGATACATTGAGCCGGCAAGGGCCGCTCGGTTCCGCATCATTGGCTACTATTTCCAGTCGAGTGTTCAGGAGGCGATACGAAGGAACAATCTCAGGAGCGGAAGGGAGCGCATACCTCCTCAAGCCATCGGCGGCACCGCGAAGCGACTTCAGCTTCCTACCCTCTCCGAAGGCTTCGACGAGTTGTACTACGTAACGATGGGTGAGTCAGGCGGGTTTGTCGTTAATGAGCCATGAACAGGCGAGACGCCCAGGTGTAATCGTCTTGTAATTGGTGCGGGAGTAAGTGTTCAGAGTTGGGGTGCAGAGACATAGCCCCCTCTCCCATGAAGGGAGAGGGGCATGGGGTGAGGGCAGATGGCGCAACACCCGCACGGATACCCCAAGAAGATTGCTCTACCCCTACTCTGAAGATGAGAAGGGTAGTAGTATAGAGGGTGCTAAATCACTCGTATTTTCATCGGTAGTGGTGGCCCGCCGGGTCATGGCTTACTCTGAGCAGTTACTCTGGCTACTGTGATTGTCCCGCAGCCCCGAATAGGGTAGAATAAGCGTCAGTGGACGCCCCTGATGGCCCCTCTCCGGGCCGCATCTATTCTTTCGCCAACCAGAAAGGTGGTGTTGGTAAGACTACCACGGCAGTTAACCTGGCGGCATACCTCGCCGCAGGCGGCTATCGCGTACTGCTTGTTGACGCCGATTCTCAGGCTAACGCCACCTCCAGTCTTGGCATTGACAAAGAGCGCGACGAGCCTTCGCTTTACGACGTGCTGGCAGGCGATGCAGCGGCGGCCAGCGTTATAGCGCCTGTAGCTCGCCCCGATTTCGGCGGACGGCTGGACCTTCTCCCATCGTCGGTGGAGCTAGCCGGGGCAGAGGTGGAGCTTGCATCTGCGCTGCAAGGCGAGCGCGAGTACCGCCTCAAAAAGGCGCTCGATCCTCTGCGGGAGGAATATAACTACATACTGGTGGACTGCCCTCCATCTCTGGGCTTTCTCACCCTCAATTCTCTGAGCGCCGCCGATGCGGTGATAATCCCCCTGCAATGTGAGTATCTGGCGCTTGAAGGGCTGATGCAGCTGACGAATACCATCGGCCTTGTGCTGGGGGTGCTCAACAAAAATCTGCGTATCCTGGGCATAGCGATGACAATGTATGATAGTCGCACCAACCTCTCGGCCCAGGTGGTGCAAGAGGTGAAGAGTCACTTTCCCAATGAGGTATTCAGCACCCTCATACCGCGCAGCGTGCGCCTGAGTGAGGCCCCAAGCTATGGCCTTACCATACTTGAGTATGACCCCAATTCGCGTGGCGCGGTGGCTTACGCGGCCTTAGCTGGTGAGGTAGCAGCGCGCAGCCGGCAGGAAGGAGGTGGCTAGATATGGCAAAGAGAAAAGGCGGTCTTGGTCGTGGGCTTGGCGCTCTCATCCCTCAAACGCCTCCTGAACAAGCAACCCAACCTACCGAGCAGCCCGGACGGTTGCCCGGAGAGGTAGATATCTCGCCCTCCACCCTTGAGGCCGGGATAGTTGAAGTGGCTACGGGGGATATAGGGCCTAACCCCCGCCAGCCCCGCCAGGAGATGAAATCAGAGGAGCTGGACGAACTGGCTGCCTCGATACGCGAGCATGGGTTGTTGCAGCCGCTTGTGGTCACGCGTGCGGGGGGTGGCGGCTATCTGCTTATAGCGGGTGAGCGCCGCTGGCGAGCCGCTATCCTGGCAGGGCTTGAGCGGGTGCCTGCCGTCGTGAAGGAGGCCTCAAGTCAGGAGATGCTTGAGCTTGCGCTGGTAGAGAATCTACAGCGTGCCGACCTGAACCCTCTGGAAGAAGCGACAGCCTATCGCTCGCTTGTCGAAGAGTTTGGACTGAAGCACGACGAGGTGGCTGCCAGAGTGGGCAAGAGCCGGGGCGCTGTCGCGAACTCTCTTCGATTGCTGAGGCTGCCGCTGCCTGTGCAGGAAGCGCTTGCCCTGGGCATCATAACTGAAGGCCACGCCCGCGCCATCTTGCAGGTGCCTGCTGAGGAAGGGCAGTTGCGCCTGTTAGAGCACACTGTTGCAAGCGACCTGAGCGTGCGGCAGGTGGAAGCGCTGGCTCGACGTCTTGCCGAAGGTGCCGGACAACCTCAGAAGCCTGAAGATAGTGAGGCAGAGCAGCCCTCCCTGTACGATCCTGTGCGCGATCTGGAAGACCGTTTCCGCAATGCCCTCGGCACGAAAGTGCAGTTATCGCGCAGCAGTCGCGGCGGCAAACTGGTAATCTACTTCTACTCTGACGAAGAGCTCGACAGGATCTACGGTACAATTGTGGGCGAAGATGAAGGGCAGTAGTCGAATAGGCAAGCACTGAGGACTGAGTGAGTTCGCTACTCACTCAGTCCTCAGTGCTTGTTTCTCGACAGTATTGTTACTCGGCGGGGGTCAGGCTCTGGAAGAAGCCGATCTGATTGCCGCTGGGGTCGGCGAATACGGCCCACGCCCCAAAGTCTCCGAGGCTGGCGCGAGGCATTAAGACGCGCCCGCCCCCGGCTTCGACCCGCGCCAGGTCAGCGTCAATGTCATCGCTGCCCAGGTAGACCAGCACCTTGCCTATTTCGTACTGAGGATGAGTGTCCTTGCCACCCATATGCCCTGTGCCAACGAAGCCGCCGCCCGGCCCACCTTCGGCACTGAACATCCAGTAGTCGAAGTTGGAATCATGGGTCAGTTGCCAGCCGAGAGCTTGTTCGTAGAACTTGGCCGCCGCCACAGGGTCTTGCGCCGGGATATCAAGGTGAACGATAGGGTGATTAGCCATGTGAGCTTCTCCTTTTGTGTTGGTGTTGAATGGCCGAGGCTAGGAAGCAGTGGGGGAACGCCCCATCATTATAGCACAAACGTTCTGAATAGTCAAGCCGTATGGCGCATAAGCGTTCAGGATTGGGGTTCATTTGTCTCCAGCCGGGGCAAGGCACCATCTTGCTCCATCGACAGATCTTCTACACCCATAATCTGCACATTTACACGCAAATTGATTCTTGACAAAAGTAAGGCGTTACTGTATAGTAAGCTATAAGATATATCTTTATACAATAATAGCTTTACTGAAGGAGGAAACGATGAGAGGCAACATGATGCATAGAGAAGATGGACCCGGCTTCCGTGGCCGGCATGGCGATCATAATCCAGGGGGCAACCGGCGCGGCGTACCCCTGCATCCTGAGTGGCACGCCCACCACCATATGTGGGGGCACGGGCATGGGCGCGGGCACGGGTTTTCCCATGAGGGGGGCAACGCCTGGGGTGACTTTTTCGCTGGCGAGCAGAGTGGCTTCTGGGGCGACAGGCCCGGTGGACGCGCCAGGGGAAGAGACCGGATGGAGCGCGGGATGCTGCGCTACATAATCCTGAGCGTGCTCAATGATGGCCCCAAGCACGGCTATGAAATTATCAAAGTGCTCGAAGAGCGCACCAGCGGCAGGTACTCCCCCAGTCCGGGCACCCTCTACCCGACGTTGCAGTATATGGAAGACCTGAGCCTTGTTCGCTCCGATCAGGAGGCCGACAGGCGCGTGTACCGTCTGACAGAGGCGGGAAGCGCAGAGCTTCAAGCGCATGCCGGCTTCGTCGAGAACTTCTGGTCCCGCTTCAGTGAACACACACCTTCCAGGACCAGTCTGCACGAGCTTAAATTTGTCGGCGACGCGCTCGGCGATCTGGTCAGGACAGTCAAAAGCGGCTTGCGAGGCGCAGCCATCGGGGGAGATCAGGAAACAATCCGCAGCGTACGAATGGCCCTTGAGCGATGTGAGAACGAAGTGCGTGAGATAATCGCTCAGAGTGACTCGAATACAGGCGGTGATACGAACAACCCCGCGGGGCACGATAGCAGGGCGGGCGAAGCCTGAATCCTACCAACAAGAAAACAGTTGTCTGCATAGAGGCCGCACGTAGCTTCAGACGCGCGGTCTCTTTGCGGTTTGCCTCGTTACGCTTTACCTTGATAGCCGCCTTGCAGACGCTGTAGGGGCGGCACGCTCCGCATCGTTCTCAGGCAGTAGATTATCCCACCCGCAATAGGACTAAAGAGGGTTGCCAGGGCTATACTCTGTGTGCTATTCTGATCAGAGTATGGCTATCTTTACGCCCTCGGAGACCGCGGCCCGTTCCGAAGATGAAGGTACAGACCCTGCTGGGCAGCAGCATGGGATTGTTGGTGGCCGCCTCAGCACCTCGCTGAAGGTGGCTATCGGCTCAAGTTTCGTGCTGCGTCTGGCTGGTGCTTCTACAGGCCTCTTGCTAGCCACCTACCTCAAGCAAGTGGTAGGAGCCAACCCGGTAACCATAAGCGCGCTATCGGCTGTCTTCTATGCTACAGAGCTTTTTCTCGCGCCTCTCTTTGGCGCGTTGAGCGATCTGCATGGGCGTAAGCCTTTTCTCGTCTTCGGCCCCCTGGCGGGCGCTGTGGCAGTGCAAATTCACCCGCTGACTACCTTCGTAGCGATCCTGGCTATTGGTCGTTTGCTCGAAGGGCTATCAACCGCCGCCAATGCTCCTGGCACACTGGGCTACCTTGCAGACGCCACATCGGGCGATAGCAAAGAGAGTGCGAGCCTGCGTGGGCGTGTAATGGGCATGTACGAGATCAGCTTCCTGATAGGGCTGGTCGGCGGCGGCGTTTTAGGCGGCCAGCTTTGGGAATGGTTCGGCAAGAATGGCTTCCGGTTGGTGTCGCTGGTTTATCTGCTCGCGGCTGCGCTGCTCTTCTTCTTCGTGAAGGAGAGCTTACCGGCGGCAGCCCGCAGCCACAATCTCACTAACCGTCTGGCTGCAACCGCCAGCCGCCACCCTGTGCGGGCGCTTGTCTTTAGCCGTTTGCGCTCCTATAAGAACCTCCTCGGAGAACCCGCGCTGCGCAGCTTCGCCCCGGCATGGCTCGCTATCAACGCGGTGGTTGGCCTCTGGTTTACCCAACTCGCTCCTTTGATGGTGAAATCTACAGTCCCTGGGACCCTAACCGAGCAGTTTAGCAACCAACTCCTTGTCGGACGCCTGCGCCCCAGTGAGGTCGGCACTGTGCAGGCCGGCTTTGGTATAACTTTTATGCTGGGTATCTTCTTGTGGAGTCTACTCTACGGGAGGGTGCGCCGAACCAACATGATGCTCGGCTCAATTGCGGGGCTTTTCATCGTTTGCGTTGTGCTGCTTGGCATCAACAACAATGTGCTGCCCGGCCCGTGGGGGCAATGGCCTCTGCTGCCCTTTCTTGCTGTGGGTGTGCTGCTGGAAAGCGGTTTCACGCCCGTGGCCCTCGCCTACCTGGCTGACATATCCGAAACAAGGGTAGAGCACCGAGGCGTTGTGATGGGACTCTACTCTGTTTTCCTGGGGATAGGACAGCTTACCGGCGGTGCGACAGGCGGTTTCTTTATATTAGTCCTGGGCTTCAACGGCCTCATTGCTGCCACTGCCATATTCGGCGCGATAGCTCTCAGCGCCGTGCTGTGGCTGCGGGCCAGGTTCACGGTATGATACCGATCTACTTTGCGGCAGCCAGGTAAGCACACCTGGTAACTCACCGCAGAGGACCCACAGCGGAGTTATGAGTTATGATTTCGTCCCACAATTCATAATTCCGGCGCGCCCTCTGCGGTGAGTTACCTAACGTTTGGCAATATCATACGGCACCCCGGAGGCGTGCTCCTCATACCTCGCCAGTATGAATAGAAGCGATGAAAGGCGGTTGAGGTAGCGGAGCACGTTGCCCTGCGGCATGCGGCCTTCGTGGATCAAGCGCACGGCGTGGCGCTCGGCGCGGCGCACGATTGCCCTGCTGAGGTCTATTGCCGCCGACCCAGCGCTGGCTCCCGGCAATACAAACTGCTTCGGAAGCTCCACTTCTTTTTCCAGCTCAGCGATGGTAGCGTCAAGCCAGTTGGCCTGATCCTCCGTCATCCTGTACGGAAGCTTCGCAAGTTGGGCTGACGGCGTGGCTACCTCGGCCATCATTAGGTAGAGGTCGTGCTGCACCTGCCGGAGTACCTCACGCGTCCGCTCCTGTTGCGAGAGCGCCCTGGCAAGGCCAAGCGCGCTGCTTGCTTCATCGAGTGTGCCATATGTTTCAGGGCGCAGATCATACTTGGCAACTCGCTCAGGACCGAGCAAGTCCGTGTACCCTTCGTCGCCTGTGCCGAGGCGCTGGCCGAACATAACTTTCCTCCTGTAAGCTGAGTAAGGCTCTTTCCAGCCTTATGCTCGTGAGAGCGTTATCTTGATCCGCTGGCCTGCTTTTATATAGTCCTGCAAATCACTGTCCAGGATTTTGGTGCCTGCCGCCAGCTTCCTTATGCCCGTATATGTGCCTGCGGGCGTTTCTATAGAGAGTGCTAAATTGTCGCCGTCGTGCAAACCCAGCAGATCATAGACAGGCTGGGGTATGCAGAATTGGCCCTCTGCGCCCTCCGTAGTTAGATCAAAAACGACTGTGCGAACATCGTATTCCATCCTCTTCTCCTTGCCATTACACTTATCTGCTAAGTTACCGACTACTGACTACTGACCACTGGCTATGCAACCCAATACCAGTTAGCAAACCTTATTGTATAGAGCGCCAGCAGGAGCAAGCTAGCCCAGGTGATTATCTGGTGTGCGTAGCGGTTGCGCCCCACAAGCGCCATGGCGATAAATGCCGGAAAAAGGACGATCAGGAAGCGCGGGTAGGATAAGAGCGGATTACGCGGGGCGGCGGAAAAGAGCGAGAAGATTATACCTGCCCACAAATAGATATTGTAGCTGCCGCGCAGCCACCTGAGAGCAAGCGCCCCTACGATAAGAGAGAAGGCGAGCGCGCCCAGATAGGTCCAGCTCTGATTCTCCACCTGATACTGAAAGGGCATCTGCGTTGCCACGCGCAGAGCGTTGCCTATGGTCTCCCAGGGCCAGGAGAAGGACCTGTTCCATATGCCCTGTGCCTTGAGCGAGGCAAGGGGGTCCCCGAAGGTAATCCACACCCAGGCAAAGAGGCCGAAGATAGAAAGCACCGGCAGCGCCACGGAAGGGAGGGTCCAGCGAGACGGCCTGGGTGGGGGCATGGCTCGTGGGTTGCTCGGCATTGGCGGGTGGTAGGCTAGCCAAAGCTCCCAGGCGAGCGGCAATAGTAGCAGCAATCCGGTGGTGCGCGTCCAGATAGCAAAAGAGATGAGCAGCGCAGCCCACCACCACCGCTGGGTGCGTATTGCGAGGAGAGAGGCCACAGCAAGTAGCAGAAAGAGCGACTCGGTATAAACCGCCCAGAAGAAAAATGCCATCGGGAAGGCCGCCAGATAGAAGACCGAGCGCCCCGCATCCTCCGGGTGAAAATCAAGACGCACCAGGCGGTGCAGCAATATAAGCGCGCCGAGGAAAAAGAGCGATGACAGCAAAATGCCAGCCCAGATATAACGCTCCCCCGCCAGCAAGCCTGTCAGTTTCACTAACCAGGGGTACAAGGGATAAAAAGCAGCCGAGCCGTCGTTTTTCTGGTAGCCTTCGGTAGCGATCTTGAGGTACCACTGGCCGTCCCAGCGCGTCCACACCCCCGCTATTCTGTCCACGAAGGGAGTGAGGTCCGGCCCGCCCGGCGCGCCATACCAGTTAGCAGTGCCCTTTGGCACTATGCTGGGCAGCATTAACCCCGCCAGCAGCGCCAGTAAGGTTAGCGCGATGCGGGCACCCAACCACACACTCACAGGCTGGAAAGTCAGGAGGGGCAGCGCCCAGGGCGGAAGCGCGCGCCTCAACTCGCTGGTGAAAAGGCCGGGCGCGGGTTGAATCACCTCTACGTTCCTGGTGACGTCGGCCACCTTGATGCCCCCTCCATGCTGCGGGCGCAACGGCGGCGGTTTGCTTGGGGCCCGCTCAGGCGCGGGTGGAGGCCAGACAGCAACGGGCATCGGGTTGGTTTCCTGGGGGACGACACCCTCTACCTGCCTGGCCTCCTCCCCCGCAGCAGGAAGCTGTTCGTGTTGTTTCGTGGTAGAAGCAGGCTCGGCGCTCCCAACTACGGTGGTGATCTCATCAGCAGGGGCATGCTCGTTCACAAGAGGTATCTGCTGCGTCTCACCTGCCGGGTCTTCGGGAAGCCTGGCACCTTCTTTTTTCTGTGATCCTGCGGACATCGTTCCTAGTATAACACAAGGCTCGGTCCCGACATTCGTATCTTTATGGTCGGGTTTCCGCCCTGACGCAACTCACTACTCGTCCCATGTCATTACTTGCAAGCCCCTGCTAACCTTAGCCTGAGCCTGGAGGTAAGAGATAGTGAAGTACCCTGCCTGCCCACATCTGCCAGCCTACGAGGAACAAATAGGCTATCAGGAGCAAGGCGAGCACCGGAGCGTAGGCGTATTTGAAGCGTTTTGCCCGCTGCCGGTCCAATCTCGCCAGCGTATACCCGGCAAGCAGAGCCAGCAGTGGCAGCGCAAAGAGCATGTGGCGCTGCAACAGGTTCACCCGCAGGTCTATGAGGCTGAATATAAGAAACGTTATCGCCCACGCCCAGACAAAGACGAGAGTTACGAGCATGGCCGGGCGGTCCGCGCCCGCCTCATTTTGAGCAGAGGAGTTGCGCCATGCCGCTCCTGCCGCTTGTATTTCTCTCTCTGACCTGACAATCGTCATAGTAAACAGCGCCAGGCCAACTAGCGCGAGAATGGCAGGCCACGTAGTAAAGTGCAGCTCAATTTGAGGCCAGAAGCCTGATAAGAGGGGCCGCCCCAGTCGGCTTGGGTCCAGCCCAACCCCTGTGGTATCGGCTTTCTTCACCAGGGCGGGCAGGGATACAGTCAATATAGGCCAGATGTAGCCACCGTAGTAGACGAGCGAGAGCACTCCCCCCGCCAGGAATGAGAGGAGCAGTGGGCGCAGTGAGAATGCAGGCGTTATCTTCCCGCCGGACCCTACCCTCATTATCCACAAGCCCCTTTTGCCCATCAGCCAGTAAACAGCCATAGCTGCCGCCACAAAGATCACCGCGAAGAAGACGATGGCCGTGTGCGACAACAATGTAAGGGCAGATAGCATCGTCAGCCAGATGAAAGGTCCCGGTTTAGCGGCCTGCTTCGCCAGGCAAATTGCGAACATCAAGTAGACAACAGTGATCCAACCGGCCCATATGTAAGGGTATGCGCCGTCTGAGAAGTGTAGATAAGTAATAGGCGCGAAGCTGGCGATTGCTCCTGCAATTACGCCCGCACGACCGCTGTTCAGGCCCCGTTTGGCGATTACGTAGAGGGCGAAGACTACTGTGCTCGACAGCGCAGCCAACATCGTGTTGCTGGCAGTCACCAGCTTATCTTCATTGCCGTTGGGCCATATCCAGGCGAAAGGAGCCAGAATGAAGTAGCCGACGGGCGAGTAGGGAAAAGGCACCACCAGGTTCCACTGCCCCAGCATCGAGTGTTGTAGCTCGCCGTGCGCCGTGCCACGCTCATCAGCGGTGGTGACGTGCTGGTACTTATCCCAGAAAGTCAGAGGGCTGTTGACCAGCTGCTGCACCTCGTGTACACGAAATATCTGGTCAAGGGGTATGAACTGCGGGTGCATCATCCCCGCCGCCTTGATCGCGAACGCCAGCAGGTATATGAGCATCAGCCAGCGCATGTCAGGCGTGCTCTCCGGCCCCCACGCCTTCAGCTTTCTCAACGTCCAGGTAGCGAATGGCTGCATTACCAGAGCGAGAAGATATACGCATATCATCACCACGCCTAACTGCACCACAAAGAGGGTAAGTGTGTAGCGTCCCAGAGCCAGGCTAATAGCAGAAAGCAGAGCCAGCAGCAGTGTCGTGGCGTACGTGCTGCGCCGACTTAGCCTTATATGGCTCAAGCTGAGAAACGCCAGCAGCAGAGATAAGAGCAGCCATGCGATTATATAGGTAGGTGGGCGCACAAACCCAGGCCCACTCCCTGTTGACCCTATATTGATCGAGTCAACAACCACCCCAAGGCTGCGATTATCCCCCCTGGGCGAGAAAGGATTGCTTTGCAGACCTACCACCAGGTTATCTTTGTTGTTGAAAGCCGCAGGTATCTGCAAGTGAGATGGGTTGGGCGGATAACCCGTTGGGCGTAGCACTCCGAGTTGACGTCCATTAACGGTAACCGTGATAACTGCGGGCGGAGCATCACCGGGGCGACCCGCCATACTTATGCTAAGGTCGAGGGCTACGTTGCGGCCCACCCCAGGCACTGTGTAGAAGGAGAGGTCCCGGCTCCAGCGATAGTTATAGGGGTGAGCTTTGTCGGGGTTGTTCTCAGGGGAGTAGAAGTTGGTGAGGAACGCTTCATCGCCTTGCGCTCCTATGTCAACCACCAGGTCGTTTCCATTAGGCGTCTGGTAGGCAAGAGCGAATAGGAGGAGCGCGAAGGCCAGAATAGCGTAGAGCGGCCAACGCGCAAACTCACGCCACTCGGCACCCACTTCGGCGGAATTATGAATTATCAAGTAGTCCCCGCTTCGCGGAATTATCCCCCGCTTCGCGGAATTATAAATTAGTAATTATGAATTATCAATTGGGGGACGAAATCGTAATTGATAATTCCGCAAACGATTGCCCCCAAGCTATCCTGCGTGCGACAAGCGTCAGCGTCGGAACATCCATGCAGCAATCGGTCCTGCGATTCTGTAGTACCAAAATCAGGCCCTTTCGCCCTATAAGGCTATACCTCTTTAGGACCTTTGTCCCGTTCCGCCAATATATGGAGCATGGTAAACTTTCCGTATCAGTAATTATGAATTATCAATTGGGGGACGAAATCGTAATTGATAATTGATAATTCCGCGAAGCGGGAACTAATGGATACTCACGAAAAAGACGATTTTGATTTACAAGGCCGTATAGGCTGCTTTAGCCTGTCCGATCTCTTGCAAACTCTCTCGTTCACCCAAAAAACAGGCACATTGACCCTTATACAGGGTTGGAATACCCGTACCATCTGCTACGAGCAAGGACGCATTACTTACATAGCTGCTGCTACACGTCTTCCGAGCGTGGTGGACTTGCTCATTAACGCGGGGCGCCTCACGCCGCAGCAGCTTGAGAGGACAGTTGGCTCCAGCTGGAAAAAGGCGCTAGGCCTGACGGAGGCCGAGCACCTGGCTCCCGATGCTGCCCAGGTAGCTGTCGGAGCAGCCAGCAGCAACGGCAACGGCAACGGCCTTATGCGCCGCTCTCTTTCTTCCGGCGATCTCGCATCCGCAGATATGCGCTTGACTGACCCCGATATGGGAGACTTCGATGATCTTGAGGCTTTTGTGCCGCCAGATTACAGCAATGTGGCTGTTACCAAGAGCGGCCCCGACCCGGCGCACATTCTCCTTAGATACAGGCTAGTTACCCAGGGTGAGCTTGATTGGTGCGAAGAGCAGATGATGGAGTCCACCATCTACACCCTTTTCCTCTGGCGTAACTGCCGCTTTACCTTCCAGGGCGATTTGCTGGTCAAAGCCGACGGCATTCCTGTGTCGGTGAGCGCCGAGAAGCTGATTATCGAAGGCACCCGGCGCGTAGACGAGTGGATACGTATCTCGCCCGTCATTCCTTCCGTGCTCATGGCTTTCCGCCGTTTGCCGCGCCCCGTTACGGGTCCACTCTCCGACGAAGCACGCGAGGTGCTTGTGCTCGTTGATGGTGTGAGTGATGTGGCGACCATTGCTCGCAAACGTTCGCGCACTCAGTTTGATACCGCCAAACTGCTGCACGGTCTGACTCAGCTTGGCCTGATCACTCCGGTACCGCCCGATAAGCCTCGTGTTATGGAGCTTTTCAAGTACACAGCCGAGGCTATCTATATCAAGCTCGTCATGTACGGCTACTCGCGCAAAGCTATGGAGTTCGAATACGAGCTTAATCGCTTCGCACGCGAGAATAAGCTCAAGGTACGCATGCACATCGGCAAAATCCGCCTGACAGACCAGGATTTACCGATAGATCCGACAGCCTTGCTCGACTTCTACAAGCTCTTCATAGCCATCGAGAACAATAAATTCTCCAAGCTCTTCCCCCCTGAAATCCGAAAGGGTCTCACCGAGGCTCTCTACCAGCATATGGACCAGAGCAACCGCGCGCTCATGCGCATGTACGAGTTCCACGCAATGGAGGGTCTGCTCACTATGCCCCCACCCACCCAGGTAGAGGCCTGAAGCTTGGGGTAGGACCTCGCTATGGTGAAAGGAGAATAAGAGCATCTCTCCACCAGTGGGTAGGGATTGGGGTGTGGTCCTTCCGCTATGGAACCCGAAGGCTATGCTATTGTAGAATAAGGTAGTGATGCGAGCGTCGCATTGCTGCCTTTACTTTTGCACCCCATAGGGTTGGAGCTCAGGGCATGCTCAACCGCTCTAGATCTGCAAGTGGGCTTCTCATTTCCATACAGGTGGTCTGGCTGCTCTTGCTTGCTGCGTGCGATGCCACTTCGCCTGCTCCCCTTCCTGCCCCCACCCTTACCTCCCATTCTCCTGCCGTCACTATCACGCCGCGAGCAACGGTAGGCCCAACCCTCACAGAAGAGCCCGGTAGCGCCCCAGGGCCGGCTGGGGGCTATCCACTCGCAGAGATAACACCACAACCCGAATCTACAGCTATACCCCCGCCCGCAGGAATAGGCATGGAAGAACAGGCAGCGCTCTACGCCCAGGTAGCAAAAGCGCTGCTCAAAGGCGAGGTGGCAACGTACGTCTATATAAGCCCCTACATCGCTCAGGGAGATCGCCTCGATGACCCGAACGAAGGCCAACCTCTCCCTCAGAGCCTCATCTCCACCCTCCAATCCTCAGATGACAGCCGTAAGTACAGCGCTATCGGCTTCAGCCAGGCCGTAGGAGCGCTGGAAGATGGCGGCGAGGTGGAGAACGGTGGACTTTTCCTCACGTTGGGCGCGATAGCCGCCGACCCTACAAACCCTGACGCGCTCTCCATAAGAGCCAGCATCTATCGAAAAGCAGGCAGTGCGGAAGGCTACTCGTACCATCTTGTGCGCGACGGCTCCGCCTGGAAGTTGACCGGGGCTACTCAAGAGTGGAACGACAATATAAAGGTAGCAACGTGCACGCCTCCCTGGAAGGATACAAGTGTCGCATCAGATGATCTGCTTGACATTGGGTTGGCTTTACGTTAGTATACGGCTACCTGATGAATTATCAATTTGTTCCCGCTTCGCGGAATTATGAATTATCAATTATGAATTACGATTCGGTTTCGTCAATTCATAATTCATAATTGTGAATTACGATTATGGAGAGCCAACCGCTTGCAGTGGTGGTTTTAGCAGCGGGTCTTGGCAAGAGAATGGCCTCGCGGCAACCCAAAGTGCTGCATCGCCTCGCGGGGCTTCCTCTAGCGGCCCATGTCTTGCGTGCCCTTGTTCCTCTCAACCCTTCGCATACAATAATGGTGGTCGGACATGGCGCTGACCAGGTACGCCAGACCCTCGGCGACGGCTACGGCCACGACAACTCTCTGCCTCTTGAATACGTCGTGCAGCCGGAGCAACTGGGCACAGGCCACGCTGCCCTCATGGCCGAGCCGCTTCTGCGCTCACACGATGGACCTCTTCTCATCCTCTATGGCGATTGCCCCCTGCTACGTACAGCTACCCTGAGCGCCCTCATCACCAGGCATAGGCAATCGCGGGCGCAACTCACCATGCTCACCTGCATCGCCTCCGATCCCTCCGGTTACGGGCGCGTAGTGCGCGACGCAAACCAGAACTTGCTGGCAGTGGTCGAAGAGCGTGCCGCTACTCTCGTGCAGCGCGCCATCTCAGAAGTAAATAGCGGCGTTTACGTCTTCCAGTCTGGATGGTTGTGGTCCCACTTAAACGATGTTCAGTTGAATGCTCAAGGCGAATATTACCTCACCGACCTTATCAGCATGGCTATTAGTGAAGGACGCGGCAATGTGCCCCAGCCGTCCACAATCGCCGCTGCTCGGCGGGTCCAGACGCCTGTTATCACTTACACCCTTGACGGCCTGGACGAGGCGATGGGGATAAACACCAAGATTCAGCTTTCTCAGGCCGAGAGCATTGTGCAGAGCCGACTCAGGCGGCAGTGGATGGGTGCGGGCGTGACTATGCTTATGCCCGATAGCGTCTACATGGGCGTTGACGTGCAGATTGGCGCGGACACCGTAATCTACCCGGGAGTAGTCCTGGAGGGCAAGACCTACATAG
The DNA here is from genome assembly GCA_015478675.1 of Chloroflexota bacterium. Next base: position 580 of record JADMIH010000052.1, on the reverse strand, counting down.
ACGCCGCCTGCACGATTGGCCCCAACGCCCACATCATCGACTCCCGCGTGGGCGAGGGCTGCCGCATCATCTCCTCGACGGTAGAGGGAAGTATTCTCGAAGAGCGCGTAACTCTTGGCCCCTACAGCCACCTACGCCCCGGAACTCAAGTCAACTCTGACGTCCACCTCGGCAACTTTGTGGAGGTGAAAAACTCTACGCTGGAAAGCGGGGTACAGGCCGGGCATTTCTCCTATCTTGGTGACGCGCAGGTAGGAGAAAATGCCAACATAGGCGCAGGCGCAGTGACAGCCAACTACGATGGAGAGAAAAAGAACCCTACCACCATAGGCAAAGACGCTTTCATAGGCGTAGGTACGATGCTAAGGGCACCTATCGAGATCGGTGAAGGCGCGACTACGGGCGCGGGGAGCGTGGTCCTCAAGGATGTGCCGCCGCAAACCACAGTAGCAGGCGTTCCTGCTCGCGTTATAAACAAGTTGCTCAGCACCGAGGAGTAAGGAGTGAGCAACTCGCAAGGAGAGGTGGCTATGTCGAACAGGTTGCAGGTGTTCACAGGCACTGCTCACCCCGCGCTGGC
>JADMIH010000309.1 GCA_015478675.1 Chloroflexota bacterium | reverse complement strand
GCACAAACAAAGTGGACCCGCCCCAGTAGATGGTGGTGGTGGGTGTGAGCCTGCCCACTTCTTTGGTCAAGCTCTGGCTTAACTTCTGCATCCCACCAACGGAGGGCGGGTGTTTGCGGGTAATAAAGAGGATCATAAAGTTGGAGATGTGACGCTCGCTGGACAGTGTACTAAAGGGAGCCTGCTTTTAGGAGCAATCATACATTGCGTAAGGTGACTTATTTACTTACTAACTCCTCATAGAAGCTGAGTTGCTCTTCGGCAAGGGCATCCCAGGTGAAGCGACTGGCCCACTCCTGCCCTTTTCTGCCCACCTCGGTTCGGAGAGCTGCATCTGTGGCGATTCTCACCAGGGCTTCGGACATGGCTGCTGTGTCGCCTGTGTCGCCTGTGTCGCCTGTGCCCACTAGCAGCCCATGTGCCTTCGGAAAGGGAGGCGCGGCATCTCTCACGCCTACTATGTCGAAGCCCACTACTGGCGTTCCAGCCGCCCCTGCCTCTATCGCGCTGAGAGGCCACGCCTCGTACCGGGAGGGCAGAACGAGAGCCAACGCACTTTTCATAAGCTTGGCTGCCTCATCGCTGCTCACCTGACCGAGTAGCTCTATGCGCTCACCGGCGTGTGATTTACTTACCAGCGACCCCAGCAAATGCACCTGCTCCTCGACGCCACTGCCCGCTATCAGCAAGCGCAGGTCGGGCACCTGTTGAGCCACCTCCTCAAAGGTGGCAATCAGCCTGTCTAGCCCCTTCTGGTAAATATCAATCCTACCGAGGGAGAGAATATACCGCCCGTAAGGGTTAGATGTTTCACCCTCTGTCTGGAATACCGTTCCCGCGCTGTTCGGGATTACTCGCGCTCTTATGTTGTCCTTCAGTATTTGTCGCAATTCGTCTGCAATCCCCGGCGACACTGCGACAAAGTTCTTGAAGAGCGAGATTAGCGGCTTCTCTACCAGCTTTGGTCCCAGCCCGATCATGCCGTACTTAGCCGTTGCATGCACGCCGGAGAGATTCTGCACGCTGGCTACAGAAGGCACATGCCTGTTCCACAACGGCGCTCCAATGGGCGAAAAAGGCGACACATCCTCGATGACTATATCATAGCCCCCACCCTTTATCAAGCGCACGGCCCCCAGCATATAGGTGAGCCTGCTCAGCACGTACGAGCGCGCATAGCCGACGTGTCGGTAGTTGACACCATACCTCTTTTGTCGCGTCGGTGCGCCAGGGTAGTTTCCACAAACTACGCGCACACTGTGGCCTCGTTGCGCGATACGGCTGTATATCTCAATGGTGCGCGTAGCTCCCCCCCCTCCAACCCAGGGATTACCTATGTCATCATAGATCAGATGCAATATGCGGAGCTTACGTTGTCTCTCATTTACGGGGTCATGCATGGTAGGAGTTACGAGTTACGAGTTGTTCGCTGCCAGCTTAATGCTAATCCCTGGTCCCTAATCCCATCGCCGCGACTGCTCCCCAGAGGGCTACCCCCACTATGGACCATCCTCTCGACAGGAGAGCAGCGCCTGCGGCCACGGCTACAGGCAAGCCCAGCAGCCCTGCCAGCACAGTTGTGATGATCACTTCGCGTACGCCCCAGCCCTGCGGCACAAAGACTACCAGATAGCCTATGGCCCAGGAGGCGGTGAAGATGCCTGCGGTTACAGGCAGGTACGCTATAGAAAGCTGTGGGTAGAGGGCAGCGACTATAGCAAATGACATTACTCCGTAGAGGAGCCAGTTGAGCAGATAAGGCCAGAGCAGCGCCAGCATATCCCTGGCGGATAACTGCACCTCCACAGGCTTGCGCTTGAGCCGCACCAACGCCCAGTTGAGCACACGAAAAAGAAGCTGCGGTTGCAGCACCATGGCGAGTAGGGCTGCCAGCAGAGCTACCCCTCCCCAGACAGGCGCATCATGCCACCCTATCAGGCTCAGGGAAGCCACTATCAACGCGCCGAGCAGTACCATTACCGTCTCTATGCCCATGCTCATGACGCTTGTCAGGCGCGGCATACCCTCTTTGTCGGCGAGGTATACGCGGCTGACGGCGTGCCACATTGAGCCTGGCACGAAGCCCGCCACGCTCGATATAGAGACGAGCCGCAGGCTCTGCGCCCAGGTGAGTGGATAGCCCAGCCTCCGCACAATAGCCCACCAGCCGTATGCGCCTATAGGCCCGCGCGCCAGCATGATCAACAATGAGATAAGGAGATAGGTCGGGTCGAGTTGCCAGTTGTAAGAGAGGAGCCTGGGGGCTACCTCGTAGAGGGCGCGCCCGAAAAAGAGAAGAACCAGCGCCGCCAGCGCAACCTGTAGCCAACGCCTGGCCCTTGAAGATTGCAACAGATGAGTAGCCGTTGCCGCTATAGACTTCACAGCCAAACTGTAACCCAGCGTGCCGGCTTTGTCAAACGGGCGTCGGGGTGTAAATGTTCAGAGTAGGGGTAGA
>JADMIH010000051.1 GCA_015478675.1 Chloroflexota bacterium | reverse complement strand
TACGGGAAGCTGACAGCTCTGTCAATGCTCTATTCCCAAAGTTTTCCACATTCCCCGCTTCTGTGGAAGGGAGAGGGCGACTACAAACAGCGAGCTTTGCCATCGCCGCCTTACTCCCTGACCTCCAGTCCCGAAGCACTACAAGAACGGCTCCGCCGCCAGCTTCTTCAGGCTCACGATCAAAGTGTTGGTATCTTCCGGGCGACCTACTCCTATCCGCAAGTGGTTCTCCAGCCAGCGGTCGCTTATCGCTTTCACCAGGATACCTTCGTCCTGAAGTTGCCTCTGCACCATCTGCGCGTCGCCTCTTGTCATGCGACAGAGAAGAAAGTTTGTGGCCGAGGGATAGGGCTGAAGCAGATTAAGCTTGCGTAGCTGCCGGTAGAGCCTGCCGCGCTCCAATCTTATCCGCCGCACTCTCTGCTTTAGCGTTTCGCGGTCTTGAAGTGAGGCGATAGCCGCCAGTTGCGCTGCCCGGTTCAGACCGCCCGGCGGCGTCAGCCTTTGCAGCCTGGAAGCCGCACGATGTGAGCAGAGAGCATAGCCGACGGGTAGACCCTGCAATCCAGCCCAGGGGCTGAACGACCGCAGCACTACGAGGTTATCGAACTCGCTCACCAGCGGAGCTACCGTTCTGTCAGAGAACTCGTAGTAGGTCTCGTCCACCACTACCCACACGCCCCTATGCAGCAGATGCACTATCGTAGTGTTCGATGTCGCGTTGCCGGTCGGGTTGTTCGGCGATTGCAACACCACCATCTTTATGTTGCTCTGCCGGTGCATGGTAGTTATGATCGCATCAGGATCGATATCAAAGTTATCGGTACGTGGCACCTGCACAGGCGTCACCCGCGCACGGGAAGCCCCCAGGCTGGGGTGGGGTAGCGAAGGCGGACAGGTAATCACGGCGTCGCCCGAATCGAGGAAAGCGTGCAGCATCCGTTCGGTAAGCTCCAGCGTGCCCGCGCCCGCTACGATGCGCTCAGCGGCAAAGCCCGTGTACTCGCTCAAGGCGGTGCGAAGCTCACTGCTTATCGGATCGGCGGGCAGGTGGTATGTATCTGAAGAGCCGAGGGCGTCCAGCACGTTCAATGAGCAGCCGTACGGGTTTTCATCGCTGTGCAGCCTTATATAAGGGCCTTGCGGCTGGGAGCCGGCGGCCTGCTTCTCTGTACGCCCTCGTTGCTTCTTGTCTCCTTTATTATGCTCGATCAAAGCTCTAGCCTCTTTCTAGCCTTGTGCGGTGCGGTAAGGAATCAAGGACTAGCAGCTAATCCCTCATCCTGGCCCCCATCTCTCTCTCCAACATTCCTTTTATCCGCTTGCGGATACGTGCCACCTCTTCTTCGGTGAGCGGCTTTTCTATCGAGTTGAGGGTTACAGCGAAAGCCAGGCTCTTTCGCCCTTCGGGTACCGGCTCGCCGGTGTAGATATCGAACAAGCTTACTTGCTTTACAGCAGCGCCTCCTGCTTTCCTTATCGCATCTTCTACATCCCCTGCGGGAACGCTGTCCTCCACAACAAAGGCCATATCGTGCCTGACAGCCTGGTAGGGGCTAACCTGCTTGTAGATCACGCGGTCAGGCAGCAAGGCTATCAAAGCCTCCACGTTTAAATCCCAGACGCATACTCGCTCTGCGGGTAACTCCCACTCCTCGATTAGTCGGGGGTGCGCTTCTCCTACAACCCCAAGCTCTACGCCTTGCGCCTGTAATACGGCAACGCGCCCTGGGTGAAAGAGGGGAGCGTTGGCGGGCACCCACACGCTACCGGCTATATGAAGCTGTTGGAGGAGCTCCTCCACTATGCCTTTGGCATCGAAGAAGCCCATCTGCGCGTCCGACCCGTCGCCGGAGAGGTGGAAGCGGGTTTTCTCGTGTCGCCACCCCGCCATCACCCCCATCAAGCGGCGCGGCTCCACAGGCAGCCGCTCCTCGCCCGGTACAGGCTCCCATGCCTCAAGGCGCGGATACCTCAGCCTCTCCTCGGCCATATGCGCGATCCGCGATGCTATCTCGGCAGAGGTGGGGGTCAGGTATACTTTCCCAAGCTCAAATATACGGACCGGCCCTCCAGGCTCGGCTTTGAGATTTAGCCGTAGCGTGTCAAGCATATTGGGCAGCAGCGTGGGGCGCATCACATCTTGCCTGCTGCTCACCGGATTGACGATAGTGACGGGAGGCCGTTGCGGGTCCCACGAGCGGTATGTAGGCCGCTCGCCTCCCTCTTTTGCGGTCGCCTCTATTCGTCGCAGTTTTTCTAATGCTCCACTATACATGACCGAGTAGTTTATTACCTCGTCGAGGCCGCACGCCACCATGATGTCGCGCATCCTATTCTCGGCTTCAAGCGAGCGATTCACCTCCTGCGGCGGCAGCCCGCCATAGAGGAGGGTTTCGGGTATGAGATCGTAGCCCACCATGCGCGCCACTTCCTCCACCAGGTCGGCGGGCAGCGTTACGTCGTTGCGATAAGAAGGCACATCTACCAGCATTGTCGTATCCTGCCCTACCGCGTCGGCGTTATGAGGCAGGTCCACTGTGAAGCCCAGCCGCCTGAGCAGGCTTGCTATCTCGCTGGGCGGCACTTTTATGCCAAGTAGACGCTCCACCTCAGAGGTGTAGAAGTGTATACGTCGTGGCTTGAGAGGGCGCGGGTATTCGTCTACGTAACCCTCGGCTATCACTCCTCCTGCAAGCTGGCTCATCAGCTCGGCGGCCCTTTTCAAGGCAGGTACAGTCAACGTAGGGTCCACCCATCGCTCGAACCTGTATGACGCCTCTGAAGGCAGCTTGAGGAGGCGGGCGGTGCGCCTTGTATTCCTCGGTTCGAAGTGCGCCGACTCCAGAAAGACATCAGTCATTCCTTCGCTGCCGATCTCGCTATCCTCCCCGCCCATGACACCCGCTAACCCTACAGCTTTCTCTGTGTCACTTATCACCAGCATATTAGGGTCAAGCGCCCGCTCCACATGGTCCAGCGTAGTCAGACGCTCCCCAGGGCGGGCGCGGCGCACCACGATTTTACGCCCCTCAACGGCATTGTAGCTGAAAGCGTGTAGCGGCTGCCCCATCTCCAGCATCACATAGTTGGTAATATCCACTATGTTGTTGATAGGCCGCATGCCTGCCATGGTAAGGTATCGCTGCATCCAGGCGGGCGACGGCTCTATCGTTACCTCCTGTATCACCGCCCCTGTGTAGCGCGCGCAAAGCTCAGGATCGTCTATCTCCACCTGAATCAGCTCACTTACAGGCGGCCCTGCACTTTCCCATTCGCTTGATGGGTAGCGTACTTCGGTATCGTAGAGGGCTGCCACCTCGCGTGCCAGGCCAACCATACTGAGAATGCGCCCGTTATTCGGCGTAACTTCTATCTCCAGCAGAGTCTCGCCCAACACTTGCTGTATCGGCACTCCCAGAGGCGTTGAGGGATCGAGCAGGATAATACCTTCATGCTCTTCTGAAAGGCCAAGCTCGGCCTCCGACATCACCATACCTTCGGTCTGGATGTTTCTGATTTTGGCGGGCTTGAGAGTAGACCACTTTGGCGGCGCGACATGCTGGTCCAGATAGCGCGAGCCAATCAGCCCCAGCACCACCGTATCGCCCTCTCGAATGTTGGGTGCGCCCGTCACTACAGTAATTGCCTGCTCAGCGCCGTACTCCACTGTGGCGAGATTGAGCCTGTCGGCGTTGGGGTGTCTCTCCAGGCGCGTGACGCGGCCCGTGTAGATATTTTGCCACTCCTCGCCTACAGTCACGATGTGCTCAACCTCGATCCCTGCCAGCGTAAGCCTCTGGGCCAGCTCCTCCGGCGTCACACTTATATCTACATACTCTCTCAGCCAGGAGAGCGGTACTCGTATTGGCATTGCTCTTCTCCGGTATACAACGCGTTGCCTGGTGCGCATCGCGTAATAGCTGCTCCAAAGCTGGAAGGCTAAAGGAACAACTTTCCTTATCCACCTACGCAGCACGCACCAAGTAACATGCGTCAGAATTGCTTCAAGAATCTCAGGTTATTTTCATAAAAGAGACGAATATCGTCAATGGAGTGGCGCAGCATTGCTATCCGCTCAGGGCCCATACCGAAGGCGAAGCCGCTATACTCGTCGGGGTCTACGCCTCCGTTGATCAGCACCTGCGGGTGTACCATCCCAGCGCCCATAATCTCCAGCCAACCCGTGTACTTGCATGAGCGACAGCCTTTGCCGCCACAGACGAGGCAGTTTATCGCCAGATCTACTCCCGGCTCCACGTATGGGAAGTAGTCGCAGCGAAAGCGCACGCGTCTGTCCTGCCCGAAGATGGCGCGAGCAAAGGCCGCGAGCGTACCTTTCAGGTCGGCGAGCGTCACCTTGTGGTCGATCGCTATCCCTTCGATTTGCATGAAGTAGGCTTCGTGCGTGGCATCGGTGGCTTCCGAGCGATAACACTTGCCAGGCACCACTAGCCTTACAGGAGGCTCTATCTTACGCATCATCCTTATCTGGTTGGGCGACGTATGGGTGCGTAATATCACAGGAGGCAAGTCGTCCATGCTCGCACCGGGCGGTCGTAGACCCAGCAGGCGGTCGTCTATATAGAATGTATCATGCATGGAGCGGGCGGGGTGCTCAGGCGGGATATTGAGCAACTCGAAGTTATAAATATCAAGCTCTACGTCCGGCCCCTCATAAACCTGGAAGCCCATATGCTCAAAAGCACGCAAGATGTCGCGCACCGTCTGAGTGATGACGTGCAGATGGCCGTCGGGCGCGGGCCTCCCGGGCAGCGTCACGTCTACAGCTTCAGCCTGGAGCCGTTGCTGCTGCTCCCCTTCTACTACACGCTCTGTCGCCTGAGAGAATGTCTCCTCAAGTTCCGACTTGGCCGAGTTGATAGCTTGCCCCGCCTTCGCCTTCTCCTCAGCAGGCAGCGCCCCTACCCCCCGGAAGAGAGCTGTCATCCTACCTTTCTTGCCCAGGTATTCTCTGTTCCACTCATCAAGAGCGGCACTGTCCCCAGCCTTGTCAAGCGCGGCCAAAGCCTCGCGCCTGGCTTCCTCAATCTCCTCCCGCAAAGTAGCCATCGCAACCCCCTTGCCCGCCGAAGGTGAGCAATGATTTCCTTAAACAAAAAGCCGCACTTCTCGCCAGGGACGAGGCGCGGCCACGTGGTACCACCCTGATTTCGGCCTACAAAATTTTGTATGCAGACCGCTTTATGCTCTATAACGGTGAGCGCCCGGATCAGGCTATTGATCTTTCACCTGTCGGCTCAGGAGTGAACTTCAGCCGAGATTCGCGAGGCGGGCTTCCAGTCTGTGGCCCTTACCCTCCCTGGGCGCGTGCGCTTGGCCTACTCTCTCCATCTTTGCCTTTGTTGCTGTAATCCTTACTGCTTATTTATTACCCCAAGTTGCCCCCCTTGTCAAGGGACCTGCGGAGTATTGGTGTAACTCATAACTGAACGCTGTCAGCCGTTGTGCGAACCGGTCCTGCAATGTTGTTACCTTTTTGCCGGTAGCTGCGTATCTAATACCAGGAGACGAAAAAAGGAAAAGAAAGGAGGGCACAGATGGATTATAAGAGACTTTACCGAAGTAGCCGAGACGCAATGCTTGGCGGAGTGGCGGGTGGCATCTCCGAATATTTCAACCTCGATCCCACTATCATTCGCCTGCTATTTGTACTTCTTGCCTTCGTTACAGCCGGCTTCCCCGCGCTACTTGTTTATGGGCTGCTCTGGATCATCGTGCCCCGCAATCCGGCGGGCTAACTCAGGGCTGAGTACCGTGCCAGGCATCAGGCGATAAGCATCTGGGTCCGCTTACCAGGTGGTATGTATCAACTTTATCAGCAGATTGGAATTACCAGGAGGAACGATATGAACGGCAACGGCCGTCTTTACAGGAGCACAAGCGAGGCGATGCTGGGTGGAGTAGCCGCAGGGCTTGGCAACTATCTCAAAATAGACCCCACCTTTATCAGACTGACTTTCGTTTTGTTGACGATCTTTAGCGGTGGGGCTTTCTTCCTTGCATACCTGGCGCTCTGGCTAATAGTACCCACTGCGGGTAGCACTGCTTCGGATGCCAGCCAGATCATACACGAGAATCTCAGTGACATAGGCGCTAGAGTGCGCGGCTTCCCCGGAGGCAACCCTGGCGCGGCCAACAACCCACCGGCAGGAAGCCAACCCGCAGGTAATCCTACCGGCCCCAGCGCTCCTAATGCGAGCTACAACGCCGGGCAAGCGCCGCAAGCGGGCAGCATGAGCCGCTCTGGTCCCGGAATCGGCCCTGTCGTGCTAATATCCATAGGCGTCTTCTTCCTGCTCGGCAATGTCGGCTTCTTTAGAATAATGCAATGGCACGCCATGTGGCCTCTACTGTTCATCGGACTCGGAGCCTTCATGCTGGCACGCCGCCGGTAACAACACGGTCGCGCCTGAAAGAGGAGAAAGATGCAGTAGCACACGCTGGCCGGTGTTACTGCATCTTTTTACCAGTACGGCTTTACACCTCTAACTTCTATCTACTGGAATAGCGCTAGAAGAACGAATCATGACTCACCGAGCAGCATACATACGCTGAAAGGCTATTATCCTTTCCCATTCTACATCTTGCCCGGCAAAGGCAAGCTTTTCCGTAATATACAGAGCTACAGAGTGTTATATACAGGAGGACTTTCAATGGACCAGAATCCCAATAGCGCGGGCCAGAACGTGGTGCGTTCAGGTCAGGGGGCGGTAACGGGTCCGCTGGAGCAGGGCGCGCCAACGCAGGCCTGGCCGCCTGGAGCCGGGCAGCGATCCACAGCGCCACCATCACCCGGCTACGCGCCGCCGGATCTGCGCCCGCAAGGAACACCTTATGAGCAGTGGCAGCAAGTAGGGCAAAGCCAGCCGCCATACCGCTCTGAGCGTGACACCCGTAGAGAGATGCGCCGTGCAAGGAGGCCTTATTCAGGCGGTTTTCTTGGACCCTTGCTGCTCATCGTGGCGGGCGTCCTCTTCTTGCTCAGCAATTTCGGCCTGCTCGACGCCAACGTCTGGCGTCAGCTTTGGCGGCTATGGCCCCTCCTATTGGTGGCGGTTGGGCTTGAAATCCTGCTTGGGAGGCGCAATCCTGCCCTCTCTCTTTTGATAATCCTGTTGGTGCTAGGCGGCGGGGTGGCTTTCGTCTACGCCAACGGCGGCTTTCAGGCTCGCGCCAACCTTACCACTATTCCCGTCGTGAAAGCGCCCCTCAACGGGGTGGAATCGGCTGTTGTAAATCTTGAGCTTGGAGTAATAGAGGTAAATGTAGATAGCTCGAACAGCGATCCTACAGTACTTGCCACCGGCACTTTGCAATACTACGAAGACCGCGGCCAGCCTGCGCAGGAGTTCAATAGCAGCGGCCGCATGGGCACCCTGAGCTTGCGCCAGAACCAGCAGGGCGGAGGCTTCCCCTTCCTTGGTTCCGGGCAATCGCCACGCTGGGATTTACACGTGAACCCGAGTGTGCCACTCGATCTCAGGGTCAGTACAGGCTCCGGTAAGTCAGAGCTCGACCTGAGCGGCCTCAAGCTGAGAAGCATCGACGTTAACGGAGGCGTAGGTGAAACCGTAATTACATTTCCATCAGGCACGGGGATAACAACGGCTAAAGCGAATGGCGGAGTGGGCAACTTATCTCTGCTGATACCGGAAGATGTAGAGGCTCGTATCACCGTGAACAAGGGCCTCGGCAGCTTCAGCATAGACGAGCGCTTTCAGCAGACCGGTGATATATACCAGACAAGCGGCTATATCAGCGCGACCAACAAGCTGGACCTCAACCTTAATCTTGGCGTAGGTAGCGTAGAAGTCAGCACGCCCTAGCTATCCCTTTCCTTATAGGGTTTCAAACTATATCTGAACGCTTACTTTGGCGAGTAAGCGTTCAGAGTACGAGTCACCTGCACTCACCCCATGCCCCTCTCCCATGAAGGGGAGAGGGGCATGGGGTGAGTGCAGGTGACTCGTACAGATACCCCAAGAAGATTGCTCCACCCCAACTCCTCTGAAAATGAGAAGGGTAGTAGTATAGAGGGGTGCTAAATCACTCGTTTTCATCGGTAATGGTGGCCCGCCGGGTCATGCCTTACTCTGAACAGTTGTTTTTGCGAAATAGTTTGACAGTCTGGCACCCTTCTGCGACAATCCTCTTATGGAAGCCGCCCCCCAACGCGCTACAAGCCCCGCACGCCTACTCCGCTATCTTTCGTTAGCATTGCTCGTCTATGGAGCGGTAGGCGTGGCAGTGCAGCTACGCTTGCTGCCCTTTATCGCCCAGGGTATATCGGGGTGGAACGGCCTTCCTGATCCCTCTACTCCTCCTATTCGACCCGGGTGGCTCGATTTGCTACAGGCCCACTATGACGCCCTGCCTTGGCTGCCGACCGCTGCCTGGCTGGTGGGCTTGGGACTGCCTGTGGGGCTTCGTAGAAAATCACAGCCGAGAGCTACTGCCGAAAATGACCAATCGGCGGGCGAGCCGCAGGCTCGGTGGCTGATTGTTGCTCTGCTCATATTGCTTTTGCTGCTGGCTGGCTATGTCCGCATGGTGCAGCTCTGGCCGCAGAGCAACGGCCTTTCGCAGCAGGTTTACGATGATGAAGGGGTCTACGCAGGGGCATCGCAATTATTTCTGCAAGGCATCCTTCCTTACCGCGACTACTTCTTCGCTCACCCTCCGATGGCTGCTATCTCTTATGCGCCTGCCCTGGCTTATCACTTCACCGAGTGGGGCAGCCCGACATCTTTCATGATGGCTCGCTATCTCTCCGTAGCCTACAGCTTGTTGACCCTTGTCTTTCTCTTTTTCATAGGCTTGCGCCTGGTGGGATTATGGGGGGGTACGCTCGCCGGGGTTCTGTGGGCGCTGGATGGCCGCGTGGTGGAGATAAACCGCAAGGTGATGCTCGACGGCCCGATGGTGCTCCTCTCCTGTGGCGCGTTACTTCTCTACCTGTGGGTCCGCCCCGCCCTGGAAGGAGGCGGCAGCGCGCGCGCCCGGCGACGCCCCTTCCTCTGGCTCGGCCTTGCGGGGGCTTTCGCGGCCCTCAGCGCTCTCACCAAGATAGCAGGAGTGGCTTGCCTGGTGGCGATCCTGGCGGACATATTGTGGCTTGGCCTGGAGAAGCGTGGGGCTGCTGGGTCCGTACCGCGCATACCCCTCGCACGCCAGCTAGCAAGCACGATCCTGGGTGCGCTCGTAGCGGGTATAATTGTGGTCGGGCCTTTCCTGCTGGCCGCGCCGTCACAGTTCGTGCGCATGGTCTTCTTCTTTCAACTGTTACGCCCCAGCGACGGCGTTACTGCCGCGAGCGAGCGCCTGGCGAACGTGTCGCTCAAGCTGAACGATAGCCTTACGCTGGTCTTTGCTGCGCTTGGTTTTATCGTTCTCTCAATATGGGTGTGGCGGCGCACCCTGCTTGGCCCCTGGCGTGCCATCGTACTTTGGACATTCTTCAGCCTGCTCCTCTTCACCTACAGCCGCTCCTTTTACCAGCACTACTATATCCAACTTGCTGCGCCTCTCTGCTTGTTGGGCGCTGGCTTTAGCATCATCCCGCGCCTGCTCAATGACTTCTGGAGCTTCGGGCGTACCCGCCTACTAACCCGGGCAACGGCTCGGTTGCTCCCTTACGCACTGGCCGCTATCCTCACTTTACCCCTCGCGGGGGTGGAATGGCTGGATGTCACAGGCAGCAAGCCCGACCGCCTCTTTGAGATTGTGAGCCGCTATATAAATGACGCGGTCCCCCCAGGCACCCCTGTTCTCACTACTGATGAGCAATTCAACTTCCGCGCCGCACGGCCTCCGAGCCGTAACTCTACAGGCTACCTGGTAGACAGCTACGGCCATATGATCTATCTGGCGCTAGGACTGAACAACCGCAGCTGGGGAGACCTCACAAACGCCGTGCTACAGGGCCAGCACAGCGCCGATGTTTACGCAGTCCTCTATCTACCTGCTGCGCAGGCCGACATACTTGACCGCGCATCTCGCGTTCCGTTGATCGCCATACACGACGGCGGGCGGGCTCGCCTCACCCCGGAGACCCTTTCCCAAATCGCCTCAGAAACCACCACAGTGGAGAAGCAAGCGCGCTATACAGTTTATCGGGTGAATAGATAATCTCGCGACCAGGTGCATGTAAATGTTCAGAGCAGGGGTTACGGAGGTGTCCCCGCCCTCACCCGCACAGATACCCCTTGAACTTTGTTCCTCCACCTCAACTCTGAACAGTTAGAGTTCTATTTTCCTTGCCCTGCTGCACGTGTTTGTGATATAATTGGCGTTGGTACTTTGCAACATGTGGGTTGCAAATGCCGCAGTGTTCGACCGTAATGGTCACTAATAAGCACGCTGTCCGACTTGCCGGGTTGTGCAAGAGCCGCTTCGTTGAATGCTTGCTCGTGTGCCTGTCGGGGGTGAAGATAGCGGAAGATACAACAAACTATGGAGGAAAGATTGGCGACAACGGATACAGAGATCGAAGCGGCAACGACAGAGCCGCAGGCACCGGAAGCGCAAGCTGCTCCAGAGCAAAGTGCCTCAGAGCAGACCGCACCTGCGCAAGCGCCTCAGGTCCAACAGGAAGGAGAGAGGCAGCAGCTCCAGGCCCCTCCCCAGGAAGGCCCCCAGCAACCGACGGCTCAACGCAGCGGGGATCGTGGCAGCAACGGCAGTGGCGGTAACGGCATCAGCATGAAGGCGCTCCTTGAAGCGGGCGTTCACTTCGGGCATCAGACCAAGCGCTGGAACCCCAAAATGAAGCCTTTTATCTTCACCGAGCGCAATGGTATACATATTATTGACCTTCAGCAGACCGTGTCAGGCCTTCAGGCTGCTATGAACTACGTAAGCGACCTGGTGGCTAATGGCGGTAAGGTCCTCTTCGTCGGCACCAAGAAGCAGGCTCAGGAGGCCATTCAGGAAGAAGCCGAGCGTTCCGGCCAGTACTTCGTCAACAAGCGCTGGATGGGTGGTATGCTTACCAACTTTGCCACCATACGCAACCGTCTACGCTACCTGGCCGACCTTGAGAGCCGCCGCGCTCGTGGTGAGTTCGCCGACTTGCCTAAGGCCGAAGCGATGAAGTTGGAAGAGAAAATAGATAAGCTGAACTCCCTTCTTGGCGGCATCAAGGATATGCGCGATTTGCCGGATGCGGTCTTCATCGTAGACCCACACCGCGAGCGTATTGCTATCACCGAGGCTATCAAGCTGGGCCTGCCCGTCGTCTCTATGGTAGACACCAACTGCGACCCTGACGAAGTGGATTTCATAATCCCTTCCAACGATGACGCGATCCGCGCTGTACGTGTAATCACAGCCAAGATGGCCGACGCCGCCGTCGAGGGCAAACAGCGCCGCGAAAGCCAGAGCGCCGATGTGGGCTACACTATCGAGCCGGGCGAGTATAGCTTCGCTCCCGACGACGAGGGCGTGTAACCCGCCTGCACCTTGCAAAGCCAGGGGGCGGCTGCAAAGCCTTGCCCCCTTTTTACGGTATGGGCAAGCTCTGAGCCTTTTGCACTCAGGGCTTGTCAGAATCAAAACTCATAATCACAACTCAGGGGGATAAAAGAATTGGACATTTCAGCAGCAGCAGTCAAAGAACTGCGTGAGAAGACAGGCGCGGGTATTATGGAGTGCAAGCGTGCTCTGCAGGACGCAGGCGGCAACATGGACAAAGCCTCTGAGGCTCTTCGCCAGAAGGGTTTGACCAAGCACCTCAAGGTGGCTGGCCGCACAGCCAACCAGGGCGTGATCGAGTCGTATATCCACACAGGCGGGCGCATCGGCGCGCTGGTCGAAGTGAACTGCGAGACCGACTTCGTGGCGCGCACCGAGGAGTTTCGCACTCTTGCCCGCGAGATCGCCATGCAAGTCGCCTCGATGGACCCCAAGACGGTTGGTGCCATAGAAGGCGAGGACAAGGATGACGGCGCTCTTTTCAACCAGGAGTATATCCGCGACTCTCGCAAGAGCATCCGTGACCTTGTAAAGGAGACTATCGCCAAGGTGGGCGAGAATATCCAGGTCAGCCGCTTCGTCCGCTTCGAAGTAGGCGCTACTGCCGAAGCCGAGAACGACGGCGCAGCAGACAGCGCCGGCGGTAGCAGAAACCAGCAGGCGTAAACACATAGCAGGAGGGCGAACATGACAATGTTCGCCCTTCTCTTTTTGTAAGGCAATATAGCCCGCACGCGTTAGTAGGTTTGTGAGGACGATTTCATCTTCATTTGAGCATACTCACCTAGCGGCTCCGTATCGCTCTTTGTTCTGAGTTCTGGTATCCTCTGACATATCTACCTCAGAGCAAGCCCGCTTACTCTCCGCGGTAACTTCATGAGGGCTGTTCCTACTACACAGCGACAAGGGACGGGTCCCCACGTGTATGGTGCCACCCAATGTCAAGATTTTGCTGGCGAATTGCGGCGAGCAGAAGAACGGGTAGTTGCTGGTCTGGTATGATAAGGACAAAGGACAATGGTGACGTGCTGATTTAGCTACCACTCAGCACGTATGCACTGCGTATGCACTGCGTATCTCATCTCAACCACCAAGGAGTGAAGGATGTCTCTGCAACCTCAGGCTATCGGTCCTGTTCCCGAGGAAACTACACGTATTGCCCGAAGCGCCTTTCCCAAGAGCAATCTTTGCATACGCTTGCGTGATGAGTTAGGTACTCTCTACGACGACCAGATGTTTGCCCAACTGTTCCCTAAGCGTGGTCAGCCAGCTGAAGCACCTTGGCGTCTGGCGCTGGTCTTGGTACTGCAGTTTGCCGAAGGCTTGACCGACCGCCAGGCGGCTGAGAGTGTGCGCGGTCGCATCGACTGGAAATACCTGCTGGGTCTTGAGCTCTGATATGCTAGAAGGGCAAAGCCGGCTTGAGTAACAGCTCTTCCAGGTGGGATAGGTACAACTGCGGGTCCTTTCGGAACCGGAATTGTGCTCGCCGGGTTGCATGCCGATACTCCAGCTCTGCTCGCAACTGCCGCCACTCTCTCCACCGGTCTGGTTCAGGTCTTGTATTTGGCTTTATGGGCCACAAATCCTCTACTCTGTAGCCCTGGGGCTGTGTGGTCATCGCCGTGGCTACAGCCACTGCTGTTAGCAATCGCACCCTCCCTCTTACCACCAGGGTGGCACTGCCCCGCTTACGTCCTGTGGCCCGCCTCTCGTGGTGCCGAGCCACGCCAAAGCAGTGCTCCAGGTCGTTGTTGGTCTGAGGCAGGTCGGCCACATCATAGCAGTGGAACAGCCCACGCCAATAGCTGGCAGTCACTTTCAGGAAATGGTCTACTGCCGGTTCCAAAGAACCAACCCCTTGCCTGTTGGCTCGCATCTCCAACAACAACTCCTCATATTCAGCACCTACTTGCTCCCCACTGGCTCCCCACGTGCTCCCCACTGTGCCCCGCTCGGTTGACCAACAGGTGTCCTGCTCTACCCACCCACTCGTAAGCCCTCTGGATGTCGGGCCATAGTGGGGCGGTCTTGGTAAGACCCCGCTCGATCATGGCCGCCAACCGCTTCAGTTGAGGTACCGTTGGTAATCCAAGCTCCCCCTTTTTATGGCTACCCGCTCCAGAGAGGTGTGGATAGCTTGCAGACGCTCGTGCAGTTTCAGGCCCGGAGCACACAGGGGCGGTGGTCCATCCTCTGTAAGGGCACTGCGCACTGCTAAACAGTAACCAAGGATGGCTCTGGCGCTCTCAGTGTCTCGATACTCTTGATGCCTTTGTCGTTGCGCTCCGTGTGAGAACTTGAGGTTCGCTTGCGGTTTCACTTTATCTGTCAGTCTGTCCTCGACACTGCGCTCGATGGCTCGTACGCCGCGCACTTGCTTCTTTAGCTCCTTCTTGGCATGACGGTCGGCTTCGTATAAGGGGCGAGTAGCCTCCCTCAGGTAATGGAACTGGCATAACTGATGAGGAATATCAGGCAGAGCCGCTTGTACGGCCAGACGGATAGGCTGCTCACCATCTGAGATCACTCCACAGACGGGTATGGGCACCGCTGCCGATACCGCTAACGAGGCCAGCACCTGCTGCACTTCCGAGAGCAGTGCCATCAGATCGGAGTGGGCAGCACTCAACAGGGGTCGAGCCAGCAGGATCTCACCAGACAGGCAATCGCGTATCACCCACAACACTTCGTGCCCCAGATCCGGCTGTAGGCCGTCAATGACCAGCACTACTCTGCCTTGTTGGCTTAGCCGAGCCTTGAGCCGGTCCTGGTCGGCCAGGTGCAAGGCCACAAGCTCCTCATACCTCTCTATCAGATAGGTAACAGTGCGCTCGGCTATGCTCACTCCCCTTGCCAGCAGTTGCTTGTGGATCTCGGGCACCGAGCGATGCTGAGTGTAGCGCAGGGTGCCGATCAGAGTGATGATGTCCAGTCCGAACTCGCCTTGAGGCAGGGCCAGTGCCCCTTCCTCTTCTGGCCGATAAGGCTTGTGGTAAAGTGGGCAGTCGAGATTATGGCAGCGGCGTATCTTGAGTGTCAACCTACATGGGCCATGTAGGGTCACCACAGTACGGAAGTTATGGTAACAGGTCCAAAGTGAGCCGCCGCAAGCCCAGCAAGTGTCATGCAGTGGTTGGAGGGTCAGTCGCGTGGTGGCTGGTGGTCGGGATTGTCTTCTTGCCATAGGTAGCCTCCCAACTGAAGATGTCACCTTCATTGCCAGCATCACTCATCCCTTGGTTCTAGCCGGCTTTGCCGTTCTAGTTTTTTGAGCCAGTCGAGTTCAACCTTCAACTGACCGATCTGCTGGTAGAGTTGGTCCCTGAGTGCTTCGCCCTCCTTCTCCTTTTGGCTGGCCCAATCTATCACAGCCCTCTCTACCGTAAGCCCTAGTCCGAATTTATGGGTACATTATACCTAACCTGTACCCCTAAGGTTTGCAGCGCACGCCATTAAGTAGTCACGTTTTTGATCATCTCTAGGCTTACTAACTCTTACCAGCAAACCGCTTGAAAACGGTTCTTTACACTGAGCTTTTAATAAATGTGGGGGCTATATGAGTACGCACAGTATCCGAACATATTGTAAGTTTATCTGCAATATCCTGGTTGTTCAAGCCAAGCGGCCCGAGGGCCGACCGCTCCACGACTCAACTACATACCTCACGTCGCTTGGTCGACTCTACCGGCGTAGGACAAGCTTTACTAGACTGCCGACAGCATAGCAGATGTCAATAGTTTCGAGTCTAGTAAACAGGGCTTATGCATGCTAACTCCCTGTCACTCGCTAGCGAGATGGATACGCGCAGAGAGGTGCCCGATCGAGCAGGAGCTTCCGCCCTGGCACGCATGCGAACTTGGTTTTGTCGCCCTTTCTGGTTTAGCATGTATAAGCCCTGGCCTGTGATGATTACGCGCGTCTGGGGGAGCTATCTCTGTGAGTGGGAGTATGCCGGTAAGCGGTCATGTAAGTCGGATGGCAACACTTTACCACACATGTCAGGAGGCGAAAGCCTACCCTAAGCCCAAGCCGTGGGTAATCACCAGATAGGAAAAGCTCTATGCAGTATTATGGCCCCTTTAGCGCACCCTCGGTGTACGTGTTGCCGAAGTTCCATAGCATCCAGCCGGACGCGCCGTTCTGCTCGGCGGCGTCTATTTCAGCTCGTACTTTCGTGGCGTCATAAGGCACAGCGCCGCTGAAGTCTTGCAGCCAGGGCCTTATCCGCGCAGGGGTCTTTGTCAGCCGGGCAGTCGCCGCCTTCATCGTCTGCGCCACTATGTCGAATGGGTGTTCAGCAGGCTTTTGGAAGTCGGCAAAGTTGTCGGCGAACATCGAAGGGTAAATCGCGGGCGATAAGTAATCGCACCGGGCTGCAAGCGCCTCAAACTGGTGGCCCACGCCCATGTCGTCCTGCACATAGGGTGTCAGCGCATAGGTATCTATGGTGACGTAGACGCCCATAGGGGAGAGCGCAGTATAAGCCCGGTCGAAGAAGCTGGAGATGGCGTCCACGCGCTTCTTGCCCACGGCGTCAGGTCCGAAATCTATATCTTCCAAATCGCCATTGGAGGGGAAGTAGGCGTTGTCAAACTGAACTTCATTGAAGCCTCTGCTCGCCACCTCCACGGCGATCTGCACATTGTAATCCCACACCTGCGGGCTGTACGGGTTTGCCCATCTCTTGCCGTCGCCGTCCATCCAGATCTGCCCTGGGGCTTTCTTACTCTTGAGCGCCCATTCCGGCTTGGCCCGCGTGACTGCCTGGTCCCAGAAGACCGACAGCCTCGCTATTGTGTAAATCTTTTTCGCCTTGAGGCTGGCAAGGAGCGCGTCGAGGTTAGGGATAATCGGGTTAGCGGTGCCGAGTTGCTGCACAATCGGCAGCTTACTGTCGTAAAGTACGTTGCCGCTGTTGTCCGCTTTTACATCGATCACCACAGCGTTGAGCTCTGTGCGGTCTACCAGGTCGAGCAGCGCCTGTAGCTTGCCGGGCGTAGCCACCGAATCGGCGTTCATGTAGATAGCCTTGGCGGTGAATGGTTGCAGCGTGACATCCTGGGTGACAACCTGGCCGAACTGGACTGACGTGGACAAGTAACCCGCCGCCTTCACGACGAGCTTATGGTCGGCAGGCACCTGTGTGAGCAAGTAGCTGCCGTCGGGCTTGGCTACTGTTCGTATGCCGCCCGCGAGAATCACAGCATCGGGCACAGGCTTGTTGTCCGAACCCATGACCTTACCGCTCAAAGTACTGGGCATCAGCTTTATCTGAAGATCGCGCTTGCCTGACGCGTCCTGCCGCTCGGCGGCATAGCCATCCGGTTGCACAGAGACAACCGGATTGGCGGGAAGCTTGCTGAAAGTGAAGGTACCATCAGGCGCTGTAGAAGTGGTAATCACTCCCGATGGGGTAACTTGTGCCGGGCTTCCAGGCGCGACGCCGGGTTGTACCGAAACAACGATCCCCGCGAGAGCCTTGCCTGAGTAGGCGTTGGTTACTTTACCTGTGAGGCTCTGGTAGGCAAAGTAGTGGAAGTAAACCAGGCCCGCCGCCGCAACCAGTGCGACAGCCAGATAAGGCAGCGGCGAGGGTATTTTGCGCCAACTCTCCCGCTGATAGCTGGACGAATAGCTTGAAGTTGAATAGCTTGAATGAGATCGGCGAGACATAGCTTTTCAAGGGGTTACAAATCATGAGTTAGCAGTTACGAATTATGAATGATCTAAAGGGTACGCCGTAGAGCAAGCGACAACCCTTTAATTGCTCGCCGAGACATAGCCTTACCTATCAATTCATAATTCGTAACTGCAAATCCATAATTTATTTGAGGAAGGAAGCGCGCGGCTCGTACTGGTTAGAAGCGTCCCACCAGAGCCAGCCCCATGCATTGGTCTCTTTGGCGGCTCGTATCTGGTCCGCCACTTTCGTGGTGCCTGGGCTTGTGTAATCAGCCCCCGGCCAATCGAAGTCCTCCAGCCAGGGCCGATACTTGGCTCTATATCCTTTGAAGATGTCCGCAGCATATTCACCTGATTTGCGGACAAGTGTGTAAGCGCAGGTCGCCGGCTTGGCGCAATTCTGTTCTCCGGCGCTGAAGTGCGACGGATAGATCATCGGCGACAGGTAATCGGTGTACGGGAGCAGGTAGCTAGGCACCTGACCTATCACACCGAGGATAGGCTTGCCGTCCTGGTCAGGCCAGAGGCTGTAGCCAAAGACATCAGCAGACATAAAAGCGTCGGACGGCTCGATGACGGCATAAGCCTTCTTGAAGAATTGTTGTAGCGCAAGCTCCTTGCCTGTATCCGTTAGCGTTCCACCGGCGAATACCATATCTCCGGTTTCGCTCGGCGCGGGGTCGGAAGGGAAGCGGATGTAATCATATTGTACTTCGTCGAAGCCAAGCCCAATCACCTCTTTCGTCATATCTACCATGTAGTCCTGCGCGGCAGGGTTACTGGCGTCAAGCCACCTTTGCGCGGCTGTGTATCCGCCCTTCCACGGTTTGCCTGTGGTGCTGCTCTTCACTGCCCAATCAGGTCGGGCTTCAGCCATCGTCTTTTGCTGGAAAGTGACCACGCGGGCGATAGTATAGAGGCCCATTCCTTTGAGCCTCTTTACCAGGTCAGGCATCTCCTTGAGGAACTCATCTGTGTTCTTGGCGGCTATCACATCAGGATTCTTCACGTCGAAGACCCACGCGGAAGCATCATCTTGCACGTTCAACACCACGGTGTTGATCCGGCTCTTGGGTATGAAGTCGAGGAGCTCGTTGAGCAAGTCGGGCGACGCAGCAACGTTAGCGGTGATGTAAATACCTTCTACCTTGAACTGGTCCAGGGCAACGTCCTTCTTACCGGTCTCGTCAACGGGGAGTTTGGTGAGTTTGTAGCCTGGCATCTTGAAGGTGAGGCTTGCGCCCTGCGGCACGTTTTTGAAGAAATAGTTGCCGCTGGCATCTGTATAAACAGATACGAACCCAGGGCCAGTTGGAGGCACAAGGGGCGGCAGCGCGGTGGGTGTTGGGGGCGCTGGGGTGGCTGACGGGGGTGCGTCGGTAGGCGTAGAGCCGTCTCCCGCCGCGGTTGAGCTGTCCCCAGCCGCCTGGGTAGAAGCCGCGAGTGGGGCGGCCAGAACGTTGCCGAATCCAAGCATTCCCGTGCTCTGGGTTGTGGCAGTCGGCGTCGCAACGGCTGTGGCGGCGATAGGTGCGGTGCCTGTGATGTTGGTGGTCGGAGTAACCGGTGACTGCGGCAACACGAGTTTTACCAGCACTCCTGCAAGGGGCTGGCCTGTGGTCTTATCTGTGACCTGCCCACTCAAGCTGTTCGGTCTTAGCTTAGCGTCAAACTGCTTACCGCTGCCGGGGTCGGCCTCTATTTTGGCGTAGCCATCCGCGGCGATGGTCACTTTGCTGCCCAGAGGCACGTCATCGAAGTAGAAAGCGCCGTCTGTGGTGGTTTCGGTCAGCACGCCCCCTGCCGTCACATCCGCATTGGCGATAGGCTTGCCTGTGACTGTATCAAGTACATGACCTGCTAGTGGGCGTGGGGGTGTGGTCGGGGTCGGAGGTGGTACTGTGTTAGTTGGGGGTACAGTGGGCACCGGAGTACCGCCCCCCAGGTTGACCGGGCCTATCTGGCACCCTGCTAGCGCCAACATAGTGAGAAGTGCTAAGGCCGAGAACGCCGTCAGGCGAATTGCATTCATCTTAATCGAGCCGGAAATACCTGTCACCGCTTCCTCCACAATCAATTGTCTTTCAGGGTTACACCAAGCAGGGCAAAACAGAGCCGCCATATGCCGTCCTATTCTAACATAAGTAACATTATATGCAAAGCCAAACAGTTTGGTAAGAGTTCAGAGTTGGGGTGGAGCAATCTTCTTGGGGTATCCGTGCGGGTGTTGCGCCATCTGCCCTCACCCCCAAACCCCCTCTCCCACAAGGGGAGAGGGGGGTTTAATCACCCCTGTAACCTCGTCAGGGGCTTGCCCCTGTGCACTCACCAGGAGTAAAGCCCCCTCTCCCCTTGTGGGAGAGGGGTTGGGGTGAGGGGAGGGACGCCCCTGCACCCATACTCTGAACACTTACCAGTTTGGTAAGAGTTCAGAGTATGGGTGGAGCAATCTTCTTGGGGTATCCGTGCGGGCAGGTAGTTACCTCTTGAACTTGGTTCTACCCCTATTCTGAACATTTACATTCATTCCGCCGCAAAATTGTGCTGACACGCGATGTTCAGGTATAATTTAGGGATAAGATTCGCCTTTGAGATGAGGAGTTAGCCGTGAATGTGCAAGAGACCGGCGCAACCGAAATCACTACAGCAAAACGAGAGGAAGCGCAGCAGCAAGCAGCGGTTCGCCCCAAGCTGCTGCTTGTGGACGGTCACGCCCTTGTCTATCGCGCCTACCATGCCCTGCCTGCCGATTTGCGGACCTCTAGAGGAGAGCCTACCAATGCAGTGCTAGGCTTCACTCAGATGTTGATGGATACGCTGCGTAAGGAGACTCCGCAATATGCTGTTGTCACCTTCGATATGGGGCGTACCTTTCGGCACGAGGCCGCGCCGAACTATAAGGCGCAACGCGGCCCGATGCCCGGCGACCTATCCGAGCAGTTTGGCCGTGTACGCCAGGTGGTGGGGGCTATGGGCCTGCCAATTGTCGAGCTTGCAGGCTACGAGGCCGACGACCTTATAGGCACTCTCTCCAAAGAAGCTGAGCAGCGTGGCCTTGATACCTATATCCTCACCGCCGACACCGATCAGCACCAGCTAGTTTCGGATCATGTGTATATGATAGCTCCTGGCGGTTACAATCAGCGCTTCTCAGATGCCAGGATTTATGATAAAGCGGCGGTGCAGGAGCGATACGGTTTCGACCCTGAGCTTGTGCCCGACTACAAGGCGCTCGTGGGCGATAAAACCGATAACATACCGAACGTGCCTACAATCGGCAAAGAGACCGCCTCCAAGCTACTGCAGAAGTATGGCAGCCTGGAAGGAATCATTGAGCATATAGACGAACTCAAGCCGAAGCAGCAAGAGAGTCTGCGCGAACACGCTGAGCAGGCTCTGAACAGCAAAGAGCTTGCCACTATTGTGTGCGATGCCCCTGTACAGCTAGACCTGGAGCATAGCCACGTTCACGGCTTCGATAGAGTGAAGATGCTCAGGTTGTTGCAAGAGCTTGAGTTTAGCAGCCTGGTTGGCAAGGTGAATACGCTGGAGCAGGTGCTATCGGGCGTGTCGCCCCACCCCGAACCTGCCGCCGATGCTTCCGCGATTAGTCTCCCACCCGTCGGGCCGCACCAGGCAAAGATGTTTGATGATGAGGCCCCGGCTGTAGCGCCCTCAGCCCTCAGTCCTCAAGCTTCCCCAGAGCAGTCTGGCGCGGGCATACCAGATCATGTCCATGTAGTTAGCACGCCGGCGGCTCTGAAGTCCCTGGCCGAGCGGCTCACTCTTGAAGGACGCTTCACGGTGGACGTGGAAGCGACATCACCTGACGACATGGACGCGCAACTTGTAGGCATCGCGGTTGCTCCCTGCTCGGACGACGGCAGTGGGACCGACGGCTTCTATATTCCTGTCGGCCATCTCGCCTCGGGAGAAGGGATTGCTGT
>JADMIH010000050.1 GCA_015478675.1 Chloroflexota bacterium | reverse complement strand
CTTCTCTTCCCTTCCCCTCACATCTCTTCCTTTGATAAATCCTGAACCACTACGAGAAAAAGGCTTGACAGGAAGAAGCCTGTCTGGTATGATCGTACACGCACCGGATGAAACAAAGCATCCCATGCACAGTAACCAGGAGCCGTGGTGTAGTGGTCCAACATGTCTGCCTGTCACGCAGAAGATCGCGGGTTCGAATCCCGTCGGTTCCGGTCGCACCAGTGTTCTGTCACAAGCAGACCTCTGGTCTCGTCAAACTCCATGATCCCGTTCAGCATCCGCAAGATCGGTAGAAACGCTGGACGGGGTTTTAATGCGGAGATGATCTTGTTTTCCAGATCATCGTATAACCCGCCTGGCTCCAGGACAATCGTCACCATCTCGTAGCGTTCTTCGACGGTCGCCACATCCCACAGGGCAGCCATGCCTGGGAGATGCTCCTTCTGCGCTCACATTCTCCCACAAAAATTCGTTTGATGCCGTTGCGCGAAGCCTATCAAGCTAAAGGAGAAGCAGCGTTCTTCTCCTAAGAGCCAGGAACGGTCGGTCGAGGTGCTCGAAGCTCATGTCGCAGAACTAGAACGCTTTTATGGACAGCTAACGATGGAGAATACAGTCCTAAAAAAGCCTTGCATTAGGTCTTACAACTGGCTTCCATCGAGCGATGGCACTAACTGATCGAGCAGTTACGGAAGCAGATGACTAATGCGTCGATAGGAATGCTTTGTCGCTGGCTGGGCATCAATCGCTGTTGGTAATAGCAGTTTGAGCCTCCAGGCGTTAGAAATGGCCTTGCAGAAGCGGGATGTGCGTCCAGGGCCCATTCATCATTCTGATCAAGGAGTGCAGTATGCCGAATTTCGCTAGACGATATGTAAACTGTGCTGATCACAGGTTTTTTGCTGAGAGTGCGTAGGATGAGGATATGCCCACCTCTTCCTTCTCCCTTATGCTTTCCCTCTAGTTGAAGAGCATCACCTGGATTTTTCCCACATCATGTGCTATGCTTGCAGAAGAAAAATATTTGATGCGCAACATCAAAGGCGATGAGGCTCGCCTCCCAATTGCCGATAAAGGCTGATAGCTTCTATAACGCTTCCTTCAGCGTTGTAGAGGCTTTTTTTATTCTGTGGAATGAAAGGCGGACGATGCGTGACGATGACTGATGAATCTGCTTCCTTCCCTTTGCATGAAGTGCAGGCACTGGCCGAGGCCGTGCGCACCAATATCGCACGCGTCATTGTTGGCAAGCTCGAGGTCATCGATCTCCTCCTGGTTGCGCTGCTCTCCGACGGGCATGTTTTGCTGGAAGATGTGCCTGGTATGGGCAAAACGGTGATGGCCAAGGCGTTAGCACGTTCTCTCGGTGCAACATTTCAGCGCGTGCAGGGGACGCCCGACCTCTTGCCGACGGACATCACGGGTGTCAGCTACTTTGATCAACGGCAGGGCCAGTTCGTCTTTCGCCCGGGGCCGATCTTCGCACAAATCCTGCTGGTCGATGAGATCAACCGTGCGACGCCGCGTACGCAATCCGCACTGCTTGAGGCGATGGCCGAGCGCCAGGTGACCGTTGAGCGCGAAACGATGCCTCTGCCGCGACCCTATCTTGTGCTGGCCACGCAGAATCCCGTCGAATTGGAGGGGACGTTTCCCCTGCCGGAGGCGCAACTCGACCGCTTCTTGCTGCGCGTGCGCGTCGGCTATCCTTCCGAAGAGGAGGAGCAGGTCATCCTGCACCGCTTCAAAAACGATGAGCCACTTGCGTCCTTGCAACCGATGGTCTCCGCCGAACAGGTGCTTGCACTCCAACATGCGATTCGCCAGGTCGGGTGGCAGCCGGAGGTGGAACGCTACCTCCTCGCCATCGTGCGTGCCACGCATGCACATCCCGCCGTGACGCTGGGAGTGAGTCCACGCGGCTCCCTTGCCCTCTATCGAGCCTGTGAGGCCTACGCCGCGATGCAGGGACGCGATTACGTCCAGCCCGACGACGTGAAGCGATTAGCACCTGATGTGCTGGCGCATCGACTGCTGACCACGACTCGTGCTCGCTTGCGTGGGAGTGCCGCCGATGCGATCATCACCGAAATCGTGGCGTCTGTTCCCGTGCCCGTTGAGACCATCTCGCTGCCACAGAAGAGGTAAGAGCCATGGACGCGGATCGCTTCAACACTGCTCACGATGAAACTATCATTGCGCGTCGCCCCTGGTACGTGCTTGCCGTGGCCCTGTTTGTCCTGAGTGCGCTCACACGCCAACCAATCGCCTTTCTCGCGGCCCTATTTGCACTGGTGATCGGACTTGTTCCTGAAATCTGGTATCGCTTTGCGCTGCGCAACCTGCGTATTCGCCAGCAGGTCAGTGCGCCTCGTGCCTTCTTTGGAGAGGTGCTGACCCTCGCGATCAGCGTGGAAAACCAGAAACTCTTGCCGCTGCCGTGGCTGGAGATGGAAGATGAGATCCCCGAACAACTTACCCTGTTGACTGGACGGACAGCACCAACGTACAAGGTCAATCGAGTCGCGCTGGTGAATAGCTTTTCCCTCTGGTCGTTCCAACGGGTGACACGGCAGTACTGGCTGCGCTGCATGGGACGTGGGGTCTATACCTTTGGGCCGGCATATATTCGCAGTGGTGACCCCTTCGGCTGGCTTGTGCGCGAAGAGCGTATAGCGGTGCGCGAGACGCTGCTGGTCTATCCCTTGATTGCTCCTCTCGAATCCTTTGGATTACCAGCTCGCCATCCCTTTGGTACACGAGCGACGCCCCGTCGTGTCCTGGAAGACCCTCTGCGCGTTGCAGGCGTGCGTGAGTATGTGTTGGGCGATGATCCGCGCCGCATTCACTGGAAAGCGACGGCCCGTGCGGGTGAACTACGGAGCAAGGTCTACGAACCGAGCAGCCAGCATCGCCTCTTCATCCTGCTCGATATCAATACCTATAAAGAGTCCTGGATGGGTCTGGACCCGGAAATCCAGGAATTAACCATTGCAGCGGCAGCTTCTCTGGCTATGTGGGCACTCGACGAAGGCTACGCGGTCGGCTTGCTTGCCAATAGTCTGATGCTGAGTCTCTCCGGTGAAAGTGCAAGCGCAAGCGATGCTCAAGAGGTGACACCGCAGTCATTCATCCATCGTGTGCGTGTACCGCTGGCGAGTGAGAGCGGACAGAGGGAACGCATCCTCTCGGCTTTAGGCCGACTCCTGCCCTATTTTGGTTCACCCATGGACACATTCATCGATGCCGAACGCTTCACCTTGCCTTTTGGGACGACCGTCGTCCTGGTCAGTGCAGCAGCGGTCCTCCAGGATACGACCATCGAGAGCCTGGTAGACCTGCGGAGCCGGGGTGCAGTTGTTTCCCTTGCCCTGACAGGGGATGCAGAGAGCAAAGTGGGAGCAGAAACATATGACGTACCAGTCCATCGATTGGGCGGAAGGGAGGTGTGGCATGAACTCGTCAAACATGTTGAAGACGAAGAGCACAATACCATCGGTCGAAGCACAGCCGCCCTCCACCTGGATTGAACGCTTCGCCCTTCCTCTCGCGGTCAGTAGCATGGAGGCGCAACCGATTGCGCTGGTGATCGCCTTTCTCACGCTCCTGATTGCTGGATCGAAGACAACGTCGCCTTTTGGAGCGGGGGCCATTGCGCTGGTCGCACTGGGTCTCCTCTGGTGGGCGATGATCGTAGAGCACCTTATTCGACAGAGGTTCCAGGGCAGGCGGCTGGCCTGGCTGCACTTGCTGAGCTGGCTCATTGCCATTCTCGCAGTCGTGGGGGCGTTGCTTCCATCGGCACTACAAGGAGAGGGCATACCTGCTGTTCTGGTTGGGGTGGCACTCGTGACATGGTTCTGGCGACGCGGTAGAACATGGGCGCAGACAGGCTTCGAATATGGGCAATTGTCCACCTCCTTCAAAATTGGCTTTGGGGTATTGCTCGGCGTCCTGGTCATTGTGGTCGTGTTTCCAGCAGCAGAACTGCAAACGCTCCGCGCTGCACTGACTGGCACCCTGCCTGTCTTCTTTCTCTGTGGGCTGGTAGGGCTATCGCTGGCACGTCTGGGAGCCATCCGCAACGCTCGTCGCATACTGGACGGCTCGCAGGCTGACCCGACGCGCTCCTGGCTCCTCGCACTGACGCTCCTGGGGGTGATCTTGATTGCGCTGGTCATCGCCATAGAAGCGATTTTCTCGTTCGCCTCCTTTGAACTGGTCGTGTCGGCATTGACTCCACTCTGGAATGCGCTGGGAACGCTCGTCAATTGGATGCTGTATGGCATCATCTTCCTCCTTGCGCCGGTCTTTTATCTCATCTCCTTCCTGATTGGCTTGCTCCCCCACCAGGCATCTCCTCCGCAACAGCCACAAAATACGGGGCCGAAAAAACCACCCTTTCAGGTCCCAGGAGTGCCTCAGACCATCCCGCCAGAGGTGCTGACGATTGGTCGCTGGATCTTCTTGCTCGTGGTGATGATCGTTGTGTTCATGGTGGTCAGGGCCAGCCTACGACGGCGGTTCTTGACGAGTGACGACGAGGGAGTCGAAGAAGTACGTGAAGGGCTGGATGCACGCTCTTTGCTGGGTGAGCGTTGGCGAGCATGGTGGAATCGACGCAGACGGCTGAGCTCTGCCCTCATACCTCTCGAACCTCTCGATCCAGGCTCGGCTCGCGCCCACTATCGCGAGCTGCTCCAGGCACTGGCGACGGAGAAGGATGACCTGGCACGAGCCCCTGCTGAAACCCCTGCCGAATATGAGGCACGCCTCCTCGTCCACCTGGAAAACGCGGCACCGAACGCGCAAGAACTTCCTTCTGACGATCGCCGACCACCCGATCGTGCTATACTGGACGAACTGACGCGTGCGTATGCGGGCGAACGCTACGGAGGCAAGCTGACGCTCCAGCACCAGCGTACCCATTTGCAGACCTGGGTGCCACACCTGGTGGCCCGGCTGACAGGCAGAGTATCACCGCCTCGTTCTCGCTCTTGAGGGACAAGCACTCGATCGTTGAACGGCACGGGCCTGCCTGTAAGATTCGGCTCGAAATCGACCTCTGTACGAGAGAACTGCACAATGAGGTTGGGTAGGTAAGGGAGCGTTGCCGTTCCCTATACTGCCAACTATTGAAATGCAGCCCAGCAGGGCTGAAAGGATGAAGGAGGAACGTATGCCTATTCGCTTTGAACGACGCCAGAAAATCGCCCGTTACCTTGATCCACGCACCAACTTCCAGGAAAAGACGATTGCCTGCGAAATGCGCCGCGACCCGTTGACGGGTCGCAGTGGACGGGTCGCTCATGGGCTGGGGTTTCATCTCCATCCGCTAGATGTTGCGCCACTGGTTGCGGCCTCACAACCTACCTGCCCGTTCTGCCCTGATCGGATTTTCCAGGTCACTCCCAAGTTCCCAGCCGAGATCGTTCCAGAGGGACGCCTTCAGCTCGGAGAAGCTGTGCTTTTTCCCAACCTGGTGCCCTATGATGAACATAGCGCGGTGACGGTCATGAGCCAGCAACACTACGTACCTCTGGGAACATTCACGCAAACCCAACTCTTTCAGGCTTTCCGGGTGAGCCAGGATTATCTGCGCTATGCCCAGCAGCACCCACGGACGACCTATGCGCTCGTCTTCTGGAATTACTTTCCCGCTTCAGGAGGAACTCAGATCCATCCCCATCTACAGATTTTCGCTACCGATGCGCCTGGCAACACCCTGGAAGAGGAACTCACCTGTAGCTCGCGCTACTATCGTGAAGAAGGACGCTCCTACTGGGTAGATGTGCTGGTAGCGGAAGAACGTCTCGTGGAGCGATGGGTGGCACGAGGGGCACACACGGCCTGGCTGACCAGTTTTGTCTCCCAGAGCCTCTTGGCAGATACGCTCATTCTGTTTCCCGAGCACCAAACGCTCGTCGATCTGTCCCAAGCAGCATTGGATGAGTTCTGCCGGGGATTGGGGCAGGCACTTCAGCACCTGGCATCCCAAGGGGTGTACAGTTTCAATCTGGCATGGTTCTCAGGGGTGGCGGGGAGCCAGGAGATGTGTCTGCATGCCCGACTTTCCCCACGACTCTATCTCACGCCAAGCATCTGGGGAACCGATACGACCGCGCTCCAGCACCTCTACCAGGAGCATTTCATGGTGCAAACTCCAGAAGCGGCAGCCGCTGCCCTCAAGCTTATCATACAGCTCTAAAGATTACTCAAGAGAACTATGGAGAAGAGCAGCATCCTTACCCTTCCCTTCCTTCTGGAGTGTCATGGACGACCTCTTGCCAGAGACGTATGCTCTCTTGCTTTCCGCCTGTCACATCGCTCATGGCCAGCATGAGTTCGATTAATCGCTGGATCGGTGGACCGAGGACCTCATCTGCCTGGGGGTTGAGGGCACCATACCTTTGTAGTTTCTGCGGTCGGCTGTCTTCCAAGTCGCACCATAACAAAGTAAACTCTCCTATCGTGCTGCGCACAAAGCTCTCCTGGGTGACCGCCAGGTGGTAGTCTACAGCGAGGGTCGCTACCTCCTGACGGACGTGTTGCACAAGACGCAGCAGTGCGGTGCGCTGGGCTGAATCAGGTGGATCGGTGAAACGGGTGAGTGCAAGCTGGGGAGGCGTTTCCCGGAGCAGCCGTTCCTCCAGGTGCCAGGCCGCGAGTTCAACGCGCCGCGCTACTGTGGCGAGTGACCGTCGCTGACTCTCGTTGAGCAGGCGAACTTTCCACGGTTGTTCATGGGCTCGGTTCTCTTCAACATCTGCCATAGGGAAATCCTCTCATCCTGTCAAACGCTCGTTCAACTCGTGCGCTACGGTGCGCCGAGCAAGAGGCGCAGGCGCGTGAACAGCGGTAAAAACCGGGCAATCGCCGGGCTGTGAAAGGGAAAGACGTGCTGCTGGGTGTGACCATCAGGCTGTGGCACAAAGATGCTCAGGCTCGATCCAAGCAGGGACTGGCGTAGTTGCGCGGATGAGATCGTTGTCAGATCGTAGCGGTACTCGTGCTCGGTCTGGCTCGCACGTTCTCCCCACGAGCGACGTGCCGTGCCGTGAGCATCTTTGAGAACCAGCAGCGTGCGACGCGTGAGCGCGACCAGGCGTGCCGAGCTCTTGTAGTCCTCCAGGGCCGGAACTACTGCGGAAATCAGCAACTCTTCTCCTGTCGTCTTCAGCAGGTGTGAGAGCCGTGACTCTAGCTGCTCGGCAATAGCTGGGGGAACGGTT
This sequence comes from Chloroflexota bacterium, assembly GCA_015478675.1. The sequence continues at coordinate 14,088 of JADMIH010000050.1, read as the reverse complement.
CCCCCCAGCATCGCAAGCTGTTCGGCCTCCGCACCGTGAGGCTCCCATGCTTCGACAACGGGCAGGCGGCGCACGCGTCGGTCATCCGTTCCGTTGGGAGAGGGCAGGAATGCACACAGGATGCTTATCATCCGTGCGAGCACTTTTGCTATCTCCTCCTTGTCCGGAAACTCGACGGCAAAGAGTTCGCTTCCGGTAGAGCTTGCCACCTCCATCACCAGGCGTTGGTATGGTGAGTCGTGTAGCTCAAAGCGGCCAGCGAACTCGCCTGAGACCTTCCCTGATGGCAGGAGCACTATGCCTTGTAGTCGCTCCAAAGGGGCCATGTGGGCGATGTAGCCGCCGGGCAAGAAACTGCCGCCCGGCGTAAGAAAATCACGCAGCCAGAGGACTTGCCGGTCAGTGATGAGAAACAGGCCTTCGTTGGAACGCCATGTCTGCATCCCCAACCATCCCGTCCGGTGGCGCAGCAGGGGTCGCTCGACGAAGGCCAGTAAGCGTTCATCATCGAGCAGGATGTTGCTCAGTGCATGCTGGAAACGCTGGGGAACGAAACGGATGAGGTGTTCTGCCTGGGCGTGAGGCGCAGTGGGATCTGCCTGAAGTGCTTTGTCACGAAGCAGCTGCGCACGTAGTGCTTCGGAGAGACCCTCAATTGCACGCCAGGCAACAGGCTTCTCTTCCTCCTCGTCGCGTCTGAGCCAGCCCTTCTCCTTGGAGCGCATCCGTTGTTCGCGTTTCAAGAGCACCCGTGTCTCGCGGATAGACCTGGCCGCTGCCTCAGCATCATAGGAGACAATCTCTCCCGCAGTCTGCTGGAGCTCATCCCACGCTTGTGTCTGCACATAGGCCTTCATTGCTGCCACCTGCGCCGCAGGGAGCATGTCGATGGAGTGATAGGCAGCCAGGGATGCATCGACTTCCGCGACGGCGACGAACACCCACCCATCCGCCGGGAGTGCTCTTTCCTTGTTGTGTAGAGAGGGGTGGCACAATGCGCCGAGCAGCCGTGCTTGCACCAGCGTTCCCGGAGGAAAACTCGATGTGCTCAACAAGAGCAGCGGAAATTCCATCTGCCCCTCTATGTGGAACGAGGTCAGGTCGGCAGGCAATCCTGGTTTGGCGTGGTAAATGTCCGTCACGCGCATGCACTCTCGTTGGCGATCCCAGGTGTAGATGGGACAGTCACTCCGTGGCTGGCGTACCTGCACCTCGATCACCATGGCCGGTGTTGCCGAGCGTCGTCCTGATTTTTTCCCATCATGCGTATGATCCTCGCTCATCTGCTTCTCGTCTCCCTCCACCATCCTTTATCGAACAGCGAGATTGTCTGCAAGAATGGAGTCGGTCTTCCTGAAAGGTGGGAAAACAGGAGACGGCTCCATGAGCCGGTCTGTGTTTTCCATAAAAAAACTTCTACTGCCAACTACAGCACTTATACTGTGCTGCACGGCATGTAGAAGCCATTAGCCTGATGGCGTTACGCGAGCCTCATCGCGAGACCAGATTCTGAAACGTAGCTTTAGTATACGCAACTGTCGCAACGAACGTCAAGTGCCACGCAAAGCAGTGAGATCAGCCAGAGCATTTGCCTTCTCCCTCCTCTTCAGCGTATACTCAAGGAAGCAGAAACACGATGGCGATGAGGCTCGCCTTATGCTCGAGAGAGCTAATAGCTTCTAACAGGTTACTGATTGACCGTTAGAGGCTTTTTTTGTTACCTGATTGAAGAGAGGAACATGTATGATACGTCTAGAAATCCCCCAACGCGGGATCATCGAGTTGCAGCATGCGGTCTTTGATGTCAACGGCACGCTTGCCGTTGACGGATTACCAATCCCAGGGGTGGTGGATCGTTTGAAAGCGTTAGGAGAGCAACTTTCCCTGCATGCGCTGACTGCCGGGACACATGGCAACCTTGACGAGCTTGAACATCTCTTAGGTCTTCCTCTCCGGATCATCGGCACTGGAGAAGAGAAGACACGTTATGTGGAACAGCTTGGACCTGCCAGTGTGATCGCATTTGGCAACGGTATGAACGACGTAGGTATGCTCCGCCTGGCCGCTATCGGAGTGACAGTCCTGGCGGGAGAGGGTGCGGCAATAGGCGCACTGCAAGCCGCCGATGTGCTGGCCCTCAGCCCGGTAGATGCCATTGACCTGGTGCTCAACCCCAAACGATTAGTGGCGACTTTACGAGGATGATATATGTCAGCGAACAAAAATGACCTCTTGCGCACAGGCTACGGGAGAGAAAAGAGCAGCCGGAGTAGACCCAGCAAGGCCGCCCCCAGAATGACATAGGTGGGTGAAACCTTCCACCAGACCAGCAGGATCAGGCTCACAAGCGCGATAGCTCCCGTCCAAAGACTCGTGATGGCAGCGCGTCCCAACAGAAAAGCCGTCGCCCCCATCATGCCCAATGCCCCGGACATAATGCCTTGCAACATTCCCTGCACAGTGGAAGAATGACGTAGGCGCATCAAGAGTGGCGTGGACGAGAGCATCAGGACAAAAGGGGGAACGTACATGGCAGCAGTGGCAACGACAGCCCCGAGTGTGCCTGACACGGCATATCCAGCAAAGGTCGCGACCACCGTAATCGGACCAGGCGTGAGCTGACCAATAGCAACCCCATCCAGAAACTGTTGCTCGGTCAACCAGTGATGCGTCTGCACCAGTTCTTGTTGGAAGAGCGGAATCGCTACCACACCCCCACCGAACATAACCAGGCTGGCTTTTAGAAAGACCAAAGCCAACGGAACCAGGACGAGGAGCGATGGCGAAAGCGAAAGCGCCGCTTCCCGTACAAAAGCCACCATGCCTGACAAAGCGATCACACTCGTACTGCTGACCGTCGTGCTCCGTTCACGAAAGCAGACCATGCCAACAAGACCCGAGAGCAAGAGCAAAGTGAGCAGATTCCAGGCTTGCGGCAAGACCGGGAAGATAAGCAAGATGCCGACAGTCAGACCGAGGAAAGAGCGTGAGACAGAGGTCAGGGCTGCTTTCCCAGAGCGATAGAGCATTGCCAGGATAAGGGCCACCACGACTGGCCCAAGTTCAGCAAACAGTGCAGAGACCGCAGGAATGGTGTGGTACTGGAAATAGACCCACGAGAAGACAAATGTGAGCACTACGGCTGGAGTGATGAAGCTCAGACCGCTGACCACTCCTCCCACGAGCCCGCGTCGTCGCGATCCCAGATAAATGGAGAGCAACACAGCGGTGGGACCAGGCAGCAGGTACGACAATGCCACTCCTTCCAGATATTGTGCCTGGGTGAGCCACTTGTACTGTTTTACGCACGCTTGCTCCATCAAGGCCATATTTGCCAGGGCTCCCCCAAAGCCCACGATCCCGATGCGCAGAAAGAGGAGTGCCAGCATGAGCAGAGGCCGCTTTTCAGGTGATTTGTTCATACAATGGTATTCTGCTCAAAAGAAGAAGTGAGTTGAATCACCACAAAAGTGCCTCGGCATGCTGCCGGCTTACATCGAATGAGCTGTAGGCGAATATCCTCCCGATTCTGTGTCAATGCGCGGTGTTCGTACCTGTTCTTGGACATCCTGAATCACCTTCTCCCAAATGGCAAGCAATCAAATTCTCCGAATGCCGATATCTTATGCCATTTTTGTTAAATGAGCAAGGCTTTATTCAAGGAGATACTGTAGCCTGCATCGCAACGTATATGAGCGTGTTCGAGGAGGAAGAACCTTTCCCAGCAGCGGCATCTTCATCCTGGCATCGAAAGGGACGACGTGACAAGCACCAACGCACGTTCTGCGATCTCGAGGAGAATAGGCAGACGCACCACATCGGTCACCCCGATGTGTTCCAAGGTGAACCGCACCTCTGGCGTACGTTGTCCAGAGACGACGTCGGCCGTGTGCAATCGCGAGAGCGGCATGAGCTAGGCGTCGCTTCCGTACGTCACATGCCCACGCACGATACGCCTTGTCTCCTTGATCAGCAGGATTTGCCGGTCCGTGCGCACCAGCACAGCTGGCGGCTGCTCATGTGCGCCAATGCCGAGCCGTTGCCACCAGGTGCTCTCGTCGATTGCTGGTACGATCAGCCACTCCTGTACCTGCTCACCGGAGACCAGGTAGCGTGCAATGGCGTTCTCCTGTCTCAGCTCTAGCCCGGACAGAACCGCGTGCCACCCCTTCCACGCCTTCGCACGCTCCCGTGCATAGGTCTGATCGGGCCGCGTAGAAGGAGGAAGTGGTCGGTCGTCTATCAACGCACGCATGCACGCAACAGCCGCGAGGAACGCGTCTTCGCTGACGCCGTTATACTCGATGGTGATGTGCTGGGGACCGTTTGCTGTTGCCATCACGAGCGTCAGAGCACAGTCGAGAAGGTGTGAGCGCAGCTCGAAGAATATGACGCGATCGAGTGCACAGGAGGCAAAGAGACACTCGTGTTCGGCGGTAGAGGTGGCAGGATCGGTGGGATCCTCCACGATCAAGGCTCGCTCCGGGGTGAGGACAAAGGCCCGTGCCGGGTGATGAACCGGCCTATACCCCGTGAACCACAACCATCTGTCACTGGCGGGAAGGACGGTATGGTGGGCGTAAATGGCCGTCAAGACGGTTTCATCGGGCTTGAGGTGGTGCTGAGCAACCTCGCGCAAGGGCGTGCTGAGATAGCTCATCATTTCGCTGTTTGCCATGCTTCTCCCCGTCCCTCCTTCTTGGTTGTGTTTCTCACTGACTGTACCCCTGATCAATCGCCCAGTCGTTGGGCATGCCTCGCAACTCGCGAAGGAAAGCGACAATTTCTCCCCATGGCTCAAGCCAGCGCTCTCCTTGTCGCTCGAAGATGAATGCCGTGACAGAGAAGACCAATTCACAAGTGGACCTTCTGGAGGAGCCGCTGCCACCAGGTTCCGGCAGGAGGCGGTCTGGAAGCCGGAGTAAATCCTGTTGGAGGTCCAGCGGTGGATTCTTCGCCACTCACGACCCGCAGCATTCTTTGTGTTTCGGGCCAGTAATTGGGAATACGTTCGTGCGGAGGGCGAGGGAACCAGTAAGGACATCCCAGACACATCGTATTGTCACGCGGTTGCTTTTGCCCAAAGAGGGTGTAGAACCAGCGACAAGGAAAGTAGGTGCCAGCAGCTTCGCCTCCCGGCACGCCAGGTTGTATCATTGGCAAACTACGGACGCCGAAGCGGCGTACCGGGACCAGATTTAGACAGGCCCGGCGGGACTCCAGAGCATCAGGAATAGGACAGGAGTTGCAGATGGCGGCCATCGAGGAGAGGTCTTCTCCCACCACGCCCAGGACATACCCTGATTCAGGGCCGCCGCTCGCCCCGCACACAAACTCAACATGCTCATTGCCGTGCGCAATACTACGCCTCGCAAGGCGTAGTTCACATGCCCGCACTGTCGTATCCTGATTATTTGTACATTTCTTCGCGACGGCACCTTGCTCATCCATGACTCGCACTCGCTTTCGCTTCAAGAGGTTCTTACGCGAGCAGTAAAAAAGCTTCTACTTCGTCGTGAACCTCCTAATGGTTCTTCTCACGAGAGTAGAAGCTATCAGCCGGAAGTGTCGGCATATCAAGCGAGCTTCATCGCTGCATACATCTTCTTTTCTACATTAAACATACCATGCTATGTAAACAGCGTCAAGCACAAAGGGAGCAGCGGGCATTCAAAAGCGTGGGTCATGTTCTTGGGGACAACCGCGGAGAAGGCGAGCAGGCATGTGTCCTGCACGGTGCTCATTGTCCGGTGAGAGCGAATGGATCAAGCAATGGTCCAGACATGCGCCGTATGATCTTCGTTGCCGGACGCGATGCGCCTCCCATCGGGCGACCACGCCACCGCTTCTACGAAGTTGTACAAACCATGGGCATGACCTCGATAGATGTAGTCGGTTTGCCCAGTTACTGCCGCCCAGACATGCACCGTCATATCGTCGCTGCCTGAGGCGAGTAACGTTCCAGTAGGTGACCAGTCGAGCGCATTGATGCCCCAGTCATGGGCGCGATACGTACACACGTGGCGTCCTGTCGTTGCATGCCACACCTGCGCGGTTCGATCATCACTGCCCGAGGCAATGTACCGGCTATCAGGCGACCAGGCAAGGGCATTCACCTGGGCCTTATGACCATGGTACGTCAGGAGAAGAGTACTGCTGGAGGTCTGCCAGACCTGTACCGTGCAATCTTCACTGCCCGAAGCTAAAAGCTGACCGTCCGGAGACCATCGTACCGCCGTCACTTTTTCGGCATGGCCGCGATACAAATGGGCCATCTCACCCGTCGCGGCTTGCCAGACCTGTACTGTGCGATCCCAGTGGCCAAAGGCAATAGAACTCCCATCGGGTGACCAGGATAGTGCCAGCAGCGCGGCAGCATTGCCACCAGCGAGAACAGTTCCGCTCCCTGTCGCTGCATCCCAGACATGTGCCTCGCCATCACGGGAACCGGAGGCGAGGCACGCTCCATCAGGCGACCATGCCACACAGTTGACCCGGTCGCTATGGCCGACATACGTGAGCAACGTTTTTCCGGTGATGGCATCCCATATCTGCACCGTTTTATCCCAGGAGCCGGACGCGACAGAGCGGCCATCAGGCGACCACACGACAGCAGAGACGCGCTCTGAATGATTTCGATAAGCGACGAGCAGCGTTCCACGTTGTGCTGGCATCTTTGCGTATCCTTCTTATGTGAATCTGTACAGTAAAGTCCTGCGAATTCCGCGCTAATTTCACCGTTTCTGCCCGTTGGTCGTTACTGGCTCCCAAACGCCCTGACCAGGACAAATCCTACCACAACCGAAAGAACAAGAAAGACGAAGAAGGCAAAAGCTGCCGCCTCCAGGGCCACCCTCAACGACTTTTGCCTCTCTACATAATGACGCGCATACTCCTCATAGGTGATGAGGAAAGCCATGAGACCAGCTAAAAGCCCAACAACACTACCGATCAGCAGAGATGCAGTGCTCATACCTGACGGTCCTCCTCATGACAACTCGTTCTGTGCTCTCATCATCTTGGTGCTGCTCCTCCTTCGACCAGTGAGCGCAGCAGTTGCTGACGGTCCACCAGCCCCAGCGGCTTGCCCGTCCCATCCACGACGACCAATCGTTTAATCTGCTGGGCCAGCATGAGACGGACGGCCTCGGCAACAGGTGTGGCAGGGGTTACAGCGAAGAGGTGTGGCCGTTTGATCTGCTGCGCTGTCAGCAGCCCCGAAGATGGCCGACGGCGGAACACCTCCTCGGAAATCCTGAGCGAGAAACGTCCAGCAAGTGCCAGAAGCGGATTGCGGTGCGTTACCAGGCCGCGCGATGCAAGGATATCCCTATCAGCAATCACTCCCACCGCCTTGCCTTCACCGTCAATGACAATCACCCGACGCCAGGGGGTTTCCTGCACCTGACGCAGGACTTCAAAGAGGGGCGTTCCCGCTGCGACCAGCGGCACCTGTAAAATATCTGTTTCTCCCACAGTTCGGGGATAGACAGATGGTTGCGTCCCCTCCGCACGCGCTTGTGTTTCTGTAGCTGAAGGCAAGTCCGTATAGTAGCGCAAGAGCTGTGCCTGGTCAACCATACCCACGAGCTTTCCGTCCGTGTCCAGTACTGGCATACGCGTGATGCGCTGCGCAATCATCCAGCGAGCTGCATCCTCCATGATCGTGTTTTCCGTCAAGACAAATGGATGGGCAATCATGACATCTGCGGCAGTCTTTTCCGTTGTAAGGAACTGGCGTAGAAATTCGCCAACCTTTTCCGCATTATCGGTCACATCGAGGAGATTGAGGTGACGGTAGGCATCTTGCCGAGTGAGTAGATGACCGAGCGTGATGACGCCCAGTACGTGCTGTTCTTCGTCCACCACGACCAGGAGTTTCACACTACGCTCAATGAGATGAGTGATGACCTCCGACAGAGGAGCTTGGGGATGAACGCTGGCTACTTCCGCCTCCATCACGTCATGTACCTTCTGCTGTGTGATGGAAGAGCGAACCAGGAGCACCGCACAGTGCGTTTCATTGGCCACTTTGCGGGCCGTTCCGCCCGTAGTAGTGCTCCATGGCTGCTCCTGACCGGTTGCCCCCAGGACGAGCAGGTCGTAGCTGCCCTCTCGTGCAGAGGCAGTTAGAACGCTACCAGCATGCCCTTCGCGCGTCATGGTTTCCAGCGTCACACCAGTAAGCTGAGCCTGAATTGTCGCGAGGGTCTGTACCTGCCGAAAGTAGGTTGTCCAATCCCACTCTCTGCCATCTGGACGAACGCGTGTGATGGAAGGGCGTTCTGGAGGCGGTGCTACCGGGCCTTCGACAACAGAAACGGTATGCAGAGTAGCTCCAAGAACCTTCGCCAGTTGCAAGCTCACCTGAAAGGCCTGCCAGCTCAATGGCGATCCGTCCAGGGCAACCAACAGATGCTTGTAGAGCGACCTGCTCACCTTTGGACGGATCACCAGCACACTACAGGGTGCATGATTCACCAGCTTATCCGCGGTACTTCCCAGGAACGTTCCCCACACGTCCGAATGCCCCTGATGCCCCAACACGAGCAAATCACAGTGCTGCTCCATGATGGAGTCGAGTATCGCCTGGACTTCGTGACCGCTGCGGACGGCACAGTGCGCCTGCACTCCGCGTTGCTCCGCACGCTGGCGAAGAGGTGCCTGAAGTTGATCGAAATGCGCCACGGCCGCCAGGTGCTCACGTTGACTTTCTTCGCGTGTTGCGACATAGGGTGGTGAGATCTCCTCGACGGAGAGGATCCCCAGTCTTGCGCGGAGAAGGGCCGCCAATTCGATCGCGATACCCGCAGCCCATAATGAGCTTTCAGAACCATCGATTGCCACAAGCAATTGCTGAAACACAATCTTTCCTCCTTCCATCTAAATGGCTCGTAGGAGAAGCACAATCAAAACGATGACAAAAATGTACGCAACATACTGGTTGATATTACCCGATTGTATGACACGTGCGCGACGTGTTAGCTCTCTCCATAGACGCAGCAGCGGCTGGTAAAGCGAGCGTTCAAACGGCGGTAGAATCTCCTGCTGGTACGTGATGCGACCTTCACGGGAACGCGCCGCCATCGCCGTAAACTCACTCCTGATATGCGAGCGGAAGAGGGCGTTGAAGATGATGCGGATCGGATTGCTGTAGGCCAGGCTGCTATAGGTCATCGATGCCTCAAAGCGTGGAATCCCCCCGGCCCAGACACGTCCTGTACGGCGGGAGCCGAGCGGGCGTATCAAACGCAGAGCCAGCAGCACCAGGCCAATCAGCAGGAGCTCCGCCAGGAAGAGGTAGCTCGGAGAATCAATCGTCGAAAAAGCTGGAGATGGGATGACCACCAGCCCATTGACCGGGAACCACCCGCGGAAGAGTCCACCCCCGATAGTGACCAGCAGTTGATAGGCCCCTGGGTGATCGGTAAAGAGCGGGGGAACGACCTGGTTGAGTACGCTCTGGCCGAACAGCGGCGTGGTGACACGGTCGAGCACGGGAATGACGAAGGTTGGCAGTACACCCAATGCCAGGCAGAGAAACGCCAGGAAGCCCATGGCCACACGCATGCTGATTGGCGACTCGTGCGCGGACGCCGCCTCTTTACTGCGAGGTAAGGCGAGCAAACTGACACCCGTCGCTCGCACAAAGGCCGTCACGGCAATGCCCGCCGTCAGTGCCAGGAGTGCTCCTGAGATGGCCATAACCACTTTCATCAGGGTATCTGGAATTGCGAAGCTCTGTAGCAGCGTTTCCAGCAGCATCCATTCGCTGATATAGCCGTTAAACGGCGGCACCGCCGAGATCGCCAACGCCGCGACAATGAAGAAGAGACCAGTCCAGGGCATCAGGCGCAGCAAGCCACCCAGTTTGGCGAAATCGCGTGTGCCAGTAGCATGCTGGATCGACCCTGCGCCCAGGAAGAGCAGTCCTTTATAGACGGCGTGGTTAAGGATGTGGTAAAGCGTCACGATGGCCGCGATAGCCGCGAGTGCCGTCAGATGGTAGGCGCGAAAGGTGAGTGCCGCTCCCAACCCGGCCAGGATAATGCCGATGTTCTCGATGCTCGAATACGCCAGCACGCGTTTCAGGTCGTGCTGCACCACCGCGTAGAGAATGCCGACCAGCGCGGTCACGCTGCCAACGCTCAAGATCACCAGTCCCCACCAGGCGGGAGCGAGAGTTGGGCCGCCCAGGAAATCGAGCAGGAAGCGCAGCATACCGTAGATGCCCAGCTTGATGATCACCGCCGAAAGCAAGGCTGAGATATGGCTGGGAGCAGCAGGGTGGGCTTCGGGTAACCAGAGTTGAAGTGGCAGGACACCCGCCTTGGCTCCAAAGCCGAAAAACGCGAGCAGGAAGACAGCACTGCGCAACGGCAGCGAGAGTGTTGGCACCACCGCACGCAATGCTCCAAAGCCGAAACTCCCCGCCGCTTGATAGAGCAGCAGAAAGGCAACCAGAATGCCGATGGTTCCCAGTTCGCTCACAGCCAGCATCAGGAAGCTCGAACGCACGACGTGGGGGTCTTCATAATAGATCAACGAATACTGCATCGAACTCATGCCGTAGCGTATAGACCACTGGTAACAGAGTGTGCGGAGAGAGAGAGACGGCGATTTCATTCGGCAAGAGCCGCACCACTGGAAGCTGATCAGTGCCACATGCGCTGGAGAGCCGTGAGCCAAAATGGAGCAGGTCAATCATCGGCTTGTCCCTCCCAGCACAGCAGCGGCCTGGTGCAGTAGATCACTCAGCGGGGCGGGGATAAATACCCCTAAACTTAGTACAAGCAAAGCACTCAGAATCATCGCTCCTATGCTCAAGTAACTGAGTTCCCCAGGCTTTATTGCTGCGCTTGCTTTGCCAAAGACCATACCGTTGAGGGAAAACAGCATCCCAATAAAGATGAGAGCCACCAGCACCAGCATAGCAATTGCCGCGACCGCGTACCCCTGGCGAAAGCCCGCGCTAAGGATACTGAACTCACTGATAAAGATACTGAACGGCGGAGAACCGGCTAACGCCAGTCCTCCCACGAGCAGCAACGTTCCTGTAACAGGCATAATCTTGATTACGCCGGAAACGTGGTTGATGTCTTTCGTCCCGTATTTCAGCAGCACCTGGCCGCTGGCAAAGAACATCAGCGACTTGGTGATGGCATGATTGAGTACCTGGAACAGTGCTCCAAAGAGACCAAGCGCACCTCCGAAGGCGACACCGAGGGCGACGATGCCCATGTGTTCGACACTGGAGTAGGCCAACAGGCGCTTGTAGTCGCGCTGGTGAAAGATGAGCAGCAGTGCAACGACCAGCGAAATGAAGCCGAAGGTCAGCAGGAGTGCTGACGGGTACGCGTGTCCGAGCGAGGGAACCGCCAGCGCATAGAAGCGCAGGATGCCATACATCGCGCAGTTGAGCAGGACACCGGAGAGCAGCGCACTGATAGGGCTGGGGGCTTCGCTATGCGCGTCCGGAAGCCAGGTATGCATGGGGGCCAGTCCAGCTTTTGTGCCATAGCCAACTACAATAAAGAGAAAAGACAGGCGCATAATATTCGGATTGAGGTGTGCTACCACTGGAGCCAGCACCGACCAGTTCAGGTCGTAGCTGGTTCCCAAGATTTGCACAGCCGAATAGTAGGCGAGGATCGTGCCAAAAAGGGCGAGAGCGATGCCTACCGAACCGACGATCACATATTTCCAGGCCGCTTCCAGTGCCTCACTCGTCCCATAGAAACTCACGAGGAACAAGGAGGCCAACGTGGTGCCCTCGATGGCGATCCACAGCACACCAAGACTGTTACTGAGCGGGACGACCAGCATGCTGAAGACGAACACATTGAAGAGCACATAATACCGCTTCAGGTGGCGCAATCCCTCACCCTGTGTCACATCCTGCTCGCGCATGTCTTCGCGCAGATACCCCACGGAGTAGAGGGCAGTCGTGAAACTGACAAGGGCGATCACCAGCAAGGTGATGATACTGAGGGCATCGGCGTAGAGCCAGCTCGCAAGCTCACTGATGTGTCCAGAGAGCGTTACTTGCTGGGTCGCGATTCCCGCGAGTACCAGCACGGTCGCGGTGCCGATGATAGTGACCGATTCCAGCCAGCGACGGCCCGGCGCAATCAAGCAAATGCCACCTGCCAGCAGCGGCATGAGCAGCAAAGTGGTGAGCAGCATACGCGCTTATCCTTTCAGTCGCCGCAGGTCAGCGGTATCGGCACTAATGAGCTCGCGATGGATGAGCGTCACCAGCAAGCTCATGACAATCACCGCGATCAGGATGTCAAAGAGAATACCGAACTCCACAATGAGCGGCATACCGTATGCGATGGCGATCGCGCCCGAAAACAACCCGTTCTCGATCGTCAGTAACCCGATGACCTGGGCGACCGCGTGCCGCCGACTGCTCAGGATGAACAGTCCGATCAGGACCATAGCGATAGAGATGACCAGGGGCGGTTCATTTAAGAACGTGCCTGGGGCCACGACTGCCGGTGAAACGAAAAAGGCCAGCAGAGTGAGCAAGACACAGACCAGCAGTGAAGCTGGGATAGTCAGGTAAGGCCGCACCTCGCGCTGCATGTGGAGGCGACTGGTCACGTTACGTAGAATCCAGACGATGGCCCCGCATTTCACGACGATGGTCAGCACCGCGACGATATAGAGGTCGGTGCTGCCGGTGAAGTACCCAACCACAGCAGCAATCAATCCCAATACCAGCGATTGAACTGCATAGGCACGAATAGCCCCGAAGAGCAGCCGCGATGCCACTGTAGCAAACGCTGTTAACAAGAGCAACGCACCGAGTATTTGCAGAATCTGCACAGCGACAACGGATGGTGTACCGGCCAGTATCGTTGCTAACGTCACTGAATCGAAAGGACGCATAGGCTTATTAACTCCTACGGTATACGTAGACACACCCTGGGCGAATCAACGCACTGCGGGCATGCCGCCGTCTCATAAAGGTGAAATCATGCTAGGCTGCATGGATCAGATAAAAAGAGACAAGAGCCAGGGCAGCGAGAATCAATGCCGAGCCGAGAAATTCCGGGATACGGAAGAAGCGCCACTTGGCAATCGACGACTCGATCACTACGATCACACAGCAAATAACCAGCATCTTGAAGAGTAATGTCCCCAGGGCTATCAGCACCGTGAGAACAGTCGTACCGCCATCTGGCGCGAGTCCCCAGGGGGCCGTTAACACATTGAGCAGAATGGTGAGCAGTACGAAGAAGCGCATGGCCCCACCCCATTCCATCAGTGCCAATTCCTGGCCGGAATATTCCAAGGTGCGTGATGCTTCGATCATAGAAAGCTCGAAGGTGCTGGCGGGATTATCCACCGGAATACGCCCGCTCTCCGCCAGGATTACCATGAATAGAGCAGCGGCCAGCAGCCAGTGAGCTGGATTAAACAGGTAGGCCGCCGAGATGAGCGTCTGGTTGACAGCGAAAGGGATCGTGGCTTGCGCGATCAGTGTGACGCCGAAGAGCACGAGGATCACAACCGGCTCTGCCAGGAAGGAAACAACGCGTGCGCGGCTGCTGCCCATACCGCCGAATGCGCTGGCCGTGTCCATTGCGGCCAATGAGGTAAAAAAGCCCCCCAATGAAAGAATAAAGCCGCCAGCCAGCATATCACCCATGAAAGCGTATGGGAGCGGGTAGGCGGTCAAGACCGGGATGAGCATGGCGACGACCAGCGGGGTGATGAAGCTGAAGATGGGTGCCACATGGAAGACCCAGGAAGCATGCTCCGAAACGACACGTCCCTTCCGCAGTAACTTCCACAAGTCGCGATACGGTTGCCAGATGCTCGGCCCGCGCTTGGACTGTACGATGGCTTTCAGCCGGTTAATAACACCGCGCAGGAGCGGGGCACAGCTCAGGACGGTTGCGATCTGCAATACTTGGAGGAAGGCTAATTGCACCATGTCGACCTCTCATAAAGAAAGACAAACGTCTACAGGACAAACCGCTACGTGTGAGCAGCGTGCCCCGGTAGGGAGAGGTCTGGAGAGCATTGGATGCAACTAAATTGAGAATCGAGTTGCAAAAAGAGCGGAAATGGAGG